>CAYGWQ010000392.1:0-4356 GCA_964353465.1 uncultured Acidobacteriota bacterium | reverse complement strand
AGCGCCAGCTTCTCCCGCAGCATGCGCATAAGCGTCATGTTGGCGGGGACGGCCAACTGTTCCGGCTCATCATTGATGGTGACGTGGATCTCGTGAAGTGCCATAGGTCCCTCGTAGGATGGCTACCGAGTCGAGCGGGTTTCGCTCTCTTGAAAACCCACCCTTCAGCCGGTCAGTCGGTTCCAGACTTGCGCAAGCGCCCTGGCGGACAGGTTCCGGACCATCAGCCTGCGGTACCGGGCGCTTCCACGCACGTCGTCAATCGGCGAGCAGGCGTCGGCCGCCAGCTGTGCCGCTTCACGCAGCGACTCGGGCGTGATCGGGTGGCTGGCCAGGTGCCTTTCTGCATCCACGGGCACCAGGGGCGTCGGGGCGACCGAGGCCAGGGCCAGGCGAAACCGGTAGCCGGATGAGCAGCTCGAGTCCGGGTGGCCCAGAGCCGTCACGCCGACGATTGAAAGGTCGCTTAACTGGTTACGTCCCAGCTTGAGATACACCCCCGCGCATCCCCTGGGGGGGAGGGGGAGGTGGATGGCCGTCACCACATCGCCCGGTTCAAGCGTGGTCTTGCCAGGGCCCAGGAAGAACGATCCCAGCCGTTCCTGGCGCGGGCCATGCACGCCGTAGATGTGAAGCACGCCGTCCAGTACCAGGCAGGCCCCGATGGTATCCCCGGCGGGGGAGGCGTTGCAGATGTTGCCGACGACGGTCGCCCGAGTGCGCAGCGGGTAGCTGGCGACGGAGCGGCAGGCCTCGGCCAGCAGGGGGTAATTGGCACGCACTTCGGCGGATGCGATCACCCGATTCATGCTGACAGCGGCACCGAGGGTCAGGCCGGAGTTCGGGTCAAAGTGCAGATCGTTCATGCCATTTAGGTTCTTTACGTCAACCAGGTACTTGGGTTCTATGAAACCATCCCGCATTCGAACAAAGACGTCCGTTCCTCCTAGGAACGGGCGCGCTTCCCCCCCGTAGCGGGAGAGGAACTCGCTCGCCTCGACCAGCGTCTGGGGCAGGATGTAGTCGAACTCAGGAAGCGTCGGATGTGTGTCCATGGTCCCGATTTCCTACCCTCGAGTGACTAGGCATCTCCCGCGGAGGTGCTATAGAGGTCCCGCCTCAGCTCAAGCTGCCATATTCACGAGGCGGAACACTTCAACGTCTGAACCCGGTGCCCTAACTCACTCCTTTTCATGGGGCAGTCCGAGTGCCTCGGGTTTTGCTGCACCCCACTTGGCACTAAACCACTTCGTTGACATGAGCACCAAAGCCCCAATTGTTATGATGAAGGGAACCGTCCTCCAGAGATACCTGGACATGATATCGGGGAGCACCAATTGTGGGTTAAGCGAGAGTTGCCACAGGGTGCCAAAGAGGATGGATCCGCCAAACAGAAGAAACGGATTCCACATGGAGAAGAAGACCAGCGCAAGTGCAATGAAACCCCAGCCCAACAGAAAGTTGATGCTCCAAACCGGGTTGTAGTCCAGAGAGTAGATCGCCCCAGCAAGGCCCATCAGCATCCCACTGGTGATGACGCTGAGATACCGGGTTCTGGTCACATTCATCCCTGAGACTTCCGCCACCGATGGATTCTCTCCTACCGACCTGATCTTTAGCCCTAGCGCGGTCTTGGAAAACACCCACCATGCGAGGATGGTCAGCGCGACTCCAACAAAGAAGAATGGGGAAAGCCCCGCGATCTCGGGGATTCTATCCATTCCCAATGGAGCCGTGTATGGGTAGCCGATATACGCGGTGAGGCCGAATCCGAGGATCCAGATGCCCATCCCATTCACGACCTGGTTGCCCCCCAGTGTTATGGAAAAGAATCCGTGAATCAGGGCGATCAGGCCTCCAACAGCAATTGCCACCAGGAAGCCCATCAAATAGCTCCCGGTGGTTTTTGCAGCGATGAAACCGAGAGTGGCACCGAAAAGCATCACGCCTTCAATACCAACGTTCAAGATTCCAGAGCGCTGCCCGATCAGCTCGCCGAGAGCGGCAATCGTAAATATCGTCGAGGCATTCAGGCTTCGCGCAAAGAACTCCCACATTCTATTTCTCCCTTTCCGCTCTCTTCCATATGATCGTGTTGCGATAGAAGAACTGGAAGGCGACCAGGGTAATCATGAGAACGCCCAGCAGGGCATAATCTATACCGAAGCCGAGCTGTAGTTGGCCTTGGACGTACCTGCCACCATTGGTCAACCCGCCAAAGAGCAGTGCAATTGGAATCGCGGCTAGAGGGTTTTCCAAGGATATGAGCCCACAGATGATTCCATAGAAAGATAGATCGCCGAAGTCGCCGTAGTTCTGGGTAATCTTATACACGCCGGGGACCCCAGCGAACAGGTGATATCCGGCTAGACCAGCGATGAGACCCCCGACCATGAATGCCAAGAGCGGTATTCTATAGGGACTTATCCCGGCATACCTGGCCGCGGATGGACTAAGACCATAAGTCTTGATTTGATAACCGGTTCTAGTCCTGGCAAACATGAAGTAGAGATATCCGGCCAATCCAAGGGCAAGCAAGATCGTGAAGGGCCCCCCCAGGACCTGTGGCGCATACAGAGACTCGGGTAGCTTAAAGCCCTCGCCTTCCCCACCTCGACCCATAAAGAGACCCCCGTCTTTGATCATAAAAGCAACCAACCAGAATGCTATCGAGTTCAGCATCATGGTCACAACGATCTCATTGGTATTGAACCTGCCCCTCAACAACCCAGGAATGGCTCCGACTAAGGCGCCACCCAATGCTGACCCTACCAACATGAGCGGGATGATGATTCCCGGCGAAAGGACCACACCCTGAGGGTTCATTGCACCGAAGGCAAACGCGACTCCAAAAGCGCCCAGCGCGCCGCCGTAGAGCTGGCCGGCCATGCCGATGTTCCACAGCCCGGCCTTCATCGGGACGATGAAGGCGCAGGTGCACAGCAGGATGAAGATCGACCGGTTGATCGTCAGGGGCAGGCCGAACTTGTTGACAAAGGCATAGGAGAAGATGGCCCGATAGCCGGTCAGCGGATTGACCCCGGCCTGTAGGAAGATCAGGCCCACCAGCGCCAGGCCGATGAGGATCGCCAGCAGGGAAATGATCGCCGCCTCCCAGCCGGTGACCCTCACCTTCTTCTCAAGCCTGACCTCATAGCCGCCGAGTCTCATGGCTCAGCAACCTTCTGCTTCAAGCCTGCCATCATGGCCCCGATGTCCTCGATTCTGGCCTCTCTGACCGGGATGATGCCCATGAACTCACCCTCGTAGATCGGCGCCACGCGATCGCTCAGCGACAAGACCTCGTCGAGGTCTTCCGAGATGAGCAGAATCGCAGAGTGCTGCCGCTTCGCTTCCAGCAGCTTGTTCTGGACAAACTCGGTGGCTCCCACATCCAGCCCCTGAGTAGGAAGATTGGCGATGATGAGCCGCGGCTTGCGGGACAGCACACGCGCCAGGATGAGCTTCTGGAGATTTCCCCCGGACAGGCTCTTGGCCGTGGTGTCCGGACCGGGCGTGACGATGCCGTATTCGGAGATGAGTCCTTCGGTGAGCTTGCGCGTCTTTTGGGAGTCCACGATCCCCCAACGGGAGAAGGCGCCGTCGAAGTAGTAGTTCATCAGCACGTTGTCCACCAGCGAGAAGACGCCGATCGAACCCACATCGATCCGGTCGGACGGGATGTAGCCCATGCCGTCCTTCCATCGTTCCAGGCTGCCGGAACGGGTGATGTCGATCCCGTCGATCAACACCCTGCCGGCTACGGCCTTGCGCAGCCCCGCCAGCACTTCGGCTAGGACCTGCTGCCCGTTCCCCGAGACCCCGGCAATCCCGAAGATCTCGCCTTCGTGAACAGAAAAGGTGACGCCCTTCAGGGCCGGAAACCCCTTGTCGTTCAGGGCGGAGAGGTTGTCCACCTCGAGAATGGGCTTGCCCTGCTCGACCTCCACATGTTCCAGCCGGAAGATCACTTCGCGGCCTACCATTTCCCTGGCCAGGCTGTTCTCGGTCGTATCCTTTGTCTCCAATCGGGCTGTGACTTTCCCGCGCCTGAGAACCGTCACCCTGTCGCTAACTGCAAGGACGATAGGGAGTTTGTGCGTGATGAACGGGACCAGAGCGAGATCACCTCCAGTCATAACTTTGATCGACGCCAAGAGTTTCTCTATCTCGGGAGGCGCAAGTGCAGAGGTCGGCTCGTCCAGAATGAGAACCCTCGCCCCACGATATAGAGCTTTGATGATTTCCACAACCTGCTTTTCGCCTTCTGAGAGCTGCCAGACCTTCGCCCTGAGATCAATCTTGAAGCCGTACTTGGTGCAAAGCTCGGTGATCTCCTCCCCGGTCTTCTTCAGG
>CAYGWQ010000391.1:1198-4406 GCA_964353465.1 uncultured Acidobacteriota bacterium | reverse complement strand
TTCGGAAAGAAATGGAAGACGGAACATACCATCTCACACAGCCGGCACCCTGTGCATTTCTCGTGATCGACGACAATGACCTTTCCGTTCATGAGTAACCTCCTCCCTCTATCAGGGTGCTGAAAAAGTCGCTTTTCGCTGCTCAACACATTTTTTCGACACATCTAAGGCTCGCTTCACTGCAAATTCAAAACTCGCCCTTCGGGCTCAGACATTGAATTTGCACCCGTTTCGCTTCGCCAAGATGTGTTACCGAAAAAATCTGAATTCGCGCTCAAAGCGACTTTTTCCAGTTTTTCAGCAGCCCAGTTTTTTTGATTGGCGAATGGACGCAGGGTAAGTCGCAGGTAAGGATTCCGGAAAGGGAGAGCAAACACGGATCATGTTGAAGGGATATACAGGCACGATCGGCCGCGTTGATTTGACCGCGGGAAAGGTGAGCTACGAGTCCCTCGACGAAGGGATGGCGAGAAGATTTATCGGCGGAGTGGGCTTGTCCGCAAAGATCCTCTGGGACGAGACGGCCGCGGATACAGATCCCTTCTCCTCGGAAAGCCCGCTCGTCTTCATGACGGGTCCGCTGACGGGAACGAGCCTGCCAAAGAGCAGCCGTTACATCCTCGCCGGGATTTCGCCTCTGACAGGGATTTGGGGACAGGCGCACGCGGGGGGCAGCTTTCCGGACGAACTGAGACATGCAGGGTTTGACGGGATCGTGGTGACTGGGCAATCCAAGCGCCCGGTCTACCTCTGGGTTCACGACCAGAAGATAGACATCCGGGGCGCCGAACATCTCTGGGGGAAAGATACCTATGAGTCAGCCGATATCCTGCTGGAGGAAACGGATGCAAAGGCCAGTCCTGCGTGCATCGGTCCTGCGGGCGAGAAACGGGTGAGATATGCCTCGGTGATCAGTGATGGGAAACAGGGAAGGGCAGCCGCACGGTGTGGCCTGGGGGCTCTCATGGGCTCGAAGCTTCTAAAGGCAGTGGTCGCAAGGGGCACGTTGCCTCTCCGGTTTCACAATGAAGAAAAGTTTAATGAAGTGGTACGGAAGATCCTGACCCTCTTCCCGATCAGGAAACAGGAAGAGGCCCTCGAGGCTCACATCAAGATGTTTACCAATTTCTTCACCCTGGGCCGGGTGCCCGTGAAGAATTTTACGCTGGGGACATTTGAGGCCGGGAAGAAATATGTGGAGGATATGCGAAACGCGACACAGTTTCGCTGCAAGCACTGTCCCTATGACTGCACCGAGTCCTACATGACGAAGGACGGCGAGAGGCACATGGTGTGGGAGGCATGGGGGCCCCTGGGAACGAACTGTCTGATCGATAACCCCGAGGCGATGCAGGAAGCCTACACCCTCTGCAACCGCTACGGGATGGATGCCATATCGATCGGCGCTGTGATGTCCTTTGCTATGGAGTGCTTTGAAAAAGGGCTCATTACAAAGAAAGATACTGATGGCATTGAGCTTTGCTGGGGAAATGGTCAGGCCATGGTCGAAATGGTGAGAAAGATTGGGGAACGAGAAGGTCTGGGTGAATTAATGGGGGAGGGGGTGAAGAGGGCCGCTGAACGCATTGGGGGCAGGGCCTTCGAGTATGCGATGCATGTAAAGGGGATGGAACTTCCAGCCCACGACCCGCGGGCCGCAAACGGGACGGCCTTAGGATATGCAACAGGCAGCATTGGAGCCGCCCATATGGAAGCCTCCGGATCTCAGAACTTGGAAAACTGGCTTGAGGTAGACAATCCCAAGACTTTCCCGGAGATAGGGTTCCCCACGACATTGACCCGGTTTGACATTAAAGGTAAAGGGGCTATTATTGCAAAGACGCAAGATTTTGGCTGTCTTCTGGATTCCATTACGGTCTGTCTGTTTTTAAGTCTGCACCAATGGGTACAACCTTCCCATTACGTGGAGTTGCTCAATCATGCTGTGGGATGGGATATGGACAAAGAGGAGTTTCTGCTGGCTGGTGAACGGATCTTCAATCTAAAACGGATGTTCAGTGTGAGGCGAGGGATCAGCCGGAAAGACGATACCTTACCCCCACGAATTCTTACCCATAAACTCACAGAGGGAGGAACAAAGGGAAACCTTCCTTTCCTGGGATTCATGCTAAATGAATACTATTCAACACGGGGATGGAGTGAGGAAGGGATACCTACCCGGGAAAAGCTTATCCAACTTGGCTTGAGGGAATGTCTTTAGTATCGCTGCGTGGGGAGAGCAGTCCCCTACGCTTAGCACGGTATGTTGGGTTTCGAGGAAACGGAAACTAACACAAACGTAATAAATAAAGTGACATCACCCCCTCCCTAACCCTCCCCCCTTGAGGGGGAGGGGAGGGTGGGGGGTAAAATAATTAATGCGTTTGTACTAAATGCTTCAGCGGGTGAAGAACGGGGAGGTCTCCATGATCTTCGATATGCCGACCTGTGGAGGGTGCAGGACCTGTGAGATGGCCTGTTCGTTCAAACATGAAGAAGCGTTTATTCCTTCCATTTCAAGCATCAAGATCATCGACAAGAAAGAAGGCCCCGGTTTTCTCGTTCTCCTCCTTGAAGAGACTGGAAGGGATGGCATCGCCTGCGATGGCTGTAAAGAATTTGCTGTCCCGATGTGCATGCAGTACTGCCGGAAGAGCGAAGATCTGAAAAAGATCTTAGAAGAATTCATGGAAAGAGGCGAGTCCAACCGGAAAGAAAAAACAACAGCGATTCGGCCGACAGGGAGAGAGCTCTGAACATGGGCGCCAACGATCCAATCTATTCCTATGCAGGAAAGATATTGCGGGTCAACCTGAGTAATGGAAAGATCTCGACGGAACCCACCTCGACGTATGCGAGGGAATGGCTGGGCGCCTCAGGAATTGCCGTCAAAATTCTCTATGATGAATTGCGCTCCTGGGTGACCCCCTATGACCCTGCCAATAAGCTTGTTTTTAGCGCAGGGGCTTTAGTGGGCACAACGGCTCCCGGGGCATGCAAGAGCAATATCAGCGCCCTCGGTCCGATGACCGGCGGGTGGGCAAGCAGTTGCAGCGACAGCTATGTGGGGGGGCAACTCAAATATGCGGGGTTTGATTCCATCATCATCGAGGGGAAGGCACACACCCCGGTCTATCTATGGATTTGCGATGAGAAGGTGGAGATCAGGGATGCCCTTCCCCTGTGGGGGAAAACAACCTGGGATACT
>CAYGWQ010000391.1:0-1188 GCA_964353465.1 uncultured Acidobacteriota bacterium | reverse complement strand
TACTCTTGCCGGGATACGGAAAGATCTGGGTGACGACAGGCTTCACACGGTGTCTATCGGTCCGGCAGGGGAGAATCTGGTCAGGGGGGCCTGTGTGATCCAGGACAAGGGCAGGGCCTTTGGCCGATGTGGCACTGGCGCGGTAATGGGGTCTAAAAATTTGAAAGCGATTGTCGCGAAGGGAACCGGCGCCATTCGGGTCGCCCGACCGAAACCCTTCATGGAGGCGGTGGCCAAGACCCGAAAGATGTTTGACGGGATCAAGAGTGTGGAAGGAATGCAGAAGTATGGCACCCTTCGGGGCCTCGAGGGCAAACAGAAGATCTGCGGGATCAACTTCAAGAATTTTCAGGAGTGCACCCTGCCGGAAGAAATGATGGAAGTCGTTGATCCATGCAGGATGATCGACAAATACGAGGTCGCCCGCCAAAGCTTTCCAGGATGTGCGATCGGCTGTGGACGCCATCTCCGCGTCACAGAGGGGCCCTATGCCGGGCTCGAGACGGAATGCAACCAGATGGAAGTCCTGCTCACCCTTCAAACCCGGCTGGCTGTTCGAGAGCCGACCTTTATGTTGAAGGCCAATGCATACTGCAACCAGATGGGTCTCGATGTGGACGCCGCCGGCGGGCCCATCGGATGGGCTATGGAATGTTACCAAAGAGGCATCCTCAGTGAAAAAGACACCGACGGCCTCGAACTCAACTGGGGGGATGCCGGGGTTGCTCTCGAACTCATTCGAAAGATCAGTTACCGGGAGGGGTTTGGGAATATTCTGGCTGAGGGCTGTGCTCGAGCGGCGGATATCATTGGGAGGGACAGTCAGTACTATGCGATGCACATTAAGGGTCAGGATCTCTATGAGCCGTGTCGAGGAGCTCTTGGATGGTGTCTGGGCACAACCACTTCGACTCGAGGTGGAGGGCATACCACAGGAGCTACCCCCGACATGAGGGTTGGGCTTGAGGAGAAGGGGAAAGTAGGTTTGATTTTTGGCGTGGATCATCCTCTGCCTCAGGAATATGAAGATAAAGCAAAGATGGTGATGTATATGGAGGCCTTGCATCGAGTGAATAATTGCTTAGGCATCTGTCATATGAATACGATTCATGGCGATTTTGACCAGATGGATTTGCCTCATCTGGCTGAGCTATACTCCGCCGCCACAGACCGGGACACCTCTGTCGA
>CAYGWQ010000390.1:0-4422 GCA_964353465.1 uncultured Acidobacteriota bacterium | reverse complement strand
CGGAATGTGATGATTTCCTCCTGCATGGCCCGAGTCTGCTGATGCAGGAGGCCTTCGAGCGTGCGGTATATTCGGTTGCGGCCGGTTTGGATCTCATGACGGATGCTGCGCAGTTCCGGGCTGGCATTGTCGTCGATTTCGCCGCTGGGAAGCACCTTGCCCCGGATTTCTGTGAGCAGCCTGCGCAAGTCCGGAATCCGGCTTGTGATACCCGCCAGGCAAGGGTACTGCGCCCGCTCCGCGGATCCCCTGAACCATTCGCGCAAACCCATCCCCACGGTAACGAGGTGCTCCAGTACCAGGACTTGACGCGCTTCGAGAATGCTTCCCGCCACATGGAGCCGGGAGAGACCGGGCTCCGGATCCTCAACGCCCGAGAGTCCGAACCTCTGGCCCGCATCCAGAAATGCGACGCATTCGGTGGTTAGCTCAAGCGCACGATCGATTGCGTTACGATCTGCCGTCGGGCGCAGATGAAGGATCCGGGCTCGGCCGAGCGGCGTTTGCACGTGGCGTGCGAGCAGATCCAACAGCGCGCCGAGCTCCAGGGTATCCAATGTATGTTGATTCATATTCAATACGCGACGTCGCCGATTGCAGAGATCCTACAGGAGTTGCGCGCCAAGCGGAGCCTCCGGATTGTCCTGGTTTTGTCTCGATACGGTGCGGCTCGTGCGTGCTGTCAAGCGGGCCATAGGAATGGTAGCCGATTCGTCAGAGAAGGCTGGCAAGGCAATGACCGGTAAGGTATATTGACTGGTCCTGTTTCGCCGGGAATTCATGGCCGGTTGCTGTTCTTTCACCAGGAGTTTCTTCATGGTCATCCAGCAGAAGAAGGTTATCATAATGGGGGCCGCGGGAAGAGATTTTCACAACTTCAATGTGTACTTCCGCAATAATCCCCAATACAAGGTCCAGGCATTTACCGCCTTTCAGATCCCGGGCATTGCGGGCAGAACCTATCCGCCCGAACTGGCCGGCGAGGCTTACCCTCGGGGTATTCCCATCCATGATGAGTCCGAGTTGCCCGCCCTGATCTCGAGATACCAGGTGGACGAGGTCGTCTTCGCCTACAGCGACGTGCCACATATCGAAGTAATGCATCGCGCTTCGCTGGTCAACGCTCTCGGTCCGGATTTTCGGCTGATGGGATCGCAACTCACGATGCTGCAATCGACCAGGCCGGTGATTGCTGTCTGTGCGGTCCGCACCGGATGCGGCAAGAGCCAGACTTCCAGGAGAATCACCGAGCTCCTGCGCCAGCGTGGAAAATCGGTGGTGGTCGTGCGTCATCCAATGCCTTACGGGGATCTCAATGCGCAGCGCTGCGAACGATTTGAAACACTGGCAGACCTGGAGCGTTACCAGTGCACCATCGAGGAGATGGAAGAGTACGAGTCGCACATCCAGAAGGGTCACATCGTATATGCCGGCGTGGATTATGAGGAGATTCTGCGCAGCGCGGAGCGTGAGGCTGACATCGTTCTATGGGATGGCGGCAACAACGATATCCCGTTCTATCGGCCCGATCTTCACATTGTCGTTGCCGACCCGCACCGGGCAGGGCATGAGCTGCGCTACCACCCCGGCGAAACCAATCTGCGGATGGCTCAGGTCGTCATAGTGAACAAGGTCAACACGGCAGAACCGGCCGCAATTGAGGAAGTAATCGCGAACGTATCCCACGCCAACCCGCACGCCGCCGTCATCCGGGCCGGATCCATCGTCTCGGCCGAAAGGGAAGAGGCCATCCGGGGCAAGAAAGTGCTGGTGGTGGAGGATGGGCCGACCTTGACGCATGGTGAGATGGCCTATGGCGCTGCGCATGTCGCAGCCAGGCAATTCGGTGCCGCCGCCATCGTCGATCCCCGCCCCTATGCTGTCGGCACGATCCGCGGCGTGTTCGAAAAGTATCGGCACCTGACCGATATTCTGCCGGCGATGGGCTATGGGGATCAGCAGGTCCGCGATCTGCAGGCTACTATCGATGCCGTCCCCTGCGACCTGGTCCTTGTGGGCACGCCGTTCGATCTTTCACGTCTCATCAAGACCAGGCACCCCATGATGCGCATCAACTACAGCCTTGATCAGAGCGCCACAGCCCAGCTTTCCGGTATCTTGGACCGTTTTCTGGCCACGAAATGATAACGGAGACCATATGAACAAGAGAGACTTCATTACGATTCGCAGCTTCACAGCAGCCGAAATCAGGAAACTTCTTGAGGATGCCATCGATATCAAGGCAAATCCCTCGAAGTATTCGGAGTCGCTAAGAGGGAAGACGCTGGCGATGATCTTCGAGAAGCCTTCGTTGCGTACGCGAGTTACTTTTGACGTCGGAATTCACCAGCTGGGCGGATTCTCCATTTATTTATCCCCTGCTGAAATCAGTCTCGGCAAGCGGGAATCTGTGGCAGATGTAGCAAGGAACCTCGAGCGCATGGTTCAAGGGATCATGGCCCGCACATTCAGCCACCGGGTGGTGGAGGAACTGGCCCAACATGCGCACATCCCGGTCATCAACGGCCTGACTGATTTTAACCATCCGTGCCAGGCGATGGCGGACTACATGACGATCCTCGAGATCAAAAAGGGACTCGCAGGGAAAAAGCTCGCCTATGTGGGGGACGGAAACAATGTGGCCATTTCATTGATTAAGGGCGCGGCCCGCCTGGGAGTGCATCTGGCGGTGGCGACCCCGGCCGGCTATGAGCCCAATGCCGAGGTGGTTCAGTGGGCGCGCACCACAGGGAAAGAAACCGGGTGTCGGATTGATCTCACGCAGGACCCGGTGGCCGCGGTGAAGGATGCAGATGCGGTGTACACGGATGTCTGGACCAGCATGGGCCAGGAGGCCGAATCCGCTCTTCGGCTCCAGGTCTTCCGCCCCTTCCAGGTTGATGAGGCCTTGTTCGCGCACGCGCGCCCCGACGCGATATTCCTGCACTGCCTCCCGGCGCACCGCGGAGAGGAGGTGAGCAACGCCGTGATCGAGTCGCCTCGCTCAGTGGTATTCCAGCAGGCGGAGAACCGGCTGCACGCCCAGAAGGCCATTATGCTGACTCTGATGGGGCAGAAGTAGATGGTGGCACGGTCAGCGGTTATTGCCATAGGTGGAAACTCCCTGATCCGAGCCGGGGAAAAAGGATCGATCCCCGAACAGATCGCCAACGCGCGCCGGATCAGCAAGGCTATCGTTGCCCTGATGAAAACGGGGATGCATCTTGTGGTCACGCATGGCAACGGGCCCCAGGTCGGCGCACAGCTGTTGCGCTCCGAGCGCGCTGCAGGCCAGGTGTATGAACAGGGCCTGGACGTGTGTGTGGCTGCGACCCAGGGCGAAATCGGATATATCCTTCAGCAATCCCTTCAGCTGGAGCTGCGGCTGGCCGGCATCCATCAACCGGTGACGACAGTGCTCACCCAGGTGGTGGTTCGTGCCGACGACCCGGGCTTTCAAAAGCCCACGAAGCCTATCGGCCCCTTCTATTCGTTGTCGGCTGCGGAGGAGAAGGCTCGTCTGTTCGGATGGCAGATGGTTGAAGACGCCTCCCGTGGCTATCGGCGAGTCGTGGCGTCGCCGGCTCCCGTGGGGATTATCGAAGTGGAGGTTATCCGCAGCATCCTGGACCAGGACATCCTGGTGATTGCCGCCGGCGGCGGCGGCATCCCGGTCGTGCGTGAAGACGGCCTCTTCCGCGGAGTCGATGCCGTGATCGACAAGGATCGCGCATCGGTGCTCCTGGCGATGGAGCTTGCAGTCGACTTGTTGGTCTTCTCGACGGATGCGGACCACGTATACCTCCAGTTCAAGCAGCCCGGGCAGCGCGCCCTCAAACGAGTAAGTGTCGATGAGTTGAGGACCTATTACGAGGCGGGCGAATTCCCGCCGGGCAGCATGGGCCCCAAGGTGGAAGCCGCCATGCGGTTCCTGCAGGCCGGCGGCAAGGAGGCCATCATTACCTCACTCGACGATCTGGCGCATGCGGTGATCGGGAATGCGGGAACCCACATTTTTTCTGAGAGGAGGGATTGATCATGGACCCACGCCACGTAGTCGAATCGCAGCAGTTCACCGTACCCCTCTTGCTCGAACTCTTCGATCGCGCGAAGGCCATGGAGCGCATCGTGGCCCGGGGTGGGACCCTCGACTACCAGCACAAAATCATGGCGTCCCTCTTCTATGAACCCTCGACCAGGACGCGGATTTGTTTCGAGGCCGCCATGCATCGCCTGGGAGGGCGGATTTGCTCGACCGAGCAGGCCATGGTCTTCTCCTCCGAGGTGGAAGGAGAGCAGTTGGAGGATACGATCCGCATTATCTCGGGGTACACCGATGTGATCGTATTACGCCATCCCGAGCTGGGAGGTGCTGCGCGCGCCGCTTCCGTTTCAAAGGTTCCCGTGATTAACGCCGGTGAC
>CAYGWQ010000389.1:0-4457 GCA_964353465.1 uncultured Acidobacteriota bacterium | reverse complement strand
CCACGAATTGCGCTTTGTGCCTGCTTCGAAAACAGCGAAATCGAGGGGCTCGATACACTATTGTTCACCATGGGAAGCACCGGCGAAGCCGATTTTCATGCGTCACAGGGTGCGCCCCAAACACATGAGGACCTGGCGGTCACCCCGATTCCAATTCCCGCAATTCAGTCCCCCAGTGCCCACTGCACGGCCGCTGCAGCGTGGATTGCGGTGGTGTCGAATACCGGCAGAGAGCAATCTTCCTGCCGGATCAGCAGCGGTATTTCGGTACATCCGAGGATCACGCCTTCGGCTCCGCACGCCTGTAGATTTTGAATGATGGATTTGTAGGCCTCCCTCGACGCATCCGCAATGATCCCGCGGGCGAGTTCGCTGTAGATAACATCATGCACCCTTTTTCTCTCCTCTTCGCCCGGTATCAATACCTCGAGATGGTGCCGCTGCTCGAGGCGGCAGCGATAGAAGCCCTGCTCCATCGTGAAGCGAGTACCCAACAGACCGACCGTTCGCAGTCCTTGCTTCCGGATCTCGCCCGCAGCAGCATCTGCAATGTGGAGCAAAGGAATGGATGTCGCAGCTTCGACAGCCTCGGCCGCGCGGTGTATGGTGTTGGCGCAGATCACGAGGAAATCCGCCCCGGCCTGTTCAATGCGCCTGGCTACCTCGATCACAAATCCGGACAGCGCGTCCCATCCGCCTTCATGCTGGAGCCTTTCGACTTCGGCAAATTCAACAGAGTAGAGAATGCATTTGGCAGAATGGGATCCGCCGAGCCGGGCTTGAACGCCGGCGTTGATCAGGCGGTAGTACTCCACAGTAGAATGCCATGTCACACCGCCCAGCAGCCCGATTGTCTTCATCATGGCTCCTTTCCGGGAGGAAGGTTTTCACAAGGACTTTTCAACCCATACCTGTACGAGATGGACCACGGTTTCGACCGACTTCTCCATACCGTACACCGAAAGCCATTCTGTGACGCCATGAAAGTTTTGCCCGCCGGTGAAGATGTTCGGGCAAGGCAGGCCTCGTTCGGTCAATCGCGATCCGTCGGTCCCGCCCCGTATGGGCTTCCATCTCGGCTCGAGCCCGGAGCGCAGGGCCGCTTCCCAGAGGCAATCAAGAACCCTCTGGTCATCCCCCATGTGGTCTTTCATGTTCCGGTATTGTTCTTTGATCTGCAGTACGATCTTTGTCTGCGGATGCAGTGCCTGTACCTCGGCCACAATCTCCTCCAGCTTATCCTGGAGAGCTTTCAATCCCGGAGTGCGAAAGTCCCGGAGCAATATTTTCAGGGTAGATCGGGCTTCGGCCCCCTCGAGGGCGTGCGGATGGATAAAGGGTTCATACCCTTCCGTCGCCTCCGGCGCAACATCTTTGGGCAGCCTGATAATGATGTCGCCCATCGCCCGGATGGAGTTGACCATGATGCCCTTGGCAATTCCGGGGTGGATGTTTCGACCGTGCACCGTGATAATGGCCTGATTTGCGCTGAACGTTTCCTTGTTGAGCTCACCGAGCCTGTCTCCGTCGACGGTATAGGCGAAGCGGGCTTTGAACTTTTGCATATCGAAATATTTCGTGCCGGCGCCGACTTCTTCGTCCGGCGTGAAGCAGATCCGGATGTCCCCATGCAGAGGAGCCGGATTGGCCAGGAGGGTCTGCGCTGCCGTCATGATGATGGCGATCCCTGCCTTGTCATCCGCGCCAAGGAGCGTCGTCCCGTCGGAAATCACAATGGTTTTGCCGAGGTTCTCGAGCAAGGCGGGATTCTCCGACACCCGGATAGTCACGTTGGGATCACCGGGAAGCGCAATGTCGCCGCCCTGGTATTGGAAGACCTGTGGTTTCACATTTTTCCCGCTGGCTGACGGGGAGGTATCCACATGGGCGATGAATCCGATGGCGGGCACCCGGCCGCGTGCGGGGTGATTGGGAGGAAAATTTCCCGGCAAAGTAGCCATCACATAGCCGTGTTCATCCATCGTGACGTCTTTCAGTCCCAGCCTCTTCAGTTCCTCCACGAGCAATTTCAACAGGTCGAGCTGCTTTGCTGTACTCGGGTAGGTGGCGGCATCATCGGCCGACTGGGTGTCGATTGTTATATAGCGCAGGAACC
This sequence comes from uncultured Acidobacteriota bacterium, assembly GCA_964353465.1. Classification (GTDB taxonomy): domain Bacteria; phylum Acidobacteriota; class UBA6911; order UBA6911; family UBA6911; genus JAFNAG01. The sequence goes on along the minus strand of CAYGWQ010000389.1, from coordinate 2,341 downwards.
TATCCAATGCAGTATCGTTCATGAGGCCTTCCCTTCAACGGCAGAATGCGTGTTTGGTGAACCGCCTCTCATGCGCCGGAGCGCACCCTGTGACGCATGCAACCAATGCGTATCTTTGAGATTCTTCGAGTGCTTGGAGCCTTGGAGGTTAATCCGCAAGCCAACCTCTAATGCTCAAAGGCCTCAAAGGTTCTCAAAGAGCTATTTTCGAAGCTAAAGCGCATGCACAAATGATTCTTATCCATTTGCTGAGCAGATATCAATCAGGGCGTGCATGAAACTGCCAGCGGCAAGCCCTTGCCAATGCCCGATACGGATGCCGGCCGGACTCAGGTCATCGCTTATCGTTCCTGATGTTCGTCTGCTTCTGACGGTCGAGCCCGAATTGAGGATCGCCGCGGGTGCCGGTAATGGCAATCCGGATCACTGCGCCGGCGCCATCCTTTGCGAAGAAAGGGTCCACAGGTTTCAGCACAATGCGTTTCCAGCGCGTCTTCATCATCTGCGAAACCCGGGCCCTGGTTCGGACCGACCCTCGGAAATCAAGCCTTTCCGAGCTCAGGTTGTACCAGCCGCTCAAGAGCACGTCCGCGCCCGGCACGGCAAACGCAAGCCGTGACAACTCCAGAATGCCGGCCTTAAGCGTGAATACCCCTTCGAAATCTGAGGTCACTCCCTGAATTTCAGCCGCTGACGGCTTTCCTTGAGTCCGGCGGCTGATGTCATCGATCTTGTCCTGCACGGTTGTCGAGGTAAAACTGGCGTCCTGGAGAGCAAATGTCCCGTCAAGAATCAGCCGGTGGATCATTCTGCCGGCGCCGGGCGGAACCTCCATGCGGAAATTCATTCTGCTCTGGCCTTCGAGCGGAGGTTTCGGGCCTTTCACGGCAAGGCGCAGGAAATCTGCAATTCGACCCCGCGGCACGGTCACGTCGAGCTGAAGCGTCTTCTTCGACTCATCCTTGTTTCGGACTATTCCGCCGCGGCAAATCAACTCTGAACTACCCAGGGTCGCCATGACGGGTTGGAGCAGAGTATCGCCGTCCGTGCCGTCGACAATGGCGTGAAACGTGGTTTTCAGGGGAACCACATTCCCCACAGCTTTCAATTTGAAGTCGGGCACATTCGCGGTCCCATCCACGATGATGCGGTTGAGCCTGCCCTGGAAATGCCCGGTGGAGGCGAGCTTTCCGGAAATGGGCTGGAAAACGCTGAGGTCCGCATCTTTAAAAACATAGTCCCCCGTAACGGGAGTCTCGCCGGGCTCATCCGCCAGGAAGGGGCCGAAAGATCCATTGCAGTCGATCAAGCCCGGAGGTTTGGCGTTGGTCATGACAGTCCAATAGCGCATCGGCACCCCGATGCCGGCGGACTCGAGCCTTAAGGAGTGCATTTCAAATCTCAGCGCCTCTCTCGCGGGATTGCCGGGCAGAATGGTGAGTTTCATTCCATCGAGATCCACATGGTCGATGAGGACTTGGGGTTGCCGCAACGCCGTGGTTCCCGGCGGCTGTGCACTCTTTTGCCGATTCACCTCCGATGCGACACCCTCATTGCCGCTCGACTGCCTCCTGATGCCCGGTCTCTGCCCCTTGGGTGGAATGGTCAGTTCGAATTCCTCCGCCTTCACGTAATCGATCCGCTTCGTGCTCTCCCAGAGGGTCGATAATTCGAAGCCGAACTCGAGTCCGAGCATCGAAAACAGGGGAGGCAGGTCCGGATAGCTGCCCTGCCGGAGGGAAATTGTGTTTGCCCGCACCCGGATGTGTGCCCCTTTTCCCTTTTGCAGCAGCGCCCGCACCGGATCACGCACAGGCATGGACACATCAAGACGCCCAAGTTCCACCACCGCGTTAAAGCGAGAGGCAAGGTAGTTTCGGGTTTGCTCCCGCACGAAGGGCTCGATGCGCTCCGCGAGGTACCAGGCGGCGACAACCAGCATGCCCAGCAGTGACAGCAATATCCCTGCAGCCCAGTAAAACCTTCGTCGCCACCGGTGCTGCCTTTTTCTGGTTCGAATCGAGGATGTGCGCCTTCGACGAATAGCAGCCATGGATTGTGTGACTTATTCCTGTTGTTCCAGGATTTGCACCGGAATGCGAGCCGCGAACTTCGCACTCCATAGGGTACTCCATTCAAAGCGGACATGGAACTGACCAGTAGAAAGAGATACCATTCCAATTCCTGCGTTTGCTCTGATTCAAACCTTTCGTGTTTTTCCTAGTTAGTTTCTGTCGCGAAACTCGCTCCGGTCTTAAATAAAGCCCCGCAGGGGCGGTAAGATATTAGCTCCGGGCGCAAGCCCGGGGTTGGGCCGGGAAGCAGCGCGGAGCCCCGAAGG
>CAYGWQ010000388.1:0-4481 GCA_964353465.1 uncultured Acidobacteriota bacterium | reverse complement strand
AGTTCAATAACATGGATTCGGAAGACACCCAAGCTCAGTCCACGTCGAAGTCCAAGTCCAGGTCCAAGGCCAGGTCAGCGATGCCGAAATGACTTAACTTAGCGCTTAAGGGCTTCAGCCCGTGTCCGGCATACCTGAGTGAGAGATCGGCGCTTCGGTCCACACATTGCCTTAAAAACAAAGGAATTACGCTCATGAAATCGGCCGTTTCCTGGTTGTGATCCTCAATGCACGGGCTAAAGCCCGTCCCCACTTTTGACTTCAATCCAGCTGGCGCTGCGGGTTGGACAATGAGTTTCGCGACAGAAACTAACTAGCTACGATCCCGCATTGGCATCGGCCGGCGCCGGTTCCTATGCTTCCGGCCAGCCCTCCAACTCAAGCTTTCTCCTCTTAAAATCGGCTTTCGCATCTTCCAGTTTGAAAAAGTAGGCGCCGAGTATGAAATAGGGCTCACCGTCCGGGGGGAGGATTTTCAAGTGGGTGGCGTATGTCTTTACCTTGACCCGGCGCAGGACAATCTGGCTCGGATACCGCCCCTGCGCCGTGCGGATATCGCTCATCTCTAACACTTCAGGCGTTTCCATTGCAATTCCCCATCTGATACGGATGGCATCAAGGTACCATCAATCCGGCAAACCGCCAAGCGCCGCCGGGATTCAAAGCCGCGGGCAAGGGCAGCGCTCATTCGGGATTTACCACTGGCACACGTTCGCGGTTCGCGGCGGAAATGAGGCGCTGATCGGAGACCCAGAACTCTATCCGCTCATCCAGCTGCTTCTGCAACCACAGGACCGCCGCCAGGTGGATGGCATCGAACCCGCGCAGCGCATGTCTGCGGGTAAGCCGGCGGACGTCAGCTTGCGTGGCGCTATCCACGAGGATCTGGTCGTAAGCGGGCCATTCCGACTCGAAAGCATCTGCGATCCGGCGCAGCTGCGCGGCCGAAAGCCCTCCATCCCAGCGCTTCCTTGCCAGGGCAGCGTGCACCTCGGCATAGGCGACACGCGATGTGAAGATCCGGCCGAAGCCGTCCCAGGAGCGACGTAGGCGCAGGCTGCCGGGCTCTTCATAATACCGCTTCACGATGACGCTGGAGTCAGCATAGATCATCGCCGCTCCTCGCTGATGAGACGGGACGGCGGCGGTCCGAGTCCCTTGATCAGCGGCGGCGATACCATAAACCGCTTTTCGGCGGGCGCTACGTGCCCGAGCGAGAGCAAGGTCCTGAGGCGTTCCTCCTGCCGCGAATCGGGGTTCCTCTCATAGGGGAGCAGAATGGCGATCGGGCGCCCGCGGTCTGTGATTGTAAGCCGGGCGCCGCGGCGGACCTGATCGAGGTTCCGAGTCAGCCCGTCCCGGAATTTGCGTATCCCCAGTCTCTTTTCCATGATGATCTCCGTGGTCACAATGATGTGGTCATAATAAAACCAGCAGCCGGAAATGTCAATGCAACGCCTGGGGGAAGGGACTATTTGCTGTTGAGCTCGTGGATGATCTTGAGGCCGTCGAGGGTCAGCCAGGGGGCAACGATGCCGATCACCTTGGTTTCCCTGGCAATGAGTTCTGCGAGCCATCCGGTCCCGATGACCTTCATCTTTGAGCCCAGTTCAGCGGCAAAGCGCGCCACCATCCCCTCCACAAGGCCGACATATCCGAAGATCAGGCCCGACTGAATGGAGTGGACCGTGTTCCGTCCGATGGCGGAAGGGGGGCGGCGCAGATCCACTTTGGGAAGCTTGGCCGCGCTTTGAAACAGTGCTTCCGCGGCAATTCCGATGCCGGGCGCGATGGCGCCGCCGACATAGTCCCCCTCGGCGGAGACGGCATCAAAGGTGGTGGCCGTGCCGAAATCCACAATACATGCCGGCCCGCCGTAGAGTTTGTGGACAGCGACTGTATCCACCACACGGTCTGCGCCTACCTGCCTCGGGTCCTCGACCCGCACCCGGACGCCCGTCTTCATGCCGATATCCACCACCAGGGGCGTGCTTCCCAGATAGTGCTGGCAAGCCTGCACGAGGGTGTTGGTCAGCGGAGGCACCACGGAAGCCAGGGCAATGGCGTGGATCTCCTGCGGCGGGATGCCGGCATGCTGCAGCAGGTGGATCATCAGGAGGCCATACTCGTCCGGCATGCGCGCGTGATCCGTGGCGAGGCGCCAGCGCGGTCCGGGCTGATCGCCGTCGTACAGGCCGAGCGCGATGTTGGTGTTGCCGACATCAAGAGCGAGCAGCATAGGTGTCTCCGGAGGGGATTACCCTATTGTCGATGAGCCGCACATTGCCGATCCTCACCGCCAGCGAGAGCAGGGCGCCGGATGCCAGGCAATCGGCCTCCACCAGAGTTTCAGGATCCGCAGCAGAAACGTATTCCGTGCGCGCCAGCGGCTCGGTGTCGAGGATCGCCATCATGGCAGCGCACAGCCGGCTCGAGCTGCGCTCGCCGTTCCCGTAAGCAGCGGCAGCGGACGCAAGGGCGCGATGCAGCACATTCGCCGCGCGGCGCTGCTCCGGACCGAGGTAGCGATTGCGGCTGCTCAGGGCCAGGCCATCGGGCGCGCGCACCGTCGGGCAGATCACGATCTCGACCGGGAAATTCAAATCCGTCGCCATGCGTTTGACCACCACGACCTGCTGGGCATCCTTCTGGCCGAAGTAGGCCCTGTCGGGCAGAAAGAGATTGAATAGCTTCGCCACCACCGTGGCGACTCCGCGAAAATGCCCCGGCCGCTGCCGGCCTTCCAGGCCCTTGGAAACCTCTTCGACGGTGATCCAGGTTTGGTAAAGGGGAGGATAAACGGTTTCCGGCGCCGGCATCCACACCAGGTCCGCGCCGAGTGTTTCCAGCAGCTTCAGGTCACGATCCGGGTCCCGCGGGTACCGGTCCAGGTCTTCGTTCGCGCCAAACTGCGCGGGATTTACGAAGATGCTCACGCCCACGCGATCGCATTCTTCCCTGGCCCTTTGCACGAGCGAGAGGTGGCCTTCATGAAGCGCACCCATGGTCGGCACCAGGCCGAAGGTGCCGGATAGCGAAGCGCGCTCTCTTCTCAGATCGGGAATACTGTAGACTGCCTGCATCGGATTCAGACTCCCCCGCCCGGCGCTGCGGACGGCATTGAACCCAGGGCGCGCACCATTCGGAACAAAATCTCGTTCACATGAGTCGCCACGCCGAGGCGGGCGCCCCAACACACGACGGCGCCGTTGATCGCATCACACTCGGTGGGTGCGCCGCGCACCACATCCTGCAGCATGGAGGAGCAGTTGGCGGCCGTCAGACGCGCCACTTCGCATGCCTTTTCTGCAGCATCAGGAAACGGCAAGGCGATGCCTTTGGCCCGCGCAACTGCCGCGCATTCCAGAGCCGCGCGCTGCATCAGGAGCATCGCATCGGGGCGGCGCAGCAACTCGCCGTTGGGCACCCGCAGGAGTGCGGTTAACGCATTGATGCCGCAATTGGCCGCGAGCTTGCCCCAGAGCAGGCCCTCCGCCTGCCGGGGGTCGCATGGATCGGCCGCGATCCCGGCTCCGCGGAACAACGGCACGACCCACGCCGGTCCGTCGATCCATGTGGGACCGGCTCCCGCCGGCTGCACGCGTCCGGGCCCGAGCAGCGTCGCGCCCTGGTAGGTCACTCCGAGGCATGCGCGTGAGCCCAAAACCTCCAGGTTGCCGAGCCCGTTCTGGAGCGTGAGCGCCACACCTCCCGGCTTCAGCAACCGCGGCAAGCGGCCTGCTATTCGTTGGGTCTGCCAAGCCTTGACCAGAACCAGAGCCAGGTCCGCCGGCTCGAGGTCTGCGGGCCATGCGGCGGTTGCCACGTGGGCTACCGTGCTCCCCCCGGGCTCTTCCAGCACGATCCCCGATGCGTGAATCGCAGCAATCCCCTCGGCCCAGGACCCGGTGAGCGTCACATGGGCTGCGGAAGCGAGACGCGCTCCGAAGAAGCACGCCATGGCGCCCGTGCCGATGATGATCAGGCGGGGTTTTTCTTCGCTCGCAGTCACGCCGGCCTCAGATCGCCATCTGCCACTTGCGCGACTTCATCCGCAGGTCGCGCAGGAGCGTTTCAAACTCCTCGTCGCTCATGTGAAAGGCGTGCTCCGCGGCGGGAAATCGGCGCACTGCTACATCTGCAATATAGGCAAGAAACGCTTCCTCCATAACAGCGCTCACATCCGCGTATTTCCGGGCGAACTTCGGAGTGAATCGCTCGAAGGAACCGAGCATGTCATTGCTGACCAGCACCTGCCCATCGCAGGCGGCGCCGGCTCCAATGCCGATGACCGGGATCCGCAACCGCTGCGTAATGACTTCTGCCAGGCGATCGGGGATCGCCTCCAGGATGATCGCGTAGCACCCGGCGTTTTCCAGAATGTGGGCATCTTCCACCAGTCTGCGCGCAGCTGCGGCTGAGGTACCCTGGACCTTCCACCCGCCGAGCTTGTGGAGGCTTTGCGGCGTAAGCCCCAGGTG
>CAYGWQ010000387.1:0-4490 GCA_964353465.1 uncultured Acidobacteriota bacterium | reverse complement strand
AGCGCCGAAGGTGCGGCACACGAATATCCGTACCCGGTTCCGTATAAGGTTCAGGGCTTGCCGCCGCCTTCAAGGCAGCTCTTTTGGGGTTGGGAAATGGCAGAATGTAATCTTGAGGCATTGAAAGCACTGGCGGATGCCGTGCGCCAGGCATCGCTCGCCGGCGAAGTGGTTGGGCTTTACGAGATCTGGGGGGGCGGGGAAGAGGTGTACAGCAGCCTGACCGCTTCCCCGGCGTCGGCCGATGTTGCCGATATCCAGCTGATCCGTGACGGAGGGGAAATCTTCCTGTTCTCGGACCGGCACATGACTCGTGCATATGCCGAAGCTGCGGTGCGCGCGGCGACCGGTGATCATCCTCGCATCCTCGCTGAAACCGTCCGATCGGATTCAGCCACCTACCCGCGACCCACTCCCATCAAGGCTTTTCTCGCCGCTCCCTATCTGCTTCCGATTGAAGATGTGATCGCCGCAGCCGAAAGAATGCGCATGGATCCCAGATATGCGGATATCAGCTTCACACGCGCGTCAAACGGCGATCTCTTCCTCTTTTCCTCGAACCACATGAACCGGGCCCAGGCCGAATCCATGGCCGAATGGCTCGCCGTGGGACAATCCGACAATCCCTGACAGCAACCACGAAATACACGAAAGGGGTCTTCGTGTGTTTCGTGTATTTCGTGGTTCTAGGGCAGAGAGAAATCGACGATGAAGCGATCGTCGCGGATCAACGGGATTTCGAATCCCGGGCCGCGCAGATCGGCCCGGCGCACGTTCACGAGCGGCTGCACGGACGGCAAATAGACGCGATCAATGTGCACGACTTCCTCGGGCCGTGAGAATTGGGCTGTTCCCACCTGGCCTCCGAAGTGATCGCTGCGGCCGAAGGCGATGTGAAGGCCAAGCTTCTCGTCAAGCAAGAGCGAGCCGCATGGCTTGACGCCGAAATCAGCGAGGACGCCGAGCCCCAATTCGGCGATGTTCCCGTAGGCAGGTTCACGCAAAAGATGCTCGGCCTCACGACGCGCAGCCTCGCCGGTGCCGTCAACCCGCACCGCAATGTTTTGCTCAATCTCGTAGATAACGACCTCATCGCCGAACTGGACCGGAAGCTTTCCCGCTGAAGTGCTGGGCATGCCCGCGACTTCGCCCTCATAAGGAACGATGTAGGCCTCGCCGGAAGGAAGGTTGCCGGCTGTGCCGGGCTCATGCAGCAGCCCCCCCGACGCGTGACCAAGGCGATGACGAAGGTCCAGGAAAAGCCTGCACTGCGGGCCATGTTCCACGGCAAAGACAAAATCGGCTCCCTCGGCGCGGTCGAGCATCTCCTTGAGCCTTGTCACCCTGCGGTTGATCTCCTCGTAGTCGAGGCGCAGGGAAGGAATCATGGCGGGTGAAAAACCGGGCATGGTCGCTGCGCGGAAAAAGTAGGTTTTGGCCATCAGCTTGAGCGGCGCAGTAGGCGAGAGCTCCGTGATCGCCATCAGAATGCTGTGTGCCCGGAAAATATCGGCGAAGGGCACTTCAACCAGGGGATCGAGATCATCGGCCGAAGCCGGCAGCGGCCCGGCGTCATGCAGCCACGCACCGCGCGGGAGGTCCGCGTTGTTAGTCCGAACATTTCGGTACAGGTAGAAATGCACTTCGAGGCCCAGTTGCTTCCGGCAGGGAGCAAGCCGGCGCACCCACTGTGCGGCCATCTCGCGGCGCTCCCGCCAATCGGGCGTGTCGCCGCGAACCCGATCAGGAAGGTCAACCAGCACTGCTGCGGCGCGGTCCGAAGCGCGCGGCCGGAATACACGCTCGACCAACGCAGCCAACGCTTCACCACTCAACTCTTCTCGCATAGCCATCACCTCCTCCTCATAATCACAAGTGCTGAGTACTGAGTACTGAGGATTGAGTGAGATGACAAAAGGCCTTTAACGCAGTCCTCAGTACTCATTACTCAGTCCTCGGTCCTCAGTCCTCATTGTGCTTCACAATTTCTCAAGGTCCCAATCGCATTTTAAAAAAATTTCGGATAGACTGTGCTGACCTAAACAGATCATAGATAACACAGCCGCTTCAAAGTTGTCATTAGGAGACCGGTATGGCAAAGCGAACACTTCTTTTTTCTCTGGCGATAACCCTGTTCTTTGGCGCGCTTGCGCTTGCGCAAATGACGCCGTGGCTGCAGTGGACATTTCTGCCTTCGAACATCATGGATGAAATCGTCGGGGAATCTTCCGGCGAGAACGCCTGGTACGCCATCATGGAAACGGGAGGCTACGACAAGAATCGCCCTGCATCGTCGTACGGGCCTTCTTCGATGTTCCATGAAACCAAATTCTACATGGATAAACTCAAGGAATATGGCATTCCGGGTGTGGAGGTCGTGCGCTATCCCGGCGGAACCACTTGGGATGCCGTTAAAGGCGAACTATGGGAGATGCAGCCGATCCGCCAGAAGTTGGCTTCGTACATTGATATGGCGGCGATGCTCGCTACCGGCAGTGTCACTGCCGATGTAACTGCCGAGCTGGTGTGGGTTGGTTCCGGAAGAAAAGAAGATTTGCAGGGGAAGGACCTGAAAGACAAGATCGCGGTCACGGATGGGTCCATAGGAGCTCTGAGCAATACGGGAGCGGTTGGCGTGATCGCGATGAATTCCCCACGCCCTCTCTTTGATCCGCTCCAGCTGCCCTGGGCGTCCGTCGGCGGCAGAGGAAGAGGAGCAGGCGCAGGCGCCGCGGCTCCCACCTTGAAGTTCGCATTCCAGATGCCGCCCCGCGAGGGGGAGTACCTGAAGAGGCGCCTGATCGCCAACCAGAAAATCACCGTGCGCGCCCAGGTGGTTTCCGAAACCCAGCCGTACGATATTCAGAACGTGATCTGGCATATTCCCGGCACCGATCCGAATGCAGGCGAGGTCATCTTTTCCGCACACCTCTACGAAGGCTATGTCAAGCAGGGAGGGAACGACGACATCTCCGGCTGTGCCGCCCTCATGGAAACCGGGCGCGTCCTGAACACCCTGATCAACGAAAACCGCATCCCGCGCCCGAAGCGGACCATTCGCTTTATCATTGGCCCCGAGTTCTCGGGCACCGGCCCATGGGTCAAAGCCCACAAAGAACTGATGGAGAAGACCCTGTGCAATATCAATCTCGACATGGTCGGTGAATGGTTGAGCAAAAACCAGTCTTTCTTCTGCATGATCCGCACCACTTTTGGAAACCCTCACTACATCAATGATGTGATGGAGAATTACTATCGCTATGTGGGCGAGGGCAACCGGGAGCGACTCCAAAACCGCGGCAACCCCTTGCTGGTCCCGCGCCGCATTGTTGCCCCGACCGGAGCCGATGAGCCGTTCTATTACAGCATCGAGACGCATTATGGTGCGTCCGACCACGAGGTATTCAACGACTGGGGTGTGCGCGTGCCGGGCATCATGATGATTGCCTGGCCGGACCGCTGGTACCATACCTCGGGCGACCACGTGGATAAATCCGACCCAACGCAGATGAAACGGGTCGTGGCCATCGCGGCTGCCGGGGCTTATACCGTCGCCAGTGCGGATGACAACATGGCGACCAAGATTGCCGGTGAGATTACGAGCAATGCCACTCAACGCATCGGCCATCAGCTGGTGCGCGCCCTGGAAGAATTGAACCGGCTGACCGCGGAAGCCCTTGCGAAAGCTCCGGAAACTCTGGCGGAAGCCTATAAGACGGGCCGCGCCTATCTCATGGCCTCCGTTATCAATGAAAAAGACACGCTCGCAACTGTCAATCAGCTGGCTGCGGACAAGAAGGCTGTCGGTGACTATCTGACCGCAATGCAGAAATCCGTCGACGAGATCGGCAGGATTCATCTGAACACACTCGAAACTCATATGAGGGCGGTGGCGCGCAAACTCAACACGGCTCCCGTAATCCTCCAGATGACCGACCTCGAAAAGCAGGCTGCTAAGGTCGTTCCGAAGACGACCGCTAAGGTGAAGGAAAAAGGTTATCAGGGATGGCAAGAATATCTCCCATCGGGCGGTCGGGGTCAGGGCGCAGCCGGCCAGCCGGCCGATGATCCCCGTACAAAAGCACTTGCCGACGCGCGTGCGAAGTATCCTCTCAAAGGAGCATTGAACACCAGCGAGCTGCAATTGCTGATCAACGGCCAGCACAGCGCCCTTGACATCAAATACATGCTCGATGCCCAGAGCCAGCCTCGCGGGGATCAGCCTGCACCCAAAGCCGATTTGCAGGACATTTTGAACTACCTGGAGCAGCTGAAGGCGGTGGGCCTGGTGGAGAAGTAACCGTACTGAGTGCTGAGTAAATCAAATTGTGTGGACACAAGCCGGCTTGATTGCTCAGCGCTCCATCCTCAGCGCCAGTTTTATTGCCGTTGCTATACCTGGTTTCTGTCGCGAAACGCCGTTCGAGCTCTCGCAGTGCAGCCCCGGAGGGGCCAAGAGATAGTAGCCGGGGGCGCAAGCCCCCGGATAG
>CAYGWQ010000386.1:0-4518 GCA_964353465.1 uncultured Acidobacteriota bacterium | reverse complement strand
TTTAACTTCTAGCCAATCCTTCGGGAGAGGGACGCGGCATCGCCGTGTCCCTCTCGATTCTTCCTAAACGAACTAAGGTGCGGGCCGGCGTTTGACGACCGTGGCGGTGACCTGAGACGGGTATTGCCGCGAGTGGTGCACGGCATTGTGTGCCACCACGCCCTGCACCTCATCGTAGTTATTGCCTCCGGTGTTCAGATTCCGGTCGAAGCGCGGGAAGTTGCTGCTGGACACCTCGATGCGGATCCGGTGGCCGGCCTCAAAGTGATTGCTCGTAGTCATGGGCTGTAGCGATACCTTATACACTTTTCCCGGTTCCATCCAGATCAGCGGCTTGTCATATCCGTCACGATAACGAAGCCGCTGAATGGTCTCGTCCAGGTTATAGGCCGGCCCGTCGGGATAGACGTCGAGCAGCTTCACTGTGAAATCAGTGTCCTTCGCATCGGACGAAACATAGAGCGTGACCTCGATCGGCCCGCTCACTTCGATTCCTTCCTTGAGGGGCTCGGTCGTGTAGACCAGGATGTCGGGGCGCGTCTCATTTCTTCGCTGATCGAAGGCGCCGCCGGCGACGGCATTGCCGGTGCAGCAGACATTGCCGCCGTAGGAAGGCGCCGGATTCATGGGATCGTAGGTGAAACGGTCCGGGCTATCCGTGGCCGGAGGGGCATCCGTCAATGCGCCGTCGCCGTCGAGCGTGTTTGCCTTGCCGCCGCTCGACAGGAAAAAGGTCATCGGCTGAGCACCTTTCGGTGGCCACGTGTCGGAAGTCTGCCACTTGTTGATTCCCATCGTGAAGTAGCGGACTTTAGGCAGCGTATTGAGGATATAATTGTCCTCTCCCTTGAGGAAGTGGTCGAACCAGCCATAGGTCATTGCATCGTAGTCGAGCCGGGCGTCCCCCACGCTGCGCTCGCCGACCACCGTATTCCCGGTAGCGCGCTTGTAGCCGCAGTGGAGCGTCGGTGCGATCACCGCATATTGCTGGTTGGCGATTTCCGGTTTTGCGGTCTTGCGCACGTGGTTGTACGCGGCCAGGTTGGGGCCTACCGACACGTCGTACCAGGACATGAGCCAGAGCCCCGGCACGTTGATCGTCATATGGTCGTGCCAGAGTCCGCCGCGATACCAGGCCGGATCGTTCGGCGTGCGCCGGATCATCGCTCCGCCGGTATCGACGGGCATCGGGTCGGCGAAGATTCCGCTCGGCCCGTCCACGGCTTTGATGATATCCATCACGGGAAGGTGACGGAGTGCCTGCGACCAATCGACGAGCGGCAGCTGCTGCGCGAGGTCAAACGATTTCGAAGCGCGGATCAGGTCCTCCTGCGACGTGTTTGGGGGAAACATCGGCCGCACCTGGTTCTGCTGCCCGTACAGCCACGTGATGAAAAGCATCTGGACAGCGCCGCCGCGGTACCAGTTTCCCTGTTCGAAATAGGGGCCGACCCGCCCGACGCCGGCGCCGAATCCCTGCGGGATCATCGCTGCATACGCCGGATTGCCGAGGGCCGCGACGCCCATCTGCCATTCGGCGGTCGAGGAACATCCGATGGTGCCGACCTTGCCGTTGGACCAGGGCTGTCGGGCGATCCACGAGATGGCGTCGTCACCATCGGTGCGCGGCGGACCGAGGATGTCGTAGTTGCCCTCGGAGAAAAAATGCCCGCGCTCATTCATTAAAACGTAGGCGTACCCGCGCCTCACTGCGTCCAGCTGGGCCGTCATGTCGCTCGAAGCTCCGTTGCGCACGTCCCAGAAGTTGAAGTTGTATGGCGTGCGCACGAAGATCGCAGGGTATTTCCTGGAGGTGTCCTTCGGGCGGTAGACATCGGTCGCCATGCGTTTGCCGTCGCGCATCGGCACCATGAGCTTGCGTTCGATGATCGCGACCGATCGGAGCGCCTTCTCGGTCGCCTCGCGCTGGGCAATGAGTTCAGGATTCGAGCCCCCACGCCCCTGGGACGGGGAGCTGGAGCTGAAGCCGAAGACTGCGAGCACTCCAAGGATTAAGGGGAAAATGATAGGGCGGCATGACGGCATGGCTCGTGATGAGGGGCGCCGGATGACCCTAAGAACGGCGATGATACCCTTCGTTTCGGCAGAATCCGAAGATCTGCCGCTTGTGCCAAAGAGATTGCAGGCTGCAAACATTGGATGCTCCCTCCCAGGTTGTCTGTCGCTGCGATGGATTCCCGACGATTGTTGCATTGTAATGATATGGAACACTGCGCGCAATATTAGGCAGATGGTAGGCCCCGGCCGCCGGACGGGGTCTGGGATGCTGCGATTAGGGAGCAAGAGCGCCGTCTGGCATCCGGCGCCCACTCGGCATCCGGCGCCTACTGTACATCTGTTTTTCTCCATGAAGCTTTCAGCGGTATTAGAACGAGATGTATATATAATGTCGCCCGGGGATCGAGGTCATTCAAGAGCGCCACCGCGGTGCAAGAGCCTGGCCTGGACAGGAGACGAAGGGATGACAGTTCTTCAGAAACGGAAATCCACGCCGAAGCGGGCGGCCAGACGATGCGGCTGCTGTATTCTTTCTGTCATTGCGGTTCTGTTCACGGCGTCGGTGCGTCCGGTTGGCGGGGCAGACTTCAAATATGGAAAGATCGAGATTATCCGCGACACCTGGGGGATCCCACACAGGGCGCATCTATAAAAAACAGGGGATCATATCTCCGCATAACAGCCTGTAGGAGCACGACGATGAAACAGCTGCTTGCTCTCTTTGCCTTCGCCGCGGCGATGGGTTCGTTGCCCGGCCCCGCGGTTCCCCCCCCGAAACCATATGGCTCCTTGCCTGCCGAGCGGCAGGTCAAGCTGCAGGAGGTGGAGCTTTACGCCTTCATGCACTTCACTGTGAACACCTTCACCGACAAGGAGTGGGGTTACGGCGATGAGAAGGAGAGTGTGTTCAATCCATCCGATTTCGATGCTGATCAGATGGCAGGCGCGTTCAAAGCCGGCGGCCTCGGCGGCATCATCCTCACCTGCAAGCACCACGACGGCTTTTGCCTGTGGCCGTCCAAATTCACCGAGCACTCCGTAAAGAACAGCCCATGGCGTGGCGGCAAAGGCGATGTCGTGAAGGAGATTGCCGACGCCTGCCGGCGGCACGGGCTGAAATTCGGCGTGTACCTCTCGCCCTGGGACCGCAACCACAAAGACTACGGCAGGCCCGAATATATTACCTATTACCGCGACCAGCTCCGCGAATTGCTGACCAACTACGGGCCCATATTCACCGTGTGGCTGGACGGCGCTAACGGGGGCGACGGCTATTACGGCGGCGCACGCGAGCGGCGCAACATTGACCGCACGACCTACTATGACTGGCCCAACACCTGGGCGCTCGTCCGGAAACTTCAGCCCGGCGCCAGTATTTTCAGCGATGTGGGTCCGGACAGCCGCTGGGTCGGCAACGAAAGCGGCATCGCGGGCGATCCCTGCTGGGCCACATACACACCCCGCGCCCCCGACGGTACGGTTCCGGTGCCGGGATTCACGGTCTACAAGGAGGGGATCAACGGCCATCGCGACGGCAAGTCCTGGCTGCCTGCCGAAGTCGATTTCTCCATCCGCCCCGGCTGGTTTTATCATCCCGGCGAAGACGCAAAAGTGCGCACGCCGGAAGACTTGTTCCATCATTACTTCATCAGCGTCGGTCGCGGGGCGACCATGAATTTGAACGTCCCGCCCGACCAACGTGGCCGCATCCATGAAAATGACGCCAGGTCTCTGGAGGGCTTCGGCAAGTTGCTCCGGGCAACTTTCGGCGTCGATCTTGCCAGGCAGGCGAAGGCTGTTCCGAGTAATGTGCGTGGCGATGATACCCGCGCGTTCGGTGCCTCCAGGCTCCTCGACAATGACCGTGAAACCTACTGGGCAACCGATGATGGCGTTCCCACTCCCGAGGTGGTGCTGGAGCTTGGGCGGCCTGTCACCTTCAACATTGTCCGCCTGCGCGAAGCGATTCGCCTGGGCCAGCGGGTGGACGATTGGGCTCTGGATGCCTGGCAGAACGATGCCTGGGTGGAGTTTGCCAAAGGCACCGCGATCGGCGCATGCCGTCTGGTGAGGGGCAAACCGATAACCACTACCAAGGTACGCCTCCGCATCACCCGCTCGCCAGTCTGCCCTGCCATCGCGGAATTCGGCCTCTTCCTCGAGCCGGCCCCGCCTCTGGAGCCAGCGATCCGGCGATCGCCTTAGCTGGTTTCTGCCGCGCAACTCCCTTTTGAGACCGGATCTTCCGTCACCCAGACCAATCATGTGCGGGCGGGCTTTAGCCCGTGCCCGGCATACCTGGATGGGGGATCGGTGCTTTTATCCAAACATTACCTTGAAAACAAATGAATTGCGCTCACGAAATCGACCGTATTGTGGTTGTTGTCTTCAGGGCACGGGCTGAAGCCCTTAAGCGCTAAGATAAGTTCCAATACTTGGACCTCCACCTGGACCTCGACGTGGTCCTGGACCAGACGAATCGAGCTAAGCAATTGTGCG
>CAYGWQ010000385.1:0-4519 GCA_964353465.1 uncultured Acidobacteriota bacterium | reverse complement strand
GGACCGCGAAGGACGACCAGCCCGGTCCGATCGGCCGGCGCCATAGCTCGACCGGCGGTGACGCAGACCAGTCGGTCTCGATCCGCACGCCGGGGATGATGCCGTCGCGATGGGGTCCGCGAAAACCGGGCCAGTCGGCGCCTGCCTCTGTCTTCGCTGCTGCCGTAGTCGCCGGGATCGTCGCCGGAAGTGCCGCCCGCTGCGCTGCCGGAGCGTCCGCTGTCGTAATCGCCGGGCGCGCCGCCGGCTCGTTGACGGCTTGGGCCAAGAGCCGTTCCTCGGGAGTCTTAGCCCAACGCCAGGCGAACTGCGCAGAGGCGTTGCCGGTAATGCCATCGGTCCGCAGGAGCGTCCACCCTCCGCACGCGAGCAGGATGGTGGCGACCATCGACGCGCGCCGAGGTCCGTCAGAGAGGCGACGGCTGGCCATCGCCCAGACGACGAAGGCGAGGCTCAGGACCGGGATGGCGTAGATGACGAACATCAGCCCCATCATCCCCGTCGCAATCGACTTGTGGATGATGCGCGATGTCGCGACCAGCGCGACTATCATTAGGACCACGGCGCCCCAGCGCTCGGACCGAGGCGCCCGGCTGAGGAACGCCCACCACACGACGATAGCCAACCCGCCCAAGAGTCCGCCAAACACCCCGAAGGCGATGGCCCCCGGCACGACGATGGGTACGCCAAACCTAACCAGCCACTGCAGCACCACGGCGACCACGCCGGGCCACAGCCGGAGCGGCTTCTGAGGAGTCGGTTCGTCGGTCCGCGCGATGGTCATATTAAAGAATCTATACTCTTCCCACAGGCAGTTTGTTCCCTTTTTCTTGGCGCGGAGCCGTTTCGATTCACATGGACCTAACGCGCTACCCGTAGAAGTGAAATAACCGATGTGATTCCAAGAAGTAACCCCCGAAGCAGAGACTGCGGTTCATGCATGCCGGGCGTGTAGTGGGGTTCTCGTACATATAACCAAGGTAGCCAATGGATGTGCGATGCAGGCAGCCGATAGGTCCAGTGGAACCGTCTGAGCTTTGCCCCCTAACGATCGTCCAGCGGCAAACAGAGCTCCGCTATCCCACCTTTTCACTCAGCCAAGTCTTGATGAGGGATTGGTAGGGCACATCGCGCTTGTTCGCTTCAATTCTGATGCGCTCGAGAAGACTCACTGGAAGCCGAAGCGATATGGCTTGTGTGGAGGGTTTGAGCAGGGGAAGCCGAACGCGCTTTGCCTGGCTCCAATCAACAAAATCGCTGGAATCGCCTGATTCCCAGAACGCACGCTCTTCCGCCTCCGAGGAAAACTTAGGAATGGGCTTTCGTTTCTTTGGCATAAATCATTCGTTCCTTTCTATGCATGTCGCGGGCGGAGATTACGCGGATCAGCGTTTCCTGTCGGCGAAGCGTGAACACTACGTGCAGCATGCGACCGTCGGCTGTTTTTCCGAGCGCATGAAAACGGGGCTCCGCTTGGCTGTGCCGCGGATCCGGAACAACGACCAGCGGATCACAAAAGAACATGGCTTCCGCTTCCGCTTGAGAAACATGATGCTTCTTAGCGCTCTTTCGAGCGTTCCCTTCGTCCCAGTCGAAGCCTTCAACCCGATCCAGTGCGATCATATGTGTATATTATCAAAATATACCATTCAAAGGCAATATTCCCGCAGTGGTAAGTTCCGGCCGTATAGTCGTTAGCGGACAAATCCCCCTCCCGGCAAGGGGCGCGGCCGTTCCTTACGGTGTTGCCGTTTTTTGTCCGCTAAGCTGGATGATTACTTGGCGCCTCTCCGCGCCGGTTCAACATGCGCTCTGAGGCCTGGAGGCGCCTTTTGCGGATTCCACCCATCTGTGCCGCCGAGCACTTTTCCCGCAGTAATGGATCGCGCTTCGGCCTCGGTCAGCCGGCGCGCCCAAGGAACGCGGGCTTCAGGACTTGCGCCCGGTCCGGTGCTGTGAAACTCGGCGTAGCGAGCCGTCTTCTCGCGCTCCGGCTGGCTCCAGTTATGCCAGCCGGCGGGGCGAACCGTCGATGACATCTCCGTGTTCAGGAATATCACGCTCGCATATGGCCGCCACGGCCGGCCCAGATACGTTTTCACTTCTGGGGATTCGCCGGTGACCGCACATTCAGAAAACACAAAACCAAACGGCTGATGGTCCGGCGTCGAGGCGGCCGTGATATACCCGTCACGGAGGCAGTGAAGGCGGCATTTTTCAAACCAGGCGGTCGCTCCGCCGAAGATGAAGTCCACATGTCCTGCGATGTAGCATTTCTCAAAGTAGTGCCGGCCGCGATTTATCAGGATCGTGTCCTGCCAGCCGAGGAACCGGCAATTGCGGAACGCCACGCGATCACCATCCACGCGAATGGCCAACGCCTGGCCGACGGGACCGGCGGAGTTTTCGAAGGTGATGTTCTCTGCCGTGAAATCGTCTGCATCGATAACCGTGGTGGGAGTTCGGAACGTTCCGATCGGATTGCCGTCCCGGCCGCTGAGGTTGGCATTCAGGTCATAGGTAATGATGGTTTTTGCTGGGTCCTCACCGACCAAGTGGACAAATCGCTTTTCCCGCTGGACGTAGATCAATTCCCTGTAAATCCCCGGTTTGACGAGAATCACCCAATGGCTTGCCGCACTGGTGGTTTGCGGCGCGCCGCTTATCGCCTCCTGCACGGTCTTATATTGACCGGTGCCGTCAGCGGCGACGATCACGTCAGGCTTTATCCGTGCCTGCCCGGTCGGATCCTGAGCAGGGGTGAGGCAAAGGAGAGCCAGCCACAGCGAGTTGCTCGGATTCCAGAAAGTCCACTTCATAATTGAGGCCAGAGCCAGCCGAATACCCCTGCCGTCAGCAGGCCGTAGACGAGGCCATCGAACATCGATCTGAGGGTTGTTCCCCAGCCGCGTTGGATGATCATTTCTTCAGTTCGAAGGTCACACTGACATTTGCACGGATGGCAATTTTCCCCAGAGGATCGTGTCCAGGACTTCGCCGGAACCGCCGCGCACATCCTGAATGACATTCTGGGTCATAGGCGAACTTCGAGCGGATCCCCAGCCTCCCCAGCTCGAGTAATAAACCAAAGGCGAGCCGCTGTTGATCTCGTTGATCTGCAAAGGGGAGCCGACGGACTGTCCCAGGACGGATGCCATCCTGTCTGCCTTCTCCCGGGCAGCCCTTAGCGCCAGCTCTCGCGCCTGCTCGCGAAATTTCTTGAATTCGGCGGTCTGAAAGTCGACGTTATGAATGTAGTTCACTCCAGTCTGCAGCACCCTGGTGACCACATCTTCCATCTTCGTTGCTTCATTCAGGGTTACAATGAAGGTGTTTCTGACAAAGTAACCGAGGAAGACCTCCTTGGCAAGATCACTCCGGAATCTCGGCTGGAGGGATAAATAGTCGGTTTGAATATCCTTATCGGGCACGCCGCAATCCCGTAGGGCGGCCACTGCTTTTTTAATGATGTCATTGTTCTTCTGTTTGGCAACGCTGATATCCGGGTCGGACGTCTCTATGCCAAAAGAGATGATGATCTTGTCGGGCTTGACGTATACGACTGCTTCCCCGCCGACCGTGATCTTGGGGCGGTCATCGTAAAGATAGGTCTGTTGTCCCCAACCAGGTGCTCTGCTGATAGCTGCCATGAAGAGAGCGAGGATTATTGTTTTCATGTTTCATCCCCTTGCGGTCACGTGTGGGATTCCGGTCCATTTTCAGATTCGTTTAGGTCAGATTATACACTCTTTTTCAGGCCGCTGGATGGCACCCCAATAATTCGATTGAATTACCGGCTGCCTTTGCGTATTTTCAAAACAATATCCATGAAGGGAATTGGTCCCTCTGCGCACACATGCAATGGGTACTCTATCCGCGGGCCGGCAGAGCGGCCTGCTCGAAGGAGCTGATATGTCAAAGACCCTGGTTTCTCGCCTCCTGGCCCTATTTGGGCTTGCACTGGCCGTCGCCGTCCCGGGCATGATCGCCCAGGGCCCGCCCGCCGCGCCTCCGGATGTGCCGCTGATCAATCAGTCCGAGGATCCGCTGCTTAAGCCCTTCCGCTGGCGTTCCATCGGCCCCGCGGTGATGAGCGGCCGCGTCGATGATATCGAGATCGTGGAGAGCAACCCGTCGATCATCTACATGGGATATGCTACCGGAGGGCTCTGGAAAACCACCAACAACGGCACGACCTGGACCTCGATGTTCGACACGTACCGCGTATGCTCGATCGGCGACATCGGGATCAGCCAGTCCAATCCGGATGTGATCTACGTCGGTACCGGGGAACCGAACAACCGCCAGAGCTCATCCTTCGGAGCGGGCGTCTACAAGTCGATCGACGGCGGCAAGAAATTCGAATATGTGGGTCTGAAAGAAACCCAGAGCATAGGCCGGATCGTCGTTCACCCCAAAGACCCGAATGTCGTTTACATGGCTGCAGTCGGGCACCTGTTTGGCCCGACTACTGGGAGAGGGCTCTGTTCATCCTTCGGGCGTGGGGGATCATGCTGCA
>CAYGWQ010000384.1:0-4531 GCA_964353465.1 uncultured Acidobacteriota bacterium | reverse complement strand
CCCTTAGTCGCTTCCAGTTACAACATATTTATAATTAGCCGATAGTCATGTAATACTGGTATCCGTACCCATATCCTTCGGCGCCTCGCTTTTGCATCTTTGCTGTACCTGGCGGCGAAGACCGCCACGCGGTCCTGCAAAATAAGATGCTACCGCATGAATCGGATCAAGTCATCCACCCAATCACAGCGGCGCCGGATCGGCGCCCGGCTTGGGGAGATAAATGACAAGCGCCGGGCAACCCCGGATCGATGTCCAAAAATTGTCGACCATACCCCTTTTGAATTCGGATAGCGCGTAGCCGCCACCCGCGCCTCCATGATATCCTGTGCTGGAATCTCCCGGTCAGGGAACCGGTCCTGGCGGTGATCGCAGATGCTCCCGCCGGTCATCGTGAAATGGCGTACGTCTGGAGGATTACCCATGGATAGTCAGAACAGCATAACGCGTCGTGCATTCGTAGCTTCGACCACAGGAGCGGCCGCAGGGACCTTGCTCCTGGGCCAACTGCCAGCGATGTCCATTACATCATCGGGCGCGCAAAAAAAACGATTGGCAATGGTTGGAACCGGGCATCGGGGAACCAGCATGTGGGGAAAGAACATCCTGGATGCCTATCCGGAAAGAGTCGCATTTGTCGGTTTGTGTGACATCAATCCCGGACGCATGGAGTCCGCTAAAAAACTGATGGGCGTTTCATGCCCGGCGTTTACAGACTTTGAAGAGATGATCTCGAAAACAAAGCCCGAGATCGTGATCGTCACAACGGTGGACGGCACACACCACACCTTCATCACCAAGGCGCTCGAGATGGGATGCGACGTCATCACGGAGAAGCCGATGACGACCGACGAAAACAAACTGAAACTGATTCTCGACGCGGAGAAAAAATCCAAGAACAAGGTCATCGTCGCCCATAACTACCGGTACACTCCGACCCGCGCCAAGATCATGGAGTGGATCATGCAGGGGCGCATCGGCCGGGTTACTTCCGTTGATTTCCATTGGTATCTCGATGTTCACCACGGGGCCGACTATTTTAGACGGTGGCACCGTCTCAGAGTGAATTCAGGCACGCTGCTCAACCATAAGGCGTCTCATCATTTCGACCTGCTGAACTGGTGGATTGATTCCGATCCGGAAGAAGTGCACGCCTTCGGCGCATTGGAATTCTACGGCAGGAACCACGAGTTCCGCCACACGCACTGCCGGCCCTGCCCCTTCAAACAAAAGTGCCAGTTCTACTTTGACATGACCCGGGATGCGCGGCTGATGGAACTCTATGCAGCCAATGAGAAGTACGATGGCTACACCCGCGACGGTTGCGTGTGGAGAGAGGATATCGACATCTTCGACAAGATGGCCGTGCAGATTCGATATGCTAATAAAGTACAGGTCAGTTATTCGCTCACGTCGTACTCTCCCTACGAAGGATACCGGATTGCATTCAATGGAACCAGGGGGCGGCTGGACTTCTGGATGCACGAAACCCAGCCGTGGCCTATGGAGAAGTATGACGAAATCCAGATTACCGATAATTTCGGAAAAGCAGAATTCCTGAGGCTCCCGCGCATCGAAGCGGACCACTTTGGAGGAGATCCGCTCTTGAGAGAGCACATATTCGGTCCCCCGAAGCCCGATCCGCTCCATCAAGCCGCGGACGTTCGCGATGGCGCCATGTCGGTACTTATCGGGGTTGCCGCGCGGAAGAGCATCGATTCCGGCCGAGCCGTGCGCATCAACGAGCTTACGGACACTGTTCCCCAGGTGCAGAAACCGCATGCTCGATGAGGTGCCGGGATCAGGCCGCCGATGGAAACGGCGAATCGTGCAGCGCCGCGGGCGCGGGCATGCCCGGCGCTGATATCGTTGACTGCCGCGCGAACGTGCGTAATGCTCTCCAATGGCTGCAGGATAATTTGCATGAAGGCGATGTAGTCCTGATAATGCTCTCAACTCAAGGAAGGATACGAAATGGCAAATCGTTTGGTCATGATTCTCATTGCGGGCTTTCTGACCGGCTCCGTCGCTGCGCAGGATGTGCCGGCGCTCAAGAGCCCGAAGGAAAAGCTCAGTTACGCCCTCGGGATGGATCTCGGCAATCAGTTTCGCAGGTAATCGACGGATGTGGACCCGGCACTCCTCTATCGAGGATTGAAGGATGCACCGACCGGCGGTTGCGGTGTGGGCTTACAATACACTTGTCCCGGCCGCCGGCCGTGACCTACTTGGCGGCCGGGACCCGTTAGTGGCCCATTTGATTGATTTCCGAAGTGAGCATCCCATGGTTTGAAGGCGCTGAACTCACACTGGGAGGTTGAGATGATGAGAACATACACTTTGCGTCTCGCCATCCTCTTGGCGGTTTTCGCAACGATATCCCCAGTTCCATCCGCGACCGGGCAGATGCTAGCATGGCGGGTCGAGTACGACGGCCAGGGCAGGATCTTGCGCGGTGTCGATCCGGCCGGGCGGATCACTCATTACAGCTACACGCCTGCTTCCAACGGGCTGGTGCGGAGTGTTACCGGAACCCCACCCGAGGGCGCGCCCGTCACCTGGCGTTTCAACGATGATGGGCAGCTCGCAGCCATGAGCGACGGTGAGGGCGAGGTGGTCTATCGTTATGACAACCGCAGGCGGTTGGCAGCTGTCGAGCGCAAGGGCGCACCTGCTATTCGCTACGGTTACGACGCTGCCGGCCGAATCGCCGAGCTCCGGGTCGGGGATTTCTATCGTATTGCATGGACCTATGATTTCCTGGGACAAGTATCCTCTCTCGACACGCCAGCCGGCCGGGTCCGTTATGAGTACCAGGCGGGTCAAGGGGTGGTGATCCGCTCTTTGCCGAACGGCGTGAAGACCTTCTGGAAGCGGCAAGCCAACGGGGAACTGGAGGAGATTACCCACGGATTTTTCAAGAATCCAGATGACAAGAAATACGCGGTGCTTGCCCAATATGCTTACGAGCATGGGCCGGACGGGCGGATCACTGCTATTCGCGAACGCTCCGGGCAAGGGGAATTCGTACGGCGCTACGCTTATGACACCATGGGGCGGCTCGTCAGCGCCACCGGCCCCGGCGGACAGGTTAATGGCTACGCCTACGATCTCGTTGGCAACCGGATCAAGGCCATGGCCACCGATAGCCCCGACCAAACCTATGCGTACGACTGGGCCGGGCGTCTGACCAGCGTGGATGGCAACCCGTGCGCCTACGATGCGAGCGGCAACCTGACCGATGTCACGCTGGACGGTGTCGCCCGCCAGTTCCGATACCATCCCGACGGACGCCTCGCCGAGGCGCAGATCGGCGGCGAGGCCGTGCAGTACCGCTACGATGGCTTTGGCCGCCTCATTGCCCGCAAGACTGCCTCGGGCGAGACCCGCTTCACCCCAGACCCGCTTTCATCGTTCTGGCAGCCGCTGGTTATGGAGGAGCGCGACGGCAAGCGCACGCTGGTCATCTGGGACGCCGACACCCCACTGGCCATTGTGCGCGGCGGTGAAGTCGAGTGGTTGCTCCATGACCACCTGGGTTCGGTGCGGTTGGTGACGGATGCCAAAGGCGGTCCTCAGCGACAGTTCCAGTACGATCCCTTCGGCGTGCTGGAGGGTGCGGGCCAGCCTGACACTATATACCCAGGTTTTGCCGGGTTGATTCACGACGCGAAAACTGGCGGCTTCCAAACTTTGGCGCGCACATATGTGCCCCAGCTGGCCCGATTCCTGCAACCAGATCCGCAAAAGCGCATTCCTTCGGCGGCTGCGGAAGCTTGGTCTCTCCACGCCTACTGCGGCGACGATCCTGTTAATCTCGTGGATCTGAACGGTGCGGAGTCAAGAAAACCATATCAACCTGATCCCTTTGGTGAATACGTCATCTACAAAGTAAACAACTCGTTCGGGACGAGTGATATCAACGACACATTTTTGTCACACAGCTTTGCTGTCGCCTATAATCTGCGGACGAAGCAGATCGAGAGGGCCTACAGCTTCATAAACACTGATGGCATGTGGCCCACAGGGGCCGGTGCTTGGGAAGATCCCAACAAAGAACAAAACATCAAAGGCGGGCAGGCTGCGGTGGAGGCCTTTCTGGGACAAGATCGTAAATGGGCAGCTAAAGTGATGGGCAGCGGAGGACCAGAGCTTGTCTTGGCCATGGAGCTTGAGTTTGCCGCGCGGAAGGCAGCTCCCGAGAGGTTCAACGCCTTCATGGGGAACATCTGCAAGACGGAGGTTGATCATCTGTTTGCTGCGGCGCTTGTTCGCAAGCGGTCATTGGATTTGGCCTACGAGACGGAGGATTACCAGAGCAGGCAGTTCCAGGCATCTCGAAGCGGTCGCGACGAGTTCCTTCAACCCCTACCAGCACCCGAGAGGTATAACAAACGCCGCGATGACACTTTCCCCTTCCCCCCCCCACCCGGCGGCGGCGGTGGTGGCGGAGGTGGCGGTGGCGGCGGTGGTGGCGGTGGTGGCGGTGGTGCTGGTTCGCCGTTGACTCCCTCCACTGTCGGGGGTGTCT
>CAYGWQ010000383.1:0-4543 GCA_964353465.1 uncultured Acidobacteriota bacterium | reverse complement strand
CGTTGCGGTGGAACTGCCGCGAGCGAGTTTTGAGACAGTCTCGCCGGACGGGGCCTGCGATATTGCTGAAGGAATCCAGAGGATCCATGCAATGAAAACCCGGGAAAACTCGCACGCATCCGCAAGCGCGGCAGCGGGGCTTGCCCTGGGGCTGCTCCTGTTCCCCGTGCGGGCTGCGCCTCAGAATTGTGCCGGGACTTCGGTCGGTCTGCTGCCGCTCACGGAGTTGGGTGCCGGCATCTACAAGGCGAGTCCCGGCGGTCTGTACCCGGGCGGGAGCAACGCCCGGCCTGCAGCGCATGAGGAAGCCGGCATCGCGGCTGCGCGCATGATCCGCCCTCTCGATTCCCGCGGCATCCCGGATGACAGCGGCGGCAAGATTGTTTTTCTGTCCATCGGCATGTCCAATACGACCCAGGAGTTTTCCACTTTCAAACCGATGGCGGATGCCGATCTGGCAAAGAATCCCCGTCTGGTGATTGTGGACGGCGCCCAGGGAGGCATGACCGCAAGCATCATTTCTGACCTCGCGAATCCCAATGGAAACGGACAGAGATTCTGGAACACGGTCGATGCGCGGCTGAGCGCCGCAAGCGTGGTTCCGGCGCAGGTACAGATCGCGTGGATCAAGGAGGCCGACGCCGGTCCCACGGCTGCTTTCCCGAACGACGCGCTCACGCTCAAGAACGAGCTGGCCGCGATTGCCCGCATATTGAAGATCCGCTTCCCCAACATCGGTCTCACCTATTGTTCGAGCCGCATCTATGCAGGTTATGCCTCGACCACTCTCAATCCTGAGCCGTTCGCCTACCAATCCGGATTTGCGGTCAAATGGCTGATCGAAGATCAAATCAACGGGATTGCGGATCTCAATTGCAATCCCGATGCCGGCCCGGTCATAGCGCCGTGGCTCGCCTGGGGCCCTTATCTCTGGGCGGATGGCATGACGCCCCGTGGTGACGGTTTGACCTATCGTTGTTCCGACTTTAACCCCAGCGATGGCACGCACCCCGCTGCCGGAGGAGCGCGCGAGAAAGTCGCACGGATGCTGCTGGAGTTTCTCAAGAGCGACAGTACGGCCAGGATATGGTTTCTGCGGGATGGCAGGAGCGCGTCAGTTGCGGGTTTTCCAGCCCTTGTGGCCCGGGAGCATCATGCGGCGCACTCCGGAGGGGGGATGATTACCGGGATCGCCGTGGCCAACCTCGAACCGGCCGGCGCGGACCTGACGTATGCGGCCTTCGATGCCGGCGGTTCTCTGATCCACGGCGAGGGTCTCCAGAACCCCATGTCGCTGCCGCTGGCGGCGGGTGCCCAGCTGCCCAGGATGGATTATCAAATTTTCGGCGAAGGATTTGCCGCGGCAAATCAGGGGGGCTGGCTGCGCATGGAAAGCACATCCCCGAGGACAAGCGCGTTTTTTCTTCTCTTCGATGAAGCACTTTCTGTTCTCGACGGTACCACTGCTTCCTATGCCGGCACCGGGGCGTTCGTTCTGCCCGAAGTCGGAGGTAGCGAAGAGTTCACCGAAATCCGCGTGGCAAATCCGGACGTGAGTGCAGCTCAGATCAGGTTTGAGCTGTTCGACTCCGCCGGTAGATCCCAGGGCACACCGGCGCTTCGAACCATCCCGGGGAACGGCGTGCTGGCCGAATCTCTCGGAGGTCTGTTCCCGGGCAGCATGGGAACCACTCGGTATGTGCGCGCAACTGCGGATCATTTGGTTGTTCCGTTGCTGCTTTGGGGGAGCGCAGGAAGATACATCCAGGTATTGGCGGGCCAGGACACCGGGAGCGGGGCGGCAACGCTGTACTCCCCGCAATATGCCGTGGGGGGGCCGTGGCGATCGACCCTCTCTGTAGTCAATCTGGACTCGCAGGCCAGCCAGGTGACCTTCGAATTCACCGAGAGAAACGGGAATACCGTCAAGCGCAATGAGGCGATTGCGGCACGGGGAAAGATATATATTGAAGCACAGGACTTCTTCGCAAATCCGGATTCGGGTTTGCGCGAGGGTTTTGTCAAGATCACCAGCAGCGGCGTCAGGCTGGCAGGGAGCGTTGTTTTTGGCGATCGCCAACGGCAGAGTTGCGCCTCGGCCCTGCCGCTGGTCTCCGCTCTTCAAAACGAGGTGGTTTTCAGCCAGTTGGCTTCCAACGGGACGTACTACACGGGAATCGCCCTCATGAATCCCGGTAACACGGAAGCGCACGTTACGGTGGCGGTTTATGGCAGCGGCGGGCAGCGACTTGCCAATCCCACCGTCACTCTGGAGCCGCAATCCTCAAGAGCCTTTGTGCTGACGTCGCTACTCCCTGAGTTGACGGGACAGGATCTGATTTCCGGCTATGTCAGGGTATTTGCGGACCAGGCGATCGCATGTTTCGCGCTCTACGGAACCCACGACGGCACGGCGCTTTCGGCCATTCCGCCGCAGATGGTACGTTGAGCGCGCACTCGATACTTGACACCTCGAAGGCTTATCATTCAAGGTATTGGAGTCCCGGGCTAAACAGTTGCTGTCGCAAAACTCATTGTCTGATCGGCAGCACCGGCCGGATGGAAGTCATATGTGGGGGCGGGCTTTAGCCCTTAAGCGCTAAGTGGTCGGTTTCATGAGCGTAATTCATTTGTTATTAAGGCGATGTGAGGCTAGAGGCAACGATCTCTCATTCACGCATACCGGGCACGGGCTAAAGCCCGCCCGCACGTGATTGGTCTGATTGAAGGACCATTCGGTCACAAGAGGGAGTTTCGCGACAGAAACGGATTAGCTCCCTGCGCTCGCGGCAGCGACCAGGGGGATGAGGTGGAACCTGACCGCGGAGACTTGAGACTGTGCCGACTTTGGACCACGAACACAAACCAAACCGCAGGTTCCTGCTGCTGATCCTATTGCTTCTGGCTGCGGCCTTGCTGTTTGTCGTGGGCTACCGCATGTTCCTGAAAACCGGCGAAACGCCGGCACAGCTCAGTACAGCGCAGCCTGCGGCTTCCTCCGTTCCAATTCCCCAGCGTGACGGGTCCGAAAAAATTGCCGGCACTCAGGCGCTGCTCAATGCCCCGGGGCAACCGGCCCCCTTCACGAATACGGGATCGAGCGAGCAGGCTTCGGCGATTGGCTTCAAGGGAGTCGTGCTCAATGCGGCCAACCGGGCGGGCATCGAGGGCGCGAAGGTGCGCGTCTATGCCTACGCGGCCCCTTCGGCCATCGTAGAAAAAACCACCGGCGCCAACGGTACCTTCCAGGTCGAGGCACCGCCGGGATTCCGCTACGGGGTGAAGGTGGAGGCCGAAGGATTCAGGCCCTATTCGGACGATTCCCTCTCGATCACCCGGCCGTCCTACGAAATGCAAATCCTCCTCACGCCGACAATGGCGTTGCGCGGCCGTGTGGTCGACCAGCAGTCGGCGGGGATACCGGAAGCCCTGGTGACCCTGCGGCGTGAGAACGATCGCTCCCCCAGCGGCCTTTCGGCGCCGGCGGACGCGCAGGGCGCTTTCGTCTTCATGGATGTCCCGCGCGATGGACGCTACTGGGTCGAGGCATATCATCCGGCATATGACACGATGGGGATGGTCACGGTCACGATTCCGGCCCAGGGCGAGGTCATGGTCCGGATGAGACCGGCGCGCGCCTCCGGAGCCCTTGCGGGCACCGTCACCGACTCGGCGCGGCGGCCGGTGGCCGGCGCCAGGATCGCGCTATTCGACGCCGCCGATGGCAGGCCATTGTCCCGCACCCAGAGCGACCGGCAAGGAATGTACCGCTTCGCCAGGATGCGCGAAGGCTACTACGTCGTCAGGTGCTCTGCCGACGGTTTCGCCGAATCGCGCTCCCATCAGGGTGCAGCGGCGATCTACAGCGGCAAAGAGGCCCGGCTTGATTTTTCGCTGGAGGCCGGACTGCAAATCCGGGGCATAGTGGTAAGCCAGAAGGGCGATCCGGTTCTTCAGGCGCTGGTGGTTTATGCGACCGAGGACGGGCCGCGATCGGGGCCTCCGCAAGTCATAGCCACGGATCCTGAGGGGCGATTTCTGATTTCTGGCCTGCGGGACACGCAGTATCTGCTGACGGTTTCTCATCGCGATTTCCTGGATCTCGCCGTGCGTGTGAGGCCGTCCGGCCAGTTGCAGACCCTGGTGCTCGACCCCGGGCTTACGTTGCGCGGCACCGTCAGCGACGAGCGCGGCGCCGCGGTCGAGAGATTCGCCCTGACCTTTCTCTCCGCGAGCAGCCGATACTCAAAGTCCTGCCCCCTGACCACAACGGACGGGCGGTTTGAAATCCGGGGGCTGCCGCGCGACAGCTACCTGCTCCGCCTTCAGGCCGGCAACAGCAGCTACGCCGGCCCGCTGGACTTGCAGGCTTCGACCGAGATCTTCATTTCGTTGGACGCCCCCTCCGGAAAGCGGGGAATGATCCCGCTGAATATTCTCAAGGCCAGGTAGCCCGCGCGCTCGAGCATCCTGCCACGGGGACAGTCACGAATGGCACTAAGATAAGGAATCTGATCAGTAATTCTCACGAACCTCCATGCTC
>CAYGWQ010000382.1:0-4581 GCA_964353465.1 uncultured Acidobacteriota bacterium | reverse complement strand
TGCTGCTGGAAGTGACCGAGAGGGGCTGGCGCAATTCCTCGTAATTGAAGAAGAAGAACATTTTGTCAGTGCCGTCGAAGCCCAGCGGGCCGAAGAGCTTTTTCGGCAGTGAGATCGGGCCGCCGACGCGGAAGCCGAACTGATTCTGCTTGGTCTGGGCGGGAGGCGACTTCCAGGTCCGCCAGTCTTCACCCTCGGGCGCCGTGATGTTGCGGTTGTTGAACCATGAGTTGGCATCGAAAAACGGGTTGCGCAGATACTCGTAGAGGCTGCCCCGGTACTGGTTGTTGCCGGAGCGGGTAACGAATTTGATCTGGACCGCTCCCGTGCCGGCGCTTTCCGCTCCGGGTGTTGCCGTGGAAACCGTGACCTGCTCCATGGCATCGACGCCCGGACGCACGCGGCTGAAAAAGCCGTCGGTCGTCTTCATATAGTTGTCCATCGAGCTGATGCCGTCGATCGTGATGTTTACCATGCTCTCATCCAATCCCATGGCGACGGCACCATTACGGGTGTCGGTGCCAGAGATACTGATGCCCGGCACACTCAGCAATACGGCCTCGAGAGCACTGCGGTTCCCGGTCGGCAGGTTGATGATCTGGCTGACGTTCATGGTCGTCGCGATATTGGCTGTCTGCGACTGCACCATTTCGGCGCCTGCCTCGACAACGACCGTCTCGTTTCCGCCTCCGACCTGGAGGCTGACACGGATCGTGGCCGGAACGCCGGCTTCGAGCCGGATGTCCTTATATACCGCGACCTTGAAGTTCGGAACGGTAACCGTAGCGGTGTAGATCCCAGGGCTCAGGGCCGGAATGGAGAAAGTCCCATTGTCGGCTGAGACAGTCTTGAACTCGCCGCCGGTGGCGTTGTTCTTTACCGCAATGTCCGCACCCGGGATGACGCCCCCGGACTGATCGACGACCACTCCCGAGATGGAAGAAGTGTTGCCGCCGCCCTGTGCGAAGGCGAAAGCGCTTATCAGCGAAAGCATAAACATCACTGAAAGCAGCCTGGTTAAGCACAATTTCATAAAGGACTCCTTGATTAGAAATAAACGATTCTCATAACTGAGTCAGATTTATTGGGTATCCATGCAAGGCCCGTCCAACGGATCTTGTCCGGATCAGTCTATGCATTTGCAGAGGTGTAACCTCCGTCGCATGTGTGATCGCTTGCCTCGTGCAAAGACAGCTTCAACATCGGGCTGCCCAAGACGAAAAACAAGATAAGATGGGGCTCATTCAGGAAACCCACCGCCTTCAGGGGAGTTGCTTGGGCTCAAGGATCCAAGGCCCTAAGCCCACCCTCCTCCTCCCCTGCCACTGCCAGGTAAAAGAACGACTTATCGAGCAGTCGAATAGAAATTCCCGAACGAATTTATTCGGATTTCGGCTCGTAGTGTATGCCCACATTCGCGCTGCCAGTGATCAGTGCGAGCAGGCTGGAACAACCCCACGCGCCATCCTTCTCCTCCCCTGATAGGAACAGGCCAATTGCTCAGATAATCCAGCTTCGCGGACTCGACACCTTGCTCGCTATACGCGACGCGGAGTCTACATGCTGAGAGAGATTAGATCTATCCCATGAAGGTGGTATTTGGGGCACAAAATGCAAGTAGGTGGCAATGGATGAAGCATCCTTCTCGATAGCGGCCATCAGCGGGATGGTCGCTGCATGGATCATGCCGCGGCTCTGGCATCCACGATACCATGTAATCTTATGTGTCCTCTAATTGCGGAAGACGTGAAGGTTGTGCAAAGGTTTGTCATGGGCGCGGATTGGACCGATCTATCGCAAACCCAAGGCGGCATGCTCCGACAATTCCGGCTGATCCCCAAATCAATTGGTGGTAATTTACTATCGGCGCCAAGCCCTACACAGCTCGAATCCTGGGGGCGAAATTCAGCGAGGTGCTCGACCGGACCAGTTCCTGGCCCGCATCGCCCATGAATCGGAGCCGCGTTTCCTGGATATTCAGGCTTACCTATTAAGGAGGGTTCGCAACATGAAATACCTCTTGTGCGCACTGCTTCCCGTCACTGTGTTTTCATCGAGTTCCAGCCCTGGGCTCCGGCCGGAAACGTATGCAGTCGGCTCTTCCGGAATGGTCAGCTCCGCTCACCCGCTCGCCACAGAAGCAGGCATCCGAATGCTCAAAGCGGGCGGGAATGCTTTCGATGCGGCGGTTGCCATCGCGGCTGCGTTGAATGTTGCGGAGCCGGATATGTCGGGCATGGGGGGATACGGCACAATCTTGATCCATGACGCGGCAAAGAACGAGACACGCTTCCTCAATCCGAGCGGGCGTATTCCAATCGCTGTGAATTCCGACGCCTTTCGCGCTCCGACGCCGAACTTCGAGGAAAACCGGCGGGGCGCCAAGGCTGTTTCCACTCCGGGGAACGTGCATGCGTGGGAGCAGCTTTCCAGACTGTATGGCAAATCCAAATGGGGCGACCTGTTCCAGCCCGCAATCGAACTGGCGGAAGGCGGTTTTCCGATCAGCCGAAGACAGGCGCAATCGATTGCTGCCGCATTCCCGTCCTTCCCCGAATGGGCGCGCACGGAGTATGGACGAGACGGCCGGCCGCTCAAGGAAGGCGAACGCCTGGTTCAGAAGGATCTTGCACGCTCGCTGCAGCAGGTTGCGACCGCGGGCGCCAAAGCCTTTTACGAAGG
Source organism: uncultured Acidobacteriota bacterium (assembly GCA_964353465.1). GTDB lineage: Bacteria > Acidobacteriota > UBA6911 > UBA6911 > UBA6911 > JAFNAG01. Next base: position 1,899 of record CAYGWQ010000382.1, on the reverse strand, counting down.
AGAAATTGCCCGGGCCATCGACGCAGCGATGCGCGAGCGCGCCGGCTTTTTGTCCATACGGGACCTGGCTGCTGATCAGGCTGAGTGGTGGAAGCCTATTCAAATTACTTACCGCGGATGTCAGGTTGTTACGGCATCTCCGCCGGCAAATACCTTTGACTATCTCGTACGGCTCGGCATGATGAGCCGGTTCGATACGCGGGCGCTCGGACACAACAGCGCGCCGTACTTGCACCGTTTTGCAGAGGTTTCGAAACACGGCTTCTGGGTACGGCTGCGCTATGCCGGAGACCCCGATATTAATCCCCCTCCGCTGGACCGGCTGCTTTCGGAGGCCTATTGGAAAGAGGAGGCGGCGAGAGTCGATCCTGACCGGGCCCGGCCTTTCGTCCCGCCAACCGCGCCGGTCAACAAAGAACAGCACACTACCCACTTCGTGGTTGCGGACCGTTGGGGCAACGTCGTGTCGGCCACGCAGACGCTGGGGAATGCCTTCGGCGCGCGGATCATGCCCAAAGGGACCGGCATCTGGCTGAACAACTCCCTCGCCTACTGCACCTTCGAACCCAAGGGAAACCCGATGGATGCACATGCCGGTCGAAGGAAGTTATCCGGCGACTGCCCCACCATCATCCTGAAGGATGGACGGCCATGGGTTGCCATCGGCACGCCGGGCGGGCACACGATCGGGCAAACGGTCCCGCAAATGGTATTGAACCTGATCGATTTCAATATGAGCATCGAGGCGGCTGTCGCCGCGGGCAGAGTCAGTTTTTATGAACCCGATGCGCTCGGGGTTGAGGAGAGCATTCCAGCTGCTGTCCGCGAGCAACTCGCGAGCATGGGGCACAAGATTCGGGTCGTATCAGGCATCGGGAATGCACACGGTCTGATGATTGAATACGATGCCACACGCCAACCCGCGCGCTTTCGGGGCGCAGCGGATCCGCGCGGCGAGGGCAAAGCTCAGGGATATTGAAAAGGGGGACATTCCGCTTTTCCGGTCTCTCTCGCCGTAGGGCTTCGGGAGAAGAGGAAAAGCGGAATGTCCCCTTATTTCTTAGGCGTAGATCAATTTCAGCTCGGCGATCCTCTCGCCGATCCTGACCCGGTTGGCGCACCGGGCAGAGCAGCCGGCGCAATCAGCACAGTTCTGCAAACCGGCGTTCTCCGGAATCTCTTCGAGCGTTCTGCGTGCCTGGTCGAAATTTGTGTAGTTGGCGGCGTACATGTGGGTGCGCATGAGCGTGGGAATGTCCACACCCTTCGGACAGGTCCCCAGGCAGGTACCGCACTGCTGGCAGAAATCGAGCGCGAGCTGGACATTCTTGTCCGCCAGCCAAGCCTTTTCTTCGTTGGTGTACTCCAGATTGGAGGCTACGGCGAAACTCTCGTTCAGCTGGTCAAAGGTAGTGTAGCCTGGAATCGCGGTCGTTATCTCCGGATGCTGCAGCACCCACTTCAGCATGGCGGTCTGGTTGAGCGGGCCCGCATTCCGGTTGCGGCCTCCGGTTTGCGTCTTCATGGCGACGACGCCGACCCCTTTTGCCGCGGCGTTCTTTATTGCCTGCAGGAACTCCTGGTCGTTGGCGTTGGTAAAGTTGAAGCCTGCCACGATCATGTCATAAATGCCGGTTTCAGCCGCACTGTTCAAAATTCCTGCCTGACCCTGATGCTGAGAAACCCCGATATAACGGGCAGTTTTCTGCTGCTTTGCCTCTTTGAGCGCCTCGATGATTTCCGGGTTGTTCATCTGTTCGACGGAAGGCTGATGGATCAATAGACCATCAACATAGGTGGTCTGGAGCCGTTTCAGGCAGCCGGAAAAATCGCTGAGGATCTTGTCCTTGATGCCGGAAGTAAGCCCGCGCGGAAAGGGAATCTTGGTCTGAATGGTTA
>CAYGWQ010000381.1:0-4603 GCA_964353465.1 uncultured Acidobacteriota bacterium | reverse complement strand
ACCGGTCTTGCAATTATATCTACACCAGCACAAATGCGTACAAGGTTCAGGATGCTTCGCCGCTTTGGGTTGATGCCTCGGGCCAAGGCCTTCGCTACAAAGCGGCGAAAAATCGCCGCACTCCAAGGCCTGCGGCGTCTATGCGACGCTTTCGGTAAATGCGCCGGGCCATGGCTCTTGGTACAAAGTATGCGCGTTTAATTAGTACAAAGGAACACCGTCGGCGGCCGATGTTTATGAATCATGCGGGCCGGATGCCGGTCTGTGGTATTGTTGACCATCATGGGTATGAATTCGAGCACGGGAATTATTGAAAAGAAGGTGCTGATTCAGGCATCACCCGAAGTGATTTTTCACGCGTTGACGGATGCCAAGGATATCGCACATTGGTTTTGCGATCGCGTGACATCCGATCCCAGGGTCGGGGGCGAGCTCAAGGCATACTGGAGGATGGGCAGCAGCGGCCAGGCACAGCGTGGCCGTGCCGTCTACACCAAGCTGACGCCCAATTCACAGGTCGAGTTGCACTGGCTGGACGACGGGGCAGGCGAAACCCAGAACGCAGGTCGTCACATCATCCGCTACACGATCCGCCTCAAGCGAGAGACCAGTGAGGTAACCGTGCGCGATGAAGGACCGGCCCTGGCGGATGAGGAGACGAATGAGCTTCTTGACCAGGGCTGGATCGGATTGCTGCGCGATTTAAAGGACCATTGCGAGGCAAGGCAGCGATCCGCCCGCCACCGTCCTCATGCCGCACGAGCATCATCCGAATAAACGAACCGGAGACTGATTCGAGATTCGAGATGGTAATCTCGAATCTCGAATTTCGAAAAGGCATCAGGGGCGGTAACCGAGCAGGAAACGGCGATATTGGCCGAGCGCCATGAGCGGCCAATAGTGCCGGTAGTAATGGTATTTGAGGTAGAACACGCGCGGAAAACCGGTCCCCGTCCATTCCTCCTCTTCCCAGGTTCCGTCCGGAGTCTGCTGTTGGAGCAAATACTCGAAGCCGCGGCGCACACAGGAACTCTTTCCCTCTCCCGCAGCCAGCAGGCCAATCAAAACCCACGCCGTCTGTGAAGGGGTCGATGGCCCCAGGCCCTTGCGTTCAGGATTGTCGTAGGTGTCGCAGCGTTCACCCCAGCCGCCGTCGGGAAGTTGCACGGACTTGAGCCAGTTGACCGCTTTTCTGACATACGGCAGGGACATGTCTTCGCCGATGATGCCGAGTCCCCGGAGTACCTGGGGCGTGCCGTACAGGTAGTTCACACCCCACCGGCCGAACCAGCTGCCATCCGCGCACTGGTCCTTCTTCAGGAAACTGATAGCCCGCTTGACGACCGGGTGTTCAGGAGTGTAGGTTCCCGGCGCTATGGTGGCAAGCATCTCCAGAGTCCGCGAGGTGATGTCGGCCGTGGTAGGATCGATCATCGCGTTGTGATCCGCGAAGGGCACTTTGGTCAGGAACGCCTTATCGTTGTCCCGATCGAAGCTGGCCCACCCGCCATCCTCATTCTGCATCCCGCGCACCCAGATCAGCCCGCGCGCAATGGCCTCGTCGACCTCAGGACGTTCTCCCGGAGCCGATGCCCAGCGGAGCGCCATCATCGTCATGATGGTGTCGTCCACGTCCGGATAAAACTCGTTGGAATACTCGAAATACCAGCCACCAGGCGGAGCAGGATTTTTGATCTGCCAATCACCGGGGCGTCTGACCTCTTTCGAGAGCAACCAGTCAACGGCCTTGCGGATCGGCAGGCTGTGCGGATCCACACCGGCCTGCAACAGGGCGTAGGTCGAGATTCCGGTATCCCAGACCGGCGAGTGGCAGGGCTGGATGCGGATCGAGTCATCGGCGGGATCGTGAATCTCGAGGGCATCCAGTTCGCGCAAGCCCTCGGCCACGAGCGGATGGTCATCCGGATAACCCAGGACCTTGAGGGCCATAACGCTGTTCATCATCGCAGGCAGGATCGCACCCAGTCCCCCGGAGGCCTGAAAGCGCTCCATCATCCAATTCTCGGCTTTCTTCAGGGCGGCCCGGCGCGCCGCCCTGATCGGAAACCTCTCCGCGATTTTGAGAGCCTTGTCGGTTAACAGGAAAAAATTGGTCCAGGACAAGGTCTGCCTGGTGCGGGGCAGGCTCAGGTCGGCATGCTCGCGGCCTCCCAGGAAAAGCTCGTCCACATGGCATTCAGGAGGCAGCAGACAGACCGGCTTCAGCGCGTAGATCACCGACAGGGCCACAAAAATCGCCCGCGACCAGGAAGACATCTCATAAATGTTGATCGGAGCGATCGCGGGAATGAACATCATCTCGGGCGGAATGGCGGGCACGTGTTCCCAATCATACTCGTCGAACCAGGCAAGGTGAAACTTGGTATACGTGTTGGCTTTGGTGACTCCTCCGAGCCGGAGGATGGCATCGCGCGCGCGCTTCATGTCCGGAGCCTCCGCCGGAACCCCAGCGACTTTGAGCGCGAAATAACTCAGCACCGAAACAGAAATCTCGACCGGACCGTGCTTATATATGGACCAGCCTCCTTCCGGCAGCATGGCTTCGCGGATCACCTTGGCATACTTCCGGATCCGCGGATGGGTGCGATTCCCGAAAAAAGTCCGGAAGAGTATGAAATAGCTCTCCAGCGTGGTATCCCCCTCCAGTTCCGCTACCCAATGGCCGTCGGGGTGCTGCCGATCCTTGAGCCACCGGCTGCTTGCGGCGATTGTGGATTCAACTTGATGGAGCGGCAGGAACGCCATGCCCGGAGAACGAAGCGCACTCGCGCCCGGACGCGCGCGCTCACCCGCCAAAGGCGGCAACGCCATTCCATCGGCGCGCGGTTTGCTGGTCTCCGTCATTTGCGATTCCCTCCCGCACAACTATCGAACCATTCCCTGCCGGCCGGATTTGGAGCCCCCGCCTGTCGATCCCCGCCTGGGCGGCTACCGCGTTTCTACTGCGACCGATACATCGATGCCGGTGCGAATACTCTGGGTTACAACACAGTAGTCCTCGAACAACTCCAGACAGCGCTGGATCTTGGACGCGTCCGCCGGATCGAATTTTGGCGCAATCGCAACCTTCATTTTGCCAATGCGCAATCTGCCCTTTTCGTTGCGCGTGTACCAGACCTTGACTGTGGTGTGCAGGCTCTGGATGTCGGCGCGCATTTTGCGGGCGCTGAAGAGAAAACTCGCGCTCAGGCAGTTGCCTACGGCGGCGGCCAGCAGGCGGGATGGATTCGGAGCCGTGTCGCGCCCGACCGGGGGCGGTTCATCCATGAGCAGATCGGGGTACTGGTCTTTGTCGAACTTGACGCGGAATTCGTAATCCCGGATCTGGTCCATGGTAATGGTAATGTCTTCCTGTCTGGCTTCGCGCCGGATCTCGGGCGGCTCTGGTTTCATCAGCTGTACCCTCCTCCACCTAGAGTATCACACCGGGGAACGGAATCCTTCTCCTGCTGTGCCGGTGCGGCGGGTTCGACGAAATGGATCCGCAATCCAGGTACTGCAATACTTGGAAAATATGGTACCTTTTCTGTGTATGGCCGCAAGCATTAATGAACCTATACTTCGGAGGAGTCTTATGAAGAAAGTTCTGATCTTATTCCTGGTTTTCATGCTCGGCTCCCTATTGGCGCAGGCTGGCCCGCAGGGTGGCAATGAGGTTGCGGATCGAGTGGTCAGCGCCGCGATCGTGCTGAAGGAAATCATGGACACACCGGACAAATCGATTCCACAAGACCTCCTCGACAGATGCCAATGTGTAGCCGTGATCCCTTCCATGAAAAAGGGCGCATTCTTCATCGGCGGCAATTACGGCAAGGGCGTAATCTCGTGCCGGACGGACAACGGAAACGGCCCCTGGAGTTCGCCGTCGATGCTGATGATGAGCGGCGGGAGTTTCGGCTTGCAGATCGGCGTGCAGGCCACCGACCTGGTTCTGGTGGTCATGAATGTGAGGGGCATGGAAAGCCTGCTGGACACGAAGTTCACGCTGGGAGGCGATGCCTCGGTAGCGGCGGGCCCCGTGGGCCGGAGTACCTCGGCAAAGACCGATGCGTTATTTACCGCTAAAATCCTGGCATACTCGCGTTCCAAGGGCGTATTTGCAGGCTTGAGCCTGAACGGCGAGGTTGTCCGGGCGGATCGGGATGCGAACTTCGTCTTGTACAAAAAGCAGCTGGCCCCGCGAGAGATTCTGTTCCGTCGCCTGGAGGATAGTCCCCGGGACGTGAGCATTCTGATCGATCAACTGACGAAGATCAGCCCAAAGCAGGTGAAATAGTCGTTTTTAAACCACAAAGACCACAAAGATCTCAAAGAAAAAAGGATACGCCGCTATGGAGTAATGAACGGCCAATCAGATCAAGGAATTGGCTGACACTGTTCTGGATTCTTCGCGGTCTTTGAGGTCTTTGTGGTTCATGTGATTCATTTTAGAATAGGGTCGATCTTCAATCACATTGACTTTCACCGCCGATATTTGCTAGCTTATCTCGCTGCCTGAACGCGATTTGCGGCGGCTGATTTTCCTAATGCTCCTCAGTAGCTCAATGGTAGAGCATTCGGCTGTTAACCGAAGGGTTGTAGG
>CAYGWQ010000380.1:0-4606 GCA_964353465.1 uncultured Acidobacteriota bacterium | reverse complement strand
CGATGCTCATTCGGTTAAGGTAAACCACCGCCTCTGGCGGTGAGACTCAAAAAAGCTATGCAGCCCGGGCGAGGCAGAGAATGTACAATGGCGTTGGATCATGCGAGCGTTCGAACGGTCACGAGACGGAGCCCTGAAGGGCCACAACAGCAAAGCCCAGGGCGTGAGCCCTGGGAACAACGGCAGTGGTCGATAGGTTCCTAAGGCGATCAAGCGGATAGCCCGTTCCGATTGGGAGCACCGCCGGTGGGCTTGATGCTGACGTGGCGAAGCAGCCTGCGCCGCCCCTTTAGGGCTGATTTACCTGGGCGCACATTCCCAGGGCTTACGCCCTGGGCTGATCTGCGGCGCCCTTTCAGGGCTTGCCAAGCCCTTGCCTCCCTCCGGGAGGCTTCCTGAGGCCACCTGCTCTGCGGGTGGAAACTCACGCGCAGGGAGAATGAAGTTGCCTCTGCGTGCACCCGCTGTTTTCATTTTGCGGAGGTACTGAAATGGTTCGACGATCTGTAGTGCTCGTGTGGATTGCCCTTCTGTCGTGTCTCGTAGTGGGAGCGGGACAGGATGCCGGAGGTCCCGCAGACCTGGTGATCAAGAATGCCAAGATCGTAACGATCGACAAGCAATACCCCAGAGCTGAAGCGGTTGCGATGAGGGGGGAGTTCATCGTTGCCGTTGGCACGAATACGGCGATAGATTCCTATGTGAAAGCAGGGGTGACCAGGGTTGTGGACGCGCGGGGCAGACTTGTGATCCCGGGGTTCAATGACGCTCATGCTCATTACGGTCCCATCAACCCGGATTACCTCGACTTGCGCTATGTGACCGACCCGAAAGTCATCACGGAACGAGTCCAGATGAAAGTGGCGCAAGCAAAGCCCGGAGAACTTATCCGCGGCGGCCGTTGGGAGCACGAGATGTTCGTCAACCGACAGTGGCCGACGAAAGCGCTTCTCGACCCGGTGGCGCCGAACAATCCCGTCGTGTTGAACCGTGCGGATGGCCACTCGGTGCTTGTGAACAGCTACGTGCTGAAGGCCTCCGGCATAACGAAGGACACGCCGAGCCCCGCTGGCGGAGAGATCCAGAAGGATCCCGTCACGGGTGAGCCCACCGGAATCTTCAAGGAAACCGCCAGCCGGCTGCTGAAATACGGGGCTGTACCGGTGCAGAGAACGGCGCCGGAAAACGAGGCCAGGCAAATGCAGGGCTGGCAGGAAGCGCTGGATTTGGCGGCGCGGCTGGGGATCACCAGCATCCAGCACCCCGGGGGAGGGAATGCAGAGCTGTACCAGCGCCTCAAGGATATGGGCAAGCTGACCCTGCGCGTGGATGTGGCCGGAAGCCTGACGGCGGATGAGCCGAGTCTGAAGCGCTACGACGAATTGCGCAAAAAGTATCCGGCGCAAGGCAACTGGATACGGTTCGGTTATCTCAAGGGATTCATCGACGGCACGCTGGGTTCGGGGACGATGATGGTCTTCGAGCCCTTTCTCGATGCCCCCGATAAGACAGGTCTGCCCCAGATGTCCTATGAAGAATTGGAGCGGCGCATCCTGGCGTCGGACAAGATGGGTTTTCAGATCGGCATTCATGCGATCGGGCCCAAGGCGAACCGTTGGATCCTGGATGCTTACGAAAAAGCCCGGCAGGTGAATGGCAAACGCGACAGCCGCCACCGGAGCGAGCACGCCCAGATACTGACCGACCAGGACATCCCTCGCTTTGCGCAGCTGGGAGTGATTGCGTCGATGCAGCCGACTCATTGCATCACCGACAAGCGGTTCTGCGAAAAGCGCATCGGGCCGGAGAGGAGCAAGGGGGCTTACGCATGGCGCAGGCTGCTGAATGCCGGGGCGAAGCTGGCTTTCGGCACGGATTATGAAGTGGAGCCCCTCGATCCTATGGAGGGATTGTATGCCGCGGTCACGCGCAAAGATCGTGCCGGCGAGCCGGGGGATGGATGGTTCCCCGACCAGAAGCTGACCATGGAGGAAGCCATCGAGCTGTACACACTGGGATCTGCCTATGCCCAGTTGATGGAAAATCGCAAGGGCATGATCAGGAAGGGATACCTGGCGGATCTGGTGATCATGAAGGATGACCTCCTGACCTTGCCGCCCGATCAGATCATGAAAGCCACGGTTGACTATACGATCGTGGGAGGGAAAATCGTCTTCCAGCGCGAGAAGAACTGATCGGCGACAGTCTGTCTTCTCCCTAACGGGATGGGACTCGAGCCGGACTATTGCCGGCGTCTACGGCTCTTCTCCCGCAGATCGACTGCTGAGTTCGCCATCCTGTCTTTCCTTGCCGATATCCGGAATACGTGCGCCGTCGCTTGCCAGGCTACAGGCCGGCTGATTCCTTTCCTTCCATATCTGCCTTCTTTTTTCCCTCCATAGCCTGAATGGGCTCCAGCAGTGAGGAAGCCGTTGGCAGCGGTACACGAGAACACCGGCCAGGCATCGACTTCCGACTTACTAATCAGTTCATAATTATATGGACGTCCAGCGCTCTTTTGAGCCTTAGAGTCTTCGAGACTTAGAGGTAGGCTTTTTAAACTCCAAGACTCGAAGAAGCTGTGAAAAAATTGGGGGCTGTCCCAAGCGCCCCGTTTCAGAAGCCCTATTACCAACACTTTGGCCGGGCGCGGGTGGACTGTCCCCGATTTTTTCACAGCTTCGAAGGCTCGAAGAGACTCTAATGTCTGCATGCCAATGAACTGACTAGTATCTTGCAGAGGGAAGTCTTGCATAAACGCTTTTGCTTTGGTTGTGTTCCTATCCGTAGGATACAATGCGCGTTATTTTCCAAGGGGTGTTCGCGATGGCTGTTGGTGAAAAACCGGCTTCGGTGATTGAGGCTTCCCAGGGTGGTGCCGCGAAGGTGCGGCCGCCCCAATCTGCGCTGCGTACCGCGTTGGCAGGGTTGATAGGGAACGTGCTCGAGTGGTTTGATTTTGCCGTTTACGGCTACTTTGCCAGCGATATCGGCAAGCAGTTCTTCCCGCAGTCGGACCGTAGCGCCCAGCAGTTGCTGGCGTTTACCGTCTTCGCCCTGGGGTTTCTGGCCCGTCCCGTCGGCGGCCTGGTCCTGGGACTGGTTGGCGATCGCATAGGCCGCCGAGCGTTGTTGACCCTCTCGATTGCGCTGATGGGGGTGGCAACGCTGCTGCTGGGGCTGCTCCCCACGTATGAACAAATCGGCCTCGCTGCGCCCTTGCTCCTGGTCACCATGAGATTGATCCAAGGATTTTCCCTGGGCGGGGAATTCACCGGATCGATGGTTTACACCACAGAAAAGGCTTCGCCCCTCACTCGCGGCATCATCAGCAGTTCGACCGCGGCAGGCACCACCATGGGCTTCATCCTCGGGTCGGCTTCGGCCTGGCTCGTCAACCGCTGGATGAGCGTCGATGAGGTTTCGGTCTGGGGCTGGCGCATACCCTTTGTGGGCAGCGTCATCTTTTGCGTGGCCGGATATTTTCTGCGCCGCGGCATCACGGAGACGGAGGCGGGTCTCAAGGCCGCTGCCATGCGGCCGCCCTTCCTGCCGTCGCTGCTCTCCGATTGGCTGCCGATTGTGCAGACTTTCGGCATAGTGGCCATGACGAATGCGGCGTATTACCTGACATTCACTTACGCGGTGGAGCAAAGAAAAAGCCTGCTCGGAGAGGGTGGGGAATCTTTCCTGCTGGCGAACACCCTGACTCTGTTTGTGGTGTTGTTCTCGAAGCCGCTCGGAGGTTGGCTCTCCGATCAAGTGGGGCGCCGCAAGCTTATGATGATCCTGACAGTCGCCACCATGGCCTTCATCTATGTGGCGCTGAACTGGATGCTGTTCGGCACAACCGCTCAATTCACATACGGGCAGGTATTGGTCGCCGTGCCGCTCGGCATGGCGCTCGGATTGCAGGGCGCGATGGTGGTGGAGATCTTTCCTCTGAAAACCCGAGTTACCTCTATGAGCTTTGCGTATAGCATCACGCTGGCGCTGGCCGGAGGGACGGCACCCCTGGTGTCGAAATGGTTCGAGCGCATAGGGTATCCATTGGCTCCTGCCTTCTACATCATGCTCTATGGGGCCATCGGGCTGGCGTTGATGCTACCGATGAAAGAAACCAACCAACGATCGCTCGACGTCTGACCGCCGGAGCAGCCAGCCAGCGGCATGGCTGCAAGCAGGAGTCCATCCCCCTGATGCGGGCATTTCGTGCTACTTCTACACAACTCCTTTGCCGCCTGGCAAGAACTCCTTGCCGCTAAGAAGCTGTGAAAAAATTGGGGACTGTCCCAAGTGCCCTGTTTCAGAAACCCGATTACCAACACTTGAGCCGGGCGCGGGTGGACTGTCCCCGATTTTTTCACAGCTTCTAAGACGCGAAGGCGCCAGGACTCAAAGATAACGATCCGGGTGCCCTTATGTTTCGCGTCTTAGCGCCTTTGCATCTTTGCGGTGTGATTCCTTGGCTGCGGTAATGCTGCGCCTTGTATTTCCCGGTGGGGACATCGGTGACTGTCCCTGATTAGTTTCTGTCGCGAAACTCGCTCCGGTCTTAAATATAGCCCCGCAGGGGCGGTAAGATAGTAGCCCCGGGCGCAAGCCC
>CAYGWQ010000379.1:0-4632 GCA_964353465.1 uncultured Acidobacteriota bacterium | reverse complement strand
CTACTTTCTTTGCGTCCCTCCGGGACGCCTTGTTTTGAGACAGTCTCGGCGGCCGGGGCCTACCGCGGGCCCCGGTGGCAAGCCGGGGCCCACTTGATGACCGCTATTTTCCAAGCCTTGCCGGTGTCGCTCCGGCAAGATACATGCTGTTGAAAAGGAATTTGAACGCTCCGTGCGGCTGGGCGCGGAATGTGATCTCAGGGCCAAAGAGAAGCACCTTCCCTTTTCCCATCGGGGCTTCCACGGCGGCCACGCCGCTCTTGAGATACGCCTGGCCCCAAGCCCAGCCGCTGCGCAGCGGGGTTTCGTCGGCAAACCAGGCAATGGCCTTCACGCCCTTCAGCGCCGCATCCGGCTCGAGCCTGAATACCGGATTGTTGCTGAAAAACACATCCAGCTTCTCGGGCAGGCCGTACGCTATTGGGTTGGTGGTGTCCACGCTGACCCGGAGCACGGATCCGGGTACAAAATACTTCTCCCTGGAAAGTCGCGCTTCCGTGCCGTCCGCGAGCCGTTCGGTCAGGTGATCCGCAATCGGCAATCCAAGCTGCTCGCCGATGCCGGTCGCCGATCCGATGGCCACGATGGTTCCGCCGTCCTCGACAAACTTGCGCAGCTGCGGCAGCGTCGTCGCTGTCGTCATCGAGCCCATTTTCCCCTGCAATCTCTGAAATTCGGGCGGGAGATTGGCCGGCGCGCCGCCGCGCCCACCAGCACCACCCGCGCCACCGCCGCCGCCACCACCACGACCGCCGCCGCCACCCATACCGGCGCCGTCAGGCAGGATGATCACGTCGAACTTACCGATGAGATTACCCGCATCGAGATCCGGAGCGTAGACCAGCTCGAACGGCGTGGGGAACCGTTGCTCGAGCATGTAACGGATCCAGCCGGAAGGCATGGACCCGCCATAAGTGTCATACAGCGCAACGCGAATCGGCCTCATTTTCAGAGCATCGGCTGATACAGCCGTGGCCGTTGCATCGAAGCTCAAGCCGATCTCCGCGGCGATCTTATCGAGGCTGGCGCGCGTCGTCGCTTTCGCTGGGATGTAAATGGTGCCGGCAGGGTACGATTTCCCGTTGGCTGACAACGGGGCCTTCAGCCAGTACACTTCCTCACCGGCCGCCAGCAGGCGTGTGGTGCCGACAAAGGCATCGTTGACCTGATGGCTCAAGAGATACCCTGTGCCGCCCTGCACCGCGTTGACCTTCCCGGCCGGGATCGGCGTGAGATCCGCAAGCTTCGCAAAGGGGCCATCGAAACCCTCGAGGATACGGTCGAACTGCACACCCATCTGGAATGCAAGGGTCCAGCCGGTCACGTCATACGGCGCTCTCGGCGGCCCGCCCGGGTACGGGATGTCATCCGGGTGGTCCTGGGGCTCCATCATATCCATCAGGTGCGGGCGGAAAGCCTGGGCGGATTTGAGGACATAGGAACCGGCCGGATAGGTCTTGCCAGCCACCTGGAACGAGCTCGTCGCCTTGTGGGCCACGACGCCCAGTTTCATAAGGGTATTGATAAACTTGGTTGCGGTAAGGAAATCAGGCTGGTCCGAGGGGAAAATGTATCCCCGCGGATCTCTCAAGGCGGGATCGTGAAGAACGGGCATGTATTTGGCGGCATCTAAAGAACCCCCGCCTCTGCCGCCTCCGAATCCCGCTCCAGCTCCGGCTCCCGCAGCCGCGCCGCCTCTACCCGCGGGCGCACCTCCACGCCCGCCTGCGGGTGCGGCAGCCTGCTGGTCTTTGGCTATGGCTGCCTGGAGCGCCTTCAGACGCTTGGGCGTAATCGTCCAGGTATTCTGGTTGCCGCGCTGAATCGAGTTCCGCCCCATCAGGTAAATCCGGTACAGGAAATCCTCACGCATCTTCGACGCCAGATCGAGAATCGCCCGGTTCGCCGTGATCAGGTACTCGATTGATTGGCGCTGATGCCATTCCTGGGGCATGATCGGGTACGGCTGGTTACCGTCGGGCACAAACCGCGACGGCACAAAGCTGATGTTCATGGGAGTGGGATTGCCGACGCACTCCGACAGGAGGCCGATCATGTTGTGAAAACCGACGGTCGTGCGCACGCCGCCGTTAAACCAGGTCGAATAGTTCGCGGCGCCGCGCGTCACCGCCCCGGGTTTCCCTTCCGCGATGAAACGGTTATGGATCGCCATGCCCACAAGTTCTATCCCCATCGGGACGAGAGGATCGTAGTTGTAATTGAAGGGATCCCGGAAGGGCGCCATGAACAGCACCGATCCGCCAGGGCCGGTCTGATGCTGGTTGTACAGGATCTGGGGAATCCACTCGATGAACGTCTGGCGGTTGATAGCCGTGGTTTCCGCCAGGTTGGACATGTACGAATCGCGGTTGTTGTCGTGCCCGGCATACTTGTTGTACAAGACCGGGATGCCTCCCGTCGATCGCATCTTCGGGTCGGCCTGCCGCATATACCAGTTCGAGACCAGATCCATCCCGTCCGGGTTGACCGGGACGAGCAGCAGAATTACATCGTTGAGGATCCGCATCGTCTCCGGGTCGGTGCGGCTGGTCATTTCGTACGACATCGTGAACAGGCCCTGCGCCGGGACGCATTCGGTCGCATGCAGGCCGCCGTCGATCCAGATGACCGACTTGCCCTCGGCAGCCAGCGCCCGCGCCTGGTCGTCGGTCAGCCCCTCAGCCCGCGCCAGGCGCTGGGAAATTTCCTTGTAGCGGTCAAGCTTCTTGAAGTTCGCCGGCGCGGTGATGATCGCCATGATCATCGTCCGCCCCTCGGAAGTCTTGCCGATCTCGACCACCTTCATCCGGTCCGACTCCTTCGACAGTTTGCCCCAGTACTCGACCAGCTGGGCGTAGTTGGCGAGGAAATAGTCGTCGCCGGCCGTGTACTGGCCGAACTTGGGTGGCGTGATATTACCTTGGGCGAACAGGCCGGTTCCGGCTGTCGCCATGGATAGTGCCAGCATCAATGCCAGCAGGAATGCAATCTTTCTCTTGCCCATGAAAGGTGCCTCTCCTTCGAAAAAAAGGGGTGACGGTATGTCTCCGCTCAGCTATTGCGAATCTGCAGAAGTATTTATCTACTTGCGGCCCCGAAAGGCAAGCGAAAATGGATTCGACATTCGAGATTCGAGGTTTTCCTGTCATTCAGACACTGCATGACAGTCGTCATACAAAGTGACATAAGCATTGAGGACACGGATGAACACGGAATAACACGGATCGGACGAGCAGGTTGCGCCACCGCAAGGGCCGGAGGTGCCCTTGCGGTGGCGCAATCTGCTCGTCTAGGTCGCCCAATAGTGGGAATCCGTGTTCATCCGTGTTCTTCCGTGTCCTGCTATTTTGTTTGGCCTCCGGCAGTCGATGCCAGTATCTGAATCGCAGAATCTCGAATTTCGAATTTTTCAAATAACCTTTATAATGCTAATAAGGAGGAGATATTTATGTTGACGCTGCATTATCACGGTCATGATTGCTGGGAGTTCGAAGATGGGAGCCATCGGGTGCTGATTGATCCGTTTCTGAGCGGCAATCCGCTGGCAGATGTCAAGGCTGATACATTCTCAAAGCTGGATGCGATCATCGTGACTCACGGTCACGGGGATCATATCGGGGATACGGTCGCAATCGCCAAGCGGAGCGGGGCCCTGATTATTTCGAATTATGAGATCGTCAACTACTTCGGCACACTGGGCTGCCAGGGCCACCCGATGCATATCGGCGGCGGGCACCAGTTTCCCTTCGGCCATGTCAAGCTGACCATCGCCCACCACGGGTCCACCGGCCCCAACGGCGAGGCGCTCGGCAATCCGGTCGGGATCGTACTGACCATGGGCGGAAAAAAGGTCTATCACGCCGGAGACACCGGGCTGTTCCTGGATATGCAGCTGATCGGCGAAGCCTGGGGGCCTCTCGACATAGCCTTGCTGCCCATTGGCGACAACTTCACCATGGGCATCGATGACGCCGTCCGCGCAGCAGCCTTTCTCAATGCGAAACTCAACATTCCGATGCATTACAGCACGTTTGACGTCATCAAGGCCGATCCGCGGGAGTTCGCAAGCAAGGTCGAGGCCGCGGGCCGCAAAGCCATGGTGATCAAACCCGGCTCCGCCTACACCATCAGCTGACATTGGAGTGCGGTGATGCATCGCCGCATTGGCACCCGAACCCCTGCCCGGCGAATCGAAACAAAGCGGCGCAGAAGCCTGAACCTTATACGGAACCCGGTACGGTTATTCGTGTGCCGCACCTTCGGCGCTCACAAATCAAACCTCGGCGTATCCCGGCCTCACGGCCGGGCCTATCCTCTTCCAGCCCTTCGGGCCTCAGCCGCCTGGGGGCATGCCCTGCAACCATTCGGCAATTTGCGATTTCCGACTTCGGGCGTCAGCCGGGCGGGCGCAGGCTCTGCTGCTATTCAGCAATCTGCCGATCCAGCCCCCCGGTATAGAGGCCCGTAGGGGCCGCCAGAAAATAGGCCCGGCCGTGAGGCCGGGATACGGACATTGCCGGGAAATCGAGCGCCGAAGGTGCGGCACGTTTAAATCCACAATGAAGGAAATGCGTATAACATGACTATCGGCTAATTATAAATATGTTGTAACTGGAAGCGACTAAGGGTATC
>CAYGWQ010000378.1:0-4661 GCA_964353465.1 uncultured Acidobacteriota bacterium | reverse complement strand
GAGATGCGTGGTACGTGACGGCCCGCACAACGAGAAGTTGTCCTGCGTGCCGCCGCAGACCGTATAAAACGGTTCCTCGTAGCCGGCCGATACGCGGTAGAACTGCGTGATCGGCAGGTTGGCAAACAGGCGCCAGGTGTCGCCGTCGTCGTACGTCTCGTATACGCCGCCATCGTTGCCGATGATGATATGTTTCGGGTCTCTGGAATCGAAAGCAACCTCATGGTGGTCGACGTGCACGTTGAAAGCGCCGCTGACTCCCAGGTCCGCCGTGCTGCTCTCGATGCCGATGCTGGTCCACGTGCGGCCGCCGTCGCGGCTCCACTGGAAGTTCACGTTGACCGACCAGATTGTGTCGGGATGCCGGGGATCGACGAAGATCTCGCTGTAGTAGGCGGGACCGCCGCCACGATAATCAGACATCCGCGTCCACGAGTTGCCGTTGTCATTGGAGCGGTAAAACCCTCGTGCGTTGTCTGCGGTCGGCGCAGGCGGCAAGGGTGGCGGTTCCGCCGGCGCCGCGCCACGGCCACGGGCCTGCGGATCCGCCGCCGCTGCCATCGGCGCCTCTTCGCCACGCCCGCGGGCGCCGCCGGGCATCTTGGCGTCGATCAGCGCGTAGATGCGCCCTTTGACCTTGGGATCGGCCGCCAGCGCGATTCGGCCAACCTCACCGGGAGGCAGCCCGTTCTTCAACTTGTCCCAACTTTTGCCGCCGTTGGTCGTCCGGAACACCCCGCCGTCCGGACCGCCGCCGATCATCTGGCCGACGTGCCGCCGGCGCTGGTACGTGCCGGCAAACAGCGTATCCGGATTGGTCGGATCAAAGGCGATGTCGGTCACGCCGGTGTCGTCATTGATGAACAGCGGCCGGGTCCACGTCTTACCGCCATCGGTCGTCTTGTACAGGCCCCGGTCGCCGCCGGCTGAAAAAAGCGGTCCCTGGGATGCAACCCACACTACGTCCGAGTTGCGCGGGTCGATCAGAATCTTGCCGATATGTTCGGACTTCTCCAGTCCAACCCGCGTCCAGCTTTTGCCCGCGTCCGTCGACTTATAGAGCCCGGTGCCGAAATGGGCGGCGCGCTGGCTGGCGTTTTCGCCCGTGCCGAGCCACACGACCATTGAGTTTTTCGGATCGACGACCACGCAGCTCAGCGAAAAGGCTTCGACCTCGCCCGACCGGGGAAAAATCTGGGTGAAGGTGAATCCGCGATTTACCGATTTCCACAGACCGCCGAACGCAGACGCCACATAGTAGGTGTTTGGATCGTTCGGGTTGATCTCGATGTCGACCACGCGGCCGGTGACCAGCGTCGGACCGAGACCCCGAACCGACATCGCGGAGAACACGTCGGCCGTCAACCGATCGGAGCCCGACTGCTGGCCCGCGACGATGCCGACCGCGGCAAACAGCGCCGCCACTGCTATAAGAAATACAATTCGTCTCATGGATTTGTCTCCCGGAAACGCCTTGGGAGGATGCCCGTCGCGGGCTACCCTCTGCTGGCAGATAGCTCCCCCTCCGGGGCCTGCCATCACCAAGGCAGTGCTCGCACATGGAAAGTCCGTGGGGGCCCGATCGGCACCTCGGAACCTACCGTGACTTCGAGCAACACCGCACCGCAGCAAAATGACAGATCCCTTATCCTTGATTTCCTTGCTTTTTTGCAAGCAAAATCAGGATGCAGCCACAAATTGACAGGATCGAGGAATCGCAGGATTCCTTTGGAGTCATTGTGTCAGGTCTCCATCATCCATTTTTGATCGCGCGATTCACAACATGGGAGAACCGCAATGAAACAACAGCGATTGTTCTTTTGATCATGGGATGTATTCCCAAATGATCCCTTACGGCACAAATTCTCCGAAAGCGATTCGGTAACCGTTCAAATCCTCGACCACGAGCTCGCGCAGGCCATAAGGAGCCACGCGCGGCGGTTGTGCAATTACGGCGCCCCGGCGCTGCAGGTCGGCGTAAAGTGCGTCGAGGTCGTCAACATACACGTAGGCGTCCCTCTCGAGAGGCTGCCGTTCCCGCCCGGGAAGCTCGCCGCGCCGGATTTGAAAATGGATCCAGACGCCGCCCCGCTTCACAATGGCGTAGACGCCTCCTGATTCGTCTTCTGTTGGTTGAAAAACTCCGTCCACGTCGAGGCTGAAACCCAGGACATCGCGGTAATACTCCGCGGCCTGCCGCACATTCCGAACGCCAAGGACCGGCGAGGCTTTCCACGTCTCGTTACCCATCACGGTGTCTCCCTTTAGCCTTGTGCCCAACGTCCAAGCCCAGCGGCGTTTCTCCCTCAGCGAAGAGAGGGCAGAAACGTATAGTCCGAACAAGCTGCATTTTGCCCTAAGGCGACGTGCGAACCCTCCTGGGGATCGTTGATTTTACTTTCTGATCAGGGGCTTTCTGTTAACTCTTGCCTCCGGACAGCGCGATTATACGGCAGCGTGCCGGCGCACGGGATGCCGTTTTTACACACTTCCGACAATGCGCCGCCTGGGAGCTCCTGTCTGCCAATAGTAGGGTTCATCCATATCCGCTGCCGCACCGGCAATCGGTGGCGGTCTCGAAAGTCATTGAGTCAGGTCTCCATAATCCATTTTTTATCGCATGATACGCGCAGGATAAGCGGCTTAGCCTCCCGGAGCACAAATCGCCACATGGTGTAGTAGCCCATTCCCATGAGGCACTTGTGGGAATGGAATATTTTCAAACCCTGCTTTCCGGAGCTTTTTCCCCGGGGGTATCAGACCGGCTTCGGAGCAGTTGAAAACTGGATCCTTCGGATAAGAGAAACGAGCTGCCGTTTTGGGTCATCACGCGCTTCCCCATGGTCTCCCGGTCACTCCGAGTACACGTTCGGCTAAGTCGGCAGGCCGCCCTGGCGCCGAGACGCAGTTTGTCCTGCCGGCGCAGGGCCGCTAAGGCTCGCGAGATATCGCTTTCCCGAGCACGTAGCCCGGCCGGGCGCTCCGCGGCTGCTTTACTCGCCAACGTGCCAGGATGTCGTTGCCTTGGTATCTTTGCAGGGTGCTTCTTTGGTTGCGGCTATGCTGCGCTGTGCATTTCGTTGTTAACAAGGGCGGCTCCGACGGTTGCAGACAATCGTCCGGGCGGCTGAATCCTATTCCTGACTGAGGAGACTCAGTCCCTCTGCTGTGAGCAGCCGGGGAGGATTCTTCAGAACTTCATAACAGACTGAGTTGGCATACTGTGCAATCTGGGCGATTGACGAGTACGTCAAGTATGGGCGGCGGTGCTTTTCACTGTCGGGCATCTGATCACGGCTGAAAGTGTTGGCACACACATCGTGGATCAGCGCGGCCAGAGCCGAATCTCCTGCTCCGTTCGTGCTTACAATCCGGGCCGGTCCTCCCATGTACGGATCCGCATGCGTGTATACCTTTACAGGCCGCTCACAGTCTTGCCTTCTCTGAACCCGTGAGTATTCGTACCTGTTGTACTCTGTGATTCCCCGGGAATCGACTCGTCCGGAAGGTGGACCGAACACCGTTTTTTCAGGCCGAACCGGGACAGGATTTCGTCATCGCATTGAAAGACGATGTCGAGGATGGTCTGGTCGATGTCCGCAACATCAAAGACCGGGGGAGCGATCATGGGATCTTCGATTGCGGATTTCCCGGGATCTTGCAGACCGGGAAAGAAGTGCACGCGTTGGCGCCGGCCGGGAAACCTCATGCGATTCTCCCCCTCTGCTTTGCGCGCTATCAGACAGACTCCCGGAACAGCTCTTTGCTGGGAGCAGCGATTACGCCGGAGCCGACCAGGATGCCTTCCTCGGCGGCAATGGCGCAGCCGGCCGCCACTGCGGCCTCCACGCTGGCCACATCCCCGGTCATGAGGACAAAACCCTTGCCGCCGATTGCCATCGCCAGATGAATGCGGAACAGGATGACCTCAGCCGACTTGGCCGCGGCATCGGCAACATCGATGATGCTGGATGCGGAAAAGGTTTCGATAAAACCCAGAGCTTTGATTTGTTCCGGAGGAAGATCGACGGCCATCGAGATTGCAGGGAAAACCGATTCATGCACATGAACGATGGTCCGCTTTTCGATCAGGCTCCCTGCGCACCTCTTGGCGCCGGCTTCCACCGCGGCCTGCACCGAAGCAACATCGCCGCCGATCGCGATCAGGTATTTTCCGGAGCAGATGGTCCGCGCGACGAGCAGGTCCACCGTAGCGGCCTTCAGCATCGCGTCCTGCGCCAGGAAACCCGCCGCAATCGAGGATACTTCGACCAGTCCAATCGAATTGAGCGCCATCACTCCCCTCCTTCGATGATCACGGCGGTGTTCACCTCACGGACAACCCCGGCAATACTCGCAGGGATTCTTGCGCCGAGCGCCCCTTCCGCCGGGGCTGCCAGGAGGTTGCCGGGCCGGACGCGATCTCCCGGCTTTACCGAGGGAATGGCCGCAGCACCGGCGTGCTGCTTCAGCGGCAGAACGACCCGGCGCGGGCGAAAAGTCCGTTCTACCAGCGGCCCAACATTGGCGAACTCGTTCAGCCCGAGCTTCGCCATCAGCTGCCGCATCGGGGTCCGGCGCTCCCGATTGAGCGGGTGCGGCCGCACCGCGGCAGGGTCTCCGCTCCAGAACAGCTTCAACTCGCGCGCGACAGGCTTGGC
>CAYGWQ010000377.1:0-4680 GCA_964353465.1 uncultured Acidobacteriota bacterium | reverse complement strand
CGGGTCTGGCCAGTCCTCCACCACGATCTCGATGTTGTGCATGGCATCCCGGAATCGTTGCGGAATCCTGCGGAGTGCTTTCTGGACCAATTCGTCAAATGCGCTGCGCTTCATGAATTAGGTCTTCCAATGGGGAACCGGGAAGGAACCGAGTTTGGCTACAAGAAGTCAGGAGTCAGAAGACAGAAGTCAGAAGGGAATTGGGCCGGCAATGCTGCACCAAGAACTCCTGACCCCCTTCTCCTGACCCCTGTCTCCTGTCTCCTGATTCCCGTCTCCTGTCTCCTGATTCCCGTCTCCTGTCTCCTGTCTTCCCTCAAACATAGTCTGCCAACGAAAAGCCGGGTGTCAACAGCAGGGCATGGCCGGCATCGGGAAATTCATGCACCTGCGCGTCTGCAATCCGGGCCGCCATTAGGTGCGCGTCCGCAACCGATGGAACCAGCTTGTCGCGCGCAGCCGCGAGCAGTACGGTGGTGGCGGTAATCTTGCCAAGCTGCGGCCGCAGGTCGGTTTCCTGCACGAGCTGCAGCCTGCGCCGATAGGCCGGGAGGTCAACCTGATTGACCACTTCCCGATAGCGCCGTCGATCCTCGGCGAGAATTCCTTCCCGTAGCAGAGCCTGGTCGACGACGAAGTCCTTGATCCGGCGCCCGAGAGCGAATCTCAAAAATCCAACGAGGATACATGCCAGGCGGATGCGCAGGCGCCGGCGGCAATAGGGGAATGAATTGACCAGTACAAGGCGCCTTACTCGCTCGGGGTACTGCAGCACGTACTTGAGCGCCACCAGGCCGCCGAAAGACTCCGCAATGACCAGGATGGAATGCGGTTCCTCTCCTGCGGTTTCCCGTCCCAGGTCGCGGATCAGGTCAGACAGAGTAAAGTCCCCGCCCGGCGCGTATGCCCACGGAGTCACCCGATATCTTTCTGCCAGAGCCTCGATCTGCCGATAGAAAAGCCGGCCCGTCCCGTCGAGACCCGGGAGCAATAATGTCAGCGGCTTGTCATCAGGCTTCGTTTCCTTCATTCCTGCTTCCTCATGCACACGGGGCCGTACCGGCAGCGTTCCATTTTCTGCACAATTTGCTTATCGCAGAAACGGCTCGACGCAATATAGTAAACGATTATCCTTTACTTCGGAGGTGCTAAGCGATGGCCAAACGCATTGCAGTGTTCCTGGTGGCGGGGATTTCCCTCTTGTTTGCGGATAACTCCCCTCGGGTCCCGAACGTCAACGATCTCCTGATGGTCAAGTCCATTCGCGACGCGCAGATTTCACCCGACGGCAAATGGGTTGCCTATACCGTGTCCGAAACAGACTTCAAGCAGGACGCGTTTGTTTCGCAGATCTGGCTCGCCGATACAACAACGGGTTCCCTGCAGCAGCTCACCCGGAACGAAAAGTCCTCAGCCAATCCCATCTGGGCTCCGGACGGGGGCCGGTTGGCGTTTCTCAGCAGCCGGAGCGGCGGCAAAGACCAGATTTTCGCGATTCGACCGGACGGCGGCGAAGCCGTGCAGCTGACCAAGTCCGAAACGGGCATCAGCTCCTTCTCATGGTCCTGGGACGGAAAGAGCATCGCATTCGTGGCCACGGATCCGGAGCTGCAATCCATGAAAGCGCGCAAGGATTACCTCGGGGAGTACGCGGTCATACGCAAGGAATACGATCATGCGCACCTCTGGACCCTTGATGTCGCCGAAGCCTTGCAGGCTCCGGTTGCCGGAAAGCAGCGGACGCGAGGCAAGGACTTCACCGTAGGCTCGTACTCCTGGTCGCCCGATGGCACGAGCATCGCCTTCAGCGCAGCCATCAATCCGGATCTGATTCAGGGGCACACGTCGGACATCTACATCCTGAGCCTGGCGGATGATACCGTGAAAAAGATCGTTGCTCAGCCGGGGCGTGACAGCGGTCCTCAATGGTCGCCCGACGGCAAGCAGATCGTCTTTTCGACCGCTATGGGCAATGCCCGCCACTTCGCGCAGAACTCGAAACTGGCCATAGTGCCTGCGGGCGGCGGCACTCCTCGATCCGTCACCGATGCCTTCGACGAGAATCCCGGCCTGGTTGCGTGGAACCAGAATGGCATTTACTTTTCGGGATCCCAAAAGACGGCATCCCATCTGTTCCGTACAGATCCGGCCGGCGGCAAAATCGGTCGCGTGACCGCCCCTGACAACCTGATGGCGCAATCTTTTTCCCTGACACGCGACGGGCGCCGCATGGCCTTTGTGGCATCGTCCCCGACCTCCCTGAGCGAAGTCTTTGTCGCCGAGCTAGCAGGTTCCTCTCCCCGTCTGCTGACTCACATGAGCGATCAGGGCAGGGAATTCATTCTGGGCACACGCGAGATCATCTCGTGGAAAAGCCAGGATGGAACCGATATCGAAGGCGTCCTAATCAGACCGGCCAACTTCAATGCGGGCAAGAAATATCCTCTATTGTGCATCATCCACGGCGGGCCAACGGGGATTGACCGGCCGGCGCTGCTCACGCCCGATACGCGCTATTACCCCAGCGACATCTGGGCAGGCCGCGGCGCACTGATCCTGAAGGTGAATTATCGGGGGAGTGCGGGCTACGGCGAGAAATTCCGCATGTTGAACGTGCGCAACCTTGGAGTCGGTGATGCCTGGGACGTGATTTCCGGCGTCGATTATCTCATCAGCAAGGGTTGGGTGGATCGGACCAAGGTCGCCTGCATGGGCTGGAGCCAGGGAGGCTACATCTCGGCGTTCCTGACGACTTCTTCCGATCGTTTTGCCGCTATCTCCGTCGGGGCAGGAATCTCCAATTGGGCGACCTACTATTACAATACCGATATCACGAACTTCACCATCAACTATCTGGGAGACAACCCGGTGAATGATCCGGAAGTCTACCGGAAGACCTCGCCGATCTCCTACGTTAAGAGTGCCCGGACCCCGACCTTGATCCAACATGGAGAACTGGACCGGCGCGTGCCGACACCCAACGCGTACGAGTTGCGCCAGGCTCTGGAGGACCGCGGCGTCAAAGTCGAGATGATTGTCTACAAAGGGTATGGACACGGGATCACAAAACCCAAGTCTGTCCGTGCCGTGATGGAGCACAATCTGGCGTGGTTCAACCACTATCTCTGGGGCGATCCGCTCCCAGATTTTACCAAGCCCGATGTCGGATCCGACACCCGGAATCCGACCTCGGACCTCCGACCTCCGACCTCGGACCTCGGACCTCCGGCCTCGGACCTCCGGCCTCCGGCCTGGGATTTGGAGTAAGCGGCCGGATTGAAACTATGTGCAGGGTTTCAGGGACCCTTGACGCATCGAGGGTTTTGAGCGACTGTTATCTCTCATTGAATCCATATTCCGAATTACTAGTCAGTTCATTGGTATGCAGACATTTGTTTTTAGAGATTCTTCGAGCCTTCGAGTCTTGGAGGTTAAAAAGCCCACCTCTAAGTCTCGAAGACTCTGAGGCTCAAAAGAGCGCTGGACGTCCATATAATTATGAACTGATTAGTATGTCTCCTGACCTCCTGCTTTTGGTCTGCGGTCGGAAGTCGGAGGTCGGAGTTCTGAGGTCTGCTTTCATGGTCACATTTGATGATGTCGTATCCGCCGCGCGCTGCATTGCAGGCGTTGCCCATCAGACTCCTGTTGCCACTTCACGCCTGCTCAACGAGGCCTGCGGCAACCAGATGTTCTTGAAATGTGAAAACCTCCAACGTGTGGGAGCTTTCAAGTTCCGCGGCGCCTACAATGCTATCAGCCGCCTGACGGAAGCGGATCGGGCGCGTGGGGTGATAACCTATTCGTCCGGCAATCATGCGCAAGCGGTTGCTCTCGTCTGCCGGATTCTCGGCGTGCGCGCGATAATTGTCATGCCGAACACTGCCCCGGCCATGAAGCTGGATGCGGTACGCGGCTACGGCGCGGAAGTCGTTCTCAATGACCCCAGGACTTCCTCGCGCGAGGAAGTTGCGCGGGCAGTCGCCGCCGAAAAGGGCGGCGCCATCATCCCCCCCTTTGACCACCCGCACATCATTGCCGGTCAGGGGACGGCGGCGCTCGAGCTTATAGAATCAGTTGGAGTGCTGGACTATCTTTTCGTTCCGTGCGGAGGAGGCGGGCTTCTCAGCGGCTCCGCGCTGGCTGCCCGCCGTCTAGCTCCGGCCTGCAAGATCGTAGGGGTGGAACCGGCCGCGGGCGACGACGGCACACGCTCGTTCCACACCGGCACCCTGCAGTCGGTGCACAATCCGGACACGATTGCAGACGGTGCCCGCACCCCCTCGCTCGGGAAGCTCACATTCCCGCTCATTCGCCAGCATGTGGACGATATGATCACGGTGACCGACGAAGATCTGATCCGCGCCATGCACTTTATCTGGTCACGGCTCAAGCTAGTCGTGGAACCGACCGGAGTGCTTGGCCTGGCCGCGGTGTTCAAACATCGATACCCTGTCGAAGGAAAGCGAGTCGGCGTCATCCTCAGTGGCGGCAACGTTGACATCGCAGCCGCTTCCCGTTGGTTCGAAAATCTTTAGAAATTGTGGGTACGGCTTTGTAGAACCGGGCGAAATATAAACCACGAAACACACGAATTACACGAAAGGGTACAAATCACGAACAAAGGAACCAGGGTGCTCCTGCTTAGGGCCTGTCAATGAATAACGTTTGCACTTTGGC
>CAYGWQ010000376.1:0-4713 GCA_964353465.1 uncultured Acidobacteriota bacterium | reverse complement strand
CTGATTTTGTGGTCCAGGAGGTAGATGAAGAGTGCGAAGAGCAGGGTGTAGACGAACAGGAACAGGAGGAGCGACGTGAGCATCTCTCCGGATCCGACCACCTTGGATATTCCGTCCCGGGTACGCAGCAGGCCATAGACGATCCAGGGCTGACGCCCGACCTCCGCGGAAATCCATCCCAACTGATTGGCCAGCTGCGGCAGGGCGACCGCAAAAACATAGATCCACAGCAGCCAGCGCGTCTGCCAGAGCGTACCACGAATATAGTAATAGGCGCCGAGCAGGACCAGTGCGACAAGGATCATGCCGATGGCGACCATGGCGTGATAGGCCTGGAATACCACGTTCACAGGGGGCCGGTCTTCGGGGGGAAAAGCCCGCAGGCCGGTGACAGGCCTTTCCGTGTCACCGGTGACCAGCCAGCTGAGCATGCCAGGGAGGCTGATGGAGAACTCGACGCGCTCCTCCCGTTCATTTACCCAGCCGAAGAGGTGCAACTCAGCGGGCGCCAAAGCTGGGTAGTGGCCTTCAAAGGCCGCCAGCTTGGCAGGCTGCGTCGTTGCCACGCCCCTGGCGCTGGAGTGGCCCGACAGGAGCTGCAGGGGTGCTGCCAAAAGCGCGATCAGCAACCCGATCCTGAGCGAGGCCCGCGCAAACTCGAGATGGCGTTTCCTGACCAGGTAGAACGCGCTCACACTGATGACAAGAAACGCGCCGGTCTGGAAGGCCGCCAGAAGCACATGGCCGAGGCGGTCAAGCGTTGAGGGATTGAAGACCAACTCCAGGAAGGAGGTGATCTCCGCCCTCTTTCCTGAAGCGGTTTCGACGATTTGGTATCCGGCGGGTGTCTGCTGCCACGAATTGGCCACGATGATCCAGACGGCGCTGAAGATCGATCCCAGGGACACCATCACGGTGGAAAAGAAGTGCATCTTCGGGCTGATCCGGTCCCAACCGAAGAGGAGAAGCGCAAGAAAACCGGACTCCAGGAAGAAGGCGAAGATGCCTTCGGCGGCGAGCGCGCTGCCGAAAACATCGCCGACAAACCGCGAGTAGGAAGCCCAGTTAGTGCCGAACTGAAACTCCATCACAATGCCGGACGCCACCCCGATGGCAAACATGAGGCCGAAAATCCTTACCCAGAAGCGGGTCATCGCGTGGTAGAGCGGACGCCTGGTTGCCAGGTACGTACCCTCCATGACAACAAGGATCAAACCCAGGCCGATGGAGAGCGGGGGGAATATGTAATGGAAGGCGATCGTCAGCGCAAACTGCAGCCGTGCCAGCATTAAAGCGTCCATCGCTCCTCCGATCTGGCGCCCCGGACCGCGCTTCTTTCCTGGATGGAGCTGTCATCCGGACGCGCGAGGATACGTATTGTGAGCCAGGGGCTTTATACGACACCGGGCCGGAATTGGCAAGCGCCACGCGCGGCGGATCTTCACGCGAGGTCGTCCACGCCCGTCGCGGCGCCGGAAAGGCCTCGGGGATGACCCCATTCCAGGCGGCACTGGAGACAGCGCCAGCGGGGATCGTTCCCGGTGCGTGCGCGTTCTGCGAGGACAGCTCGCCGGGCCTGCAGTTCCTCCTGCGGTCTCTTGCCGGCGTCCGCGGGAGCGTACAGAAGGGAGGCGACGCGTGCGGAGCCGCATCGCGGGCACTTTGCCGGAAGGTCAGAAGTCATGGATCTTACCTGCCCCAGTAGGTGTGGCCGGTTGCAGCCAGGTGGCGGACGCGTTGCACCTGCTGGCGCGCGGTTTTGGCAGATTTGGCCTGTCCGCAGAGCAGGAAACAATCATGGGCTTCCTGGAAGCAGGCGACTGCCCTTATGTAGCAGTCCTGAGGATCCTCCGCTGTCAGGAGGAGGAATGCCTGTCCCCGGTTGTACTGGGTTACCGCGTAGTCCACGGGATACTCCGCGCGTGTGCGCACCCCTAAAGCACGGTCCAGGCGCTTGAGCGCGTGGTGCGCGCAGCGGTGCCTGATTTTCTCATCATACATGGCGAGGGATAGGTAGGCGTTCGCGAGATTGTTGCACAGTGCGGCATGCTGGATCGGGAAGGAGGCAAGATTGCAGATTGCCAGGGCTCGGCGGTAACATTGGGCCGCCTTCATCACATTGGCAGCTTTGTCTCCGGTCTTGAGCCGGCGGTAGGCGGTGCCGAGGTTCTGCAGCGTAGCCGCGCAGCGCATAGGATCTTTATCCCGGGTTCTTACTTGCAGCGCCTGCTCGTAATGCAGGATGGCCTGCTGCCACTTGTCTGGATAATCCTCCTCGGGGAGCTCGCACCAGGCGTTTCCCTGGTTATACTCCTCGCGTGCCCAATCGGCCAGCATGTTACGGCTCCGGTAGAGCGCGGCGGCGGCCCGATGGCAATCCAGCGCGGCTTCGAGACGGGCTTTCTTGGGCAGTTGACGGGAGCAGACGTAGGAGTTGCCGAGCGCGTCGAGAATGCCGGCGCAGAAGAGCGAATCCTCGGATGAGCCCGTGAGGGACAATGCCTGTCGCAGGTATTCGACGGCGACATCGGGATTGGTCATGGAATTGTGCCTGCAGCCGCCGCTATGGCAAATGCCGAGGCGATAATGGAGCTCCGAGTTCGCCGGCTGCAGACGCAGCGCCTCCTCCAGCAGATCGACGGTTTCTTCGCAGCGGTGGTGGGTACAGCTCTTCTCTATCTTGTCCCACAGGGTACTCAACATATCCCCAGAAGTTTACCCCTTCCTTGTCCATGCTGCGAGCCCCCAGGAGAGATTTTTTTTAAGGAGCCTGATCACGGCCATTTCGTGTCGACCCATGTTTGCCGGAAGATCCAAGCGAAGGGCAGCAATCAGTGATGAGTAATGAGTGATGCGCACTCATTACTCATCACTGTTTCCGGCGCTGCGCTGCGGTGAGCAGTCCCCGCGCCCACTCCGGGGTTCCCAGCGCGTGGACATGAGTATACGAGGCCCAAACGTTTCCCTGAACCAAGCCGTCGCGTTTCTGCCCGCACCCGATGCCGCGGAGCACGGCACACGTGCCCATTGCCGGAGCGTCATCCTCGACGATTCTGGAATAATGAAACTCGTGACCTTTGATCACCAGCCCCTGGGTGAAAAACGGATTAGGCCGGTCCACTAATAACTCGGCATACCCGTGGCCTTGGGGTGCGGATAAGACTTCAACCTCGAAAGGCAACACGGCGGCCATTGGGTAGCGCGTTGCGTGCCATCGGATCGCCCGGGAGAGCAGCATCAAGCCGCCGCACTCGGCATAAATCGGCAGCCCATTGCCGGCGGCCGCCTTAAGCGCCGCTAGAAAATCCTTGTTGGTGGAAAGTGCGGCGCCGTGGGTTTCGGGGAAACCGCCACCGATGTAAAGCGCATCAAGATCTGGGGGCACGGCATTGGCGGTCAAAGGGGAGAGCGGTACGAGTTCTGCCCCGGCGCTTTCGAGCACTTCGAGGTTTTCCGGGTAGTAGAAACTGAAAGCTGAGTCCTTCAGGAATCCCAACCGTACTCCGCGTGCATCCGGGAGTTCGGAGACAAGCGCCGTGCTGCCCTGCAGCGCCGGCACATCCGTTGCCAGGGTTTGTATCCGGTCGACGTCCGTTCGATCACGCAGCAGTTCGCGCAGGTTGTCTCGCAACTCTTCCAGGCGATGGTGCTCGCAAGGCGTCAGCAGTCCCAGGTGCCGCGCCGGCAGCAGCGCGTCGGGCGCAAATCTGGGCAGGACGCCAAGGATGGGCAGGCCGCAAATGCTCTCAATCGCATCGCGGATAACGCGCTCGTGGCGTGCTCCATTCACATGGTTGAGGATGACCCCGCCGATCCGGACCTCGGGATCAAGATGCCGGCAGCCAAGAACCCATGCGGCCGCCGTTCGGGTGACCTTGGTGGCGTTGATCATAAGCAGGACTGGCGCCTTCAGGATTTTGGCCAGTTCTGCAGTGCTGTGGGTGCCACGGGCATCGGATCCGTCAAACAGGCCGCGATTGCCCTCGATGAGATTGATGCCCGTCGCTGACGCCGCGCGGGTGAACGATGCGACACATCCCGGAAAGCCCATCAGGTACGTGTCGAGGTTGCGGGCCGGCCGGCCGGAGGCCCAGGATAACCAGGCGGCATCGATGTAATCGGGCCCCTTTTTGAACGCGCACACCGGGTTTCCCCGGTCCCTCAGGGCAAGCAGCAGCCCCATAGAAAACAGAGTCTTCCCTGAATCACCGGACATGCCGGCAACGACCAGGCGGGGATGTGCAGCAGAGCCGTTCACGCTTATTCCCGCATCCATGGGTCAGAGGAGAGAGCCGTCATCATCCTTAGGGGGGAGCTGGATATAGGAACCGCCCAGGTAGCTGTAAATGCAGCGGCCCGAGTCGATGAGCAAACGGATCGCCTGTTTGCAGTCCTCTTTAGTGCAGGCTTCGGCTCCGTGCTTGGCGATCATTTCTTTGGTCAGATCACCGGGCTTGAGGTTCCGCTTTCCCGCACAATCAGAAACTACTTGGAACATATCTTCCGCCAGAACATCGATGGGAACGATCCCCACGGTGCACCTCCGTGAAATATCATCCCGAACGCACCCGGCGTCGGGAATGGCTTGATTCTATCAAAAGAAGCCGCGAAATACACGCAGCACCCTGCACGCCGGCCTTGGAGTGCGGCGATGCATGCTGGACCTTATACGGAACCGGGTACGGATATTCGTGTGCCGCACCTTCGGCGCTC
>CAYGWQ010000375.1:0-4745 GCA_964353465.1 uncultured Acidobacteriota bacterium | reverse complement strand
GAGCTGTTCTACGGCAGCCTGCGCGGCAGGATTCGAAAGGGCGCTGATACACAGGGCAATGAGCGTCTCCTCGAGATCGAGGCTCATCTTCCTGCCCTGCAGGACATCCTTTTTGAAGTGCGTGAGAGTCTGCATGATGGTAGCAGGAAGCAGCGGCAGCGCATCAGGGATCCCCGCCAGCTGCTTGGAGGCCTTGAGTACCAGAGCCGAGGCTGCGTGCATGAGCGGAGAATTCTCGCCCGTAACAACGGTACCGTCCGGCAGCTCGATTGCGGCTCCACAGTAAATGCCTTCGTTGCCCTTTCCTTTCTCCCGCGCTTCCTCGGATGCCCGGCGGGCGGGGGCCACCACCGGCCGGCTTTCCGCCTTGACCTCCAGCTCTTCCATGATCAGCTGCGATCGTTCCACCGTATCCTTGTCGCATAAACCCATGGCGTACTCGCAGGCATGCCGGAAGTAACGGCGGATCACCTCCTGGGTGGCGGCATACTGCACCGCGGCATCATCCACGATCCCGAACCCTGCCCGGTTAACGCCCATGTCGGTCGGCGATTTGTAGAAGGAGGCGCGCCCGGTGATCTTTTCGATGATCCTGCGCAACAGCGGGAAGGCATCGACGTCGCGGTTGTAGTTGATCGTGGTCTCACCATAGGCTTCCAGATGATAAGGATCGATAATGTTGAAATCCCGCAAATCCGCGGTCGCAGCTTCGTAGGCGACATTGACGGGGTGTTTGAGCGGCAGGTTCCAGATCGGAAAGGTCTCGAACTTGGCGTATCCGGCAGCAACGCCCCGTTTCCAGTCATGGTAGAGAAGGGTCAGGCATGTGGCCAGCTTGCCGCTTCCCGGCCCCGGGCCCGTGACCACTACGATCGGCTTGTCCGTGGGGATGTATTCGTTGGCGCCGTAACCCTCTTCACTGACGACCAGATCGATGTTCGTCGGGTAGCCCCGGGTGAATTGGTGCGTATAGACATGAACGCCGCGCCGTTCCAGCTTGTTTTTGAAAACCGCGGCCGCAGGCTGTTCCTGGTAGCGGGTGATGACCACGGCGCGCACAGTGACGCCCCATTCACCCAGATCATCGATGAGTTTGAGCGCGTCGGAGTCATAGGTAATGCCGAAATCCGCGCGGATCTTCTTGCGCTCGATGTCGCCGGCGTAAATGCACAGGATCACCGACACCTGGTCGCCGAGTTTGTGCAACAGGCGCATCTTCACGTTAGGGTCGAATCCCGGGAGGACGCGTGCGGCATGAAAATCCCACAGGAGTTTGCCTCCGAATTCGAGATACAGTTTGTGGTCGAATTTTTCCACGCGCCTGAGGATGGCCTCGGTTTGTTCCTGGAGATAGTTGTCATTGTCGAACCCGATCTTGAACGGCATGTAGCGTCATCTCCCATGGTTTTCGTTTGGCAGGATGCTGCGCAAAGTCGCCAGGCTCACGTTAGCGCCGCAGAGCAGGACCACACTGCGGCGGTATTGCGTGTGATCCGCCTTCCGCATGGCGGCCAGCGCGACACCGGCCGCCCCTTCGATCATCATGTGTTCGGATTCTATCTCAGATCGTTCCTGGGCTAATAAATCTTGTTCCGGCGATCCATTTCCGCAGCAAGCGCGCATGCCCTCAACGCGCGCAGGCGGCCTCGACATCCTCCACGGTCTTCGGCACGGGCTTCCCGAGCAGCCGATACCCGGTCTCGGTCACCAGGACATCATCCTCAATCCGGATACCTCCGAAGTCGCGGTAGCGCTCGAGCAGTTCATAGTTGATGAACGGTTCGTGTTTGCGCTCCGCTTTCCATTGATCGATCAGTTCGGGAATAATGTAGATTCCCGGCTCGGTGGTGATTACAAATCCGGGGCGGAGAGGCTTGGCGAGCCGGAGATAGCAAAGCCCGAACTGCGGACTCCGCTGCATGCCCTCATAGCCGACATACTGTTCCCCCAGATCTTCCATGTCGTGCACATCCAGCCCCATCATGTGACCGAGTCCGCACTGGAAAAACATCGCGTGAGCTCCCTGGGCCACCGCTTCGCTCACATCCCCTTTCATCAATCCAAGCTCCTTCAGACCGGAAGCCAGCGTGCGCGCCGCCAACAGGTGGATCTCCCGGTGCGGGACCCCGGGTTTGATCGCCGCCAGGGCTTTCTGCTGCGCATCGAGGACGATACGGTAGAGATCTCGCTGGCGGTCTGTGAACCTGCCGCTGACGGGAAATGTGCGCGTCAGATCGCCGGCATAGTGGAGCTTGGACTCCGCGCCGCAATCGTTCACCACGATATTGCCGTTCTGCATCACATTGCCGTGATAGTGGTTGTGCAGCGTCTCGCCGTGAATCGAAAAAATGATCGGGAAGGCGAGGTTCCCTCCGCGTGCCAAAGCAATTCCATGCATGGCGCCGGCGATCTCGCGCTCCACCATCCCGGCGCGGGCCGCCTTCATGGCGTAGGTTTGCATCTCGTAGGTGATATGGATCGCTTCTTCAATCTCCGCGATCTCCTCAGCAGCCTTAATGGAGCGCTGCGCCACGACCGCCCTGGTGAATTCCACCGAAGCATAGGTCTTGGCGTACGACGGGTGGATGCCAAGCAGACGTTCGATGTTCAGGATATTCTCGGGCCGGTACGGCGGGAGGTAATGAAGGGTGCGACCCTTGCCCAAGGCCTCCCCAACGATCTCCTTGAGACTTGCCATCGGCAGCGCGCGACCAACCCCTACCGACGCGGCTTTATCGCGCAACAGGGGCTGCGGTCCGGTCCAGACAATATCGGCTACCGTAGGATCATCGCCGAACAGTGTCTCCGTCCCGCCGTCGATATCCACGATCGCTGCCAGCCCGGGGGCATCCATGCCCCAATAATAGAGGAAGGAACTGTCCTGGCGGAACGTGTACTGGTTTGCGGGATAGTTCATCGGACTTTCCTCGTTTCCGAGGAATAGCAGCAGCCCGGATTTGACGGAATTTCTGAGAGTTTCTCTTCTGCCCACATAAATCTCACGAGGAAACATGGCATGTCCTTTCGGGTCGTGTGTTTGGCCTTGTGCTTACCCGGCATTAGTAAACCACCGGGCCCTCTCGGGGACAACATAAATGAATGCGATTTCTTTCAGGGACGATCCGGAAGGCAGGTACACGATTCCATAAATACGGTGACGTATTTCTTAGGACGCGGAAAAACACAGATGAACGCGGGAAAAAACGGACTGGATCCGCATACAGGCTTTTGCCGCCCGTGACTGTTTAGGTGGATCAAACAATTGCTGCCGCCCGAAGAGCCGGCGCGGCGCTCCGGCCCTGCCTGTGCCTCTCCGCGTTCATGAGCGGGCTAGGTTTGCGGCAATATTTCCAGGCTGCGCGCCTCCCGGGTCTGAACGAGCCGCTCCCAGTTGCGTTTCTCCATGAACATGCGGGGTTGATAGGTCCATCCCTTGTTGAGGCGTCTCTCTTCACGTCGAATCATCTGATAAATCACCCGCCCGGCTATCGGGCTCGCCAGCCGGGTTTTCATGCCGAACTCCTGAGCGAAGTCGGACCGCAGCTGTCGGATCTTTTCCGTCAGAGGACCATTAAGATCACGGAAGTAGCGTTCCATCGCCCAGAGTGCGCTGCCGTAACCCAGCGCCAAGACCTCAGCCTCGCGGCGAAATCGTTCACGAATCCGTTGCTCCGGGTGATTTTTGTAGCGCTTCCATCCCAGGAGCAGAGTCCTGGCGATGCGCATAACGCTCGGGCCGTTCACTTCATAATCGCGCTGGAATGCCCGCAGCAGGAAGTTGCCGGAATCTTCCCGGGAGATATATGGATGGTAGAAGTTGAATGCCAGCTGGCCGTGAGTGTCGGCGTCATCGATCCCAGGAATGAGGGAGCCTTTGCTCAGGTGCTCCGCGTAGAGCGGAGTGCCGGGCACCGGCGTGTACAGCATGAACTGGTGAAAATCGGTTTCGTGCTCGACCGCATAATCAATCACGCGATCGATGTTTTCCGGAGTGTGTGTTTCGAGCCCGATGATCGTGGAGCCGAGGACACGGATGCCATTGGCATGGAGGGCCTGTACCAGCTCGCGCGTATCGATGTTCCGGAGCTTTGGATAGGCGCTATCCTCCCCCTCGAGCCCCATCCAGATCCATGAAATCCCCAACCCGATCAGCTCCTCCATCGTATAAGATTGGATGCTCCTGCCGGAAGAAAACACATAGAGTGACCAGGGTTTCTCGTATTTTTGCATGAGCTCCAGCAATTCGAGGGCCCGCTTACGATGGAGCAGGAAGTTCTCGTCCATCACAAAGAAGGACTTAACTCCCATGTTCCTTTCCATGCGCGACATGATCTGGAAGAGCTCCCGGCCGGTTTCATAAAAGTTCACGAAGTTGCCTTTGCCGCCAAACATCGCGGATGTGGAGCAGAAGTTGCAGCCCATCGGGCAGCCGACGGAAGGAATCAGGGTGGCGGCAGTGTGTTCCGGCGAATGCGACAGTTTCACCCCCATGGTGCGCCCGCCGAATCCGGAGAAGATCTCCGGATGCTCGATCGGCTCGGATTCATCCTGGCCGATGAACCTGCGGAACCAGGAAATCCCCTCCCCTTTCACAATGTGGTCCGCATCGAAACGTGTCTCGACGTCCGGGAGATTGGCGACGTGTCCGCCGACTACTATGGTGCAATCGGGCTGGTACTCGCGGATCAGGGAACACATTTTCCGGACTTTGCCGACGTTGGGGATGATGGAGCTGATGCCGATGA
>CAYGWQ010000374.1:0-4828 GCA_964353465.1 uncultured Acidobacteriota bacterium | reverse complement strand
AATGCTACGCTTCCCCTCGGGGTTGAGGTATCGAGCGCCAGCACCTTCACGATCAACTCCTCATTGGCTTAAGCATCGTGCGGTCGCAATTGACAACCGCGGAGAGGAATTATATACTGCGACTTCTTTAACTACAAGGATTAGAGATATTTCCAGTCGATCTCAACAGTCCTGCACGTGCAGCGATTTGATCCCGAGAATTCGGTCCGAAACCGGCGACGGTATCATCCGCGCTTCGGGTCTGGGGGCGGTGCCGCGTCGGCGTGCAACTTCGAAAGGGCAGTAAGAATCATGGAAGATCTCACCCCCATGATGAAGCAGTATCATGAGGTCAAGCGGCGCTTTCCCGGCAAGCTGGTCTTCTTTCGCCTGGGCGACTTTTATGAAATGTTCTACGAAGACGCCGTGACCGCTTCCCGCGAACTGGAGATTACTCTAACTGCACGAAACAAGGACAAGAGCGGCGCACCCATCCCCATGTGTGGCGTGCCCTATCACTCCGTGGACGGCTACATAGCCCGTTTGCTCAGGAAGGGCTACAAGATTGCCATTTGTGAGCAAGTCGAAGATCCGCGCACGGCCAAAAAACTGGTGCATCGTGAAGTGACGAGGGTCATGACCCCGGGCACGGTCGTCGAGGAGATGCTTCTCGAATCGAAGGAGCACAACTATCTCGCCGTCATGCACCAGTCTGGCGAAGGCGTTGGATTAGCCTTCATGGACCTCTCGACGCTGGATTTCCTTGCCACGGACTTCACGGGAGACGCCGCCTGGCAAAAAGCGATCGATGAACTGAGCCGTTTTGCTCCCCGGGAGGTAGTTCTCGCCGAGGAATCCGCAGACCGGCTCCGGCAGCAGCTATCTCAGGATTGGTCCGGCGACTGGGTCGCCAGCACAATCGAAGACTGGGCTTTCAATTTCGACTTTGCCCACCGCCTGCTCCTTGACCATTTCGATGTCGCGAGTCTGGACGGTTTCGGCTGTGCGGCACGGCCGCTGGCAGTCTCCGCCGCCGGGGCGTTGATTCACTATCTGCGCTCTACTCAGATCGATTCATTGGCGAAAGTGGCCCGCCTGCATTTCCTGGATGCATCCGAATATCTGCGACTGGACTCATCGACGGTAGCCAACCTCGAGTTGGTTGAATCATTGGAGGGGGGTCGGAAAGGTTCGCTGCTGGCTCTTCTGGACCGGACGCGGACCGGGATGGGCGGCCGGCTTCTGAAGTCGTGGCTTTTGACTCCGCTCCTTGACCTCCACATTCTGGGCGGACGCCTTGATTCTGTTGAAGCCATTACCCGAGACATCCCGGCACAGGATCGTCTTGGACGCAAGCTCTCGG
This sequence comes from uncultured Acidobacteriota bacterium, assembly GCA_964353465.1. GTDB lineage: Bacteria > Acidobacteriota > UBA6911 > UBA6911 > UBA6911 > JAFNAG01. The sequence goes on along the minus strand of CAYGWQ010000374.1, from coordinate 3,486 downwards.
AGATCCACGACCTGGAGCGCCTGACAAGCCGGATTACTGCCGGAGTCGCCAATCCGCGTGAGCTGCTCGCATTGCGCGATTCCCTGCTGGCAGTTCCTGAAGTGCGGGCCCTGCTCAGTGGATTTTCCGGATCACGCCTGGTTGATATCCGGGAGCGACTCGATGATCTGAGCGACGTGGTTGAGCTCATCCAGAATGCCATCTCCGATGATCCGCCAACTTCCGTCAACGAGCCCGGGATCATTCGGAGCGGCTACGCGACGGATCTGGATGAGTTGCGCGCAATTCGCGCCAGCGGCAAGGAGTATCTCGCCTCCCTGGAGGCGCGTGAGCGCAGGCGCACGGGGATCCACTCGCTCAAAGTTCGATACAACCAGGTCTTCGGCTATTTTATCGAAGTTACGAAGTCCAATTTGCCGCAGGTTCCCGCCGATTATGTCCGCAAACAGACGCTGGTGAGTTGTGAGAGGTTTGTCACCGAAGAGCTGTTGGTCTATGAGGAAAAGGTGCTGCACGCAGAAGAGCGCATTTACGCGCTGGAGAAGGAGCTTTTTGCTCAAGTGCGGGTGGCGATTGCCGCGCAGGCAACCCGTATTCAGGCGACAGCCCGCCTGGTGGCCGAAGTCGATGTCTATGCGGCATTGGCCGACGTTGCTCTGAGGAACGATTATGTGCGTCCTGAGATCGTGGACAGCGACGAAATTTACATACTTCAGGGCCGGCATCCGATGGTGGAGCATCAGAGCAGGCCGTTCATCCCCAATGATCTGTACATGAATACCGTCAGCGACCAGTTGCTGATCCTGACAGGGCCCAACATGGGGGGCAAGTCCACATATCTGCGCCAGACAGCCCTGATTGTGATCCTGGCCCAGATCGGCTCCTTCGTGCCGGCGCGCCAGGCTCGGCTCGGGCTCCTTGACAGGATCTACACCCGTGTCGGAGCCTCCGACAACCTTGCCCGGGGGCGTTCGACTTTCATGGTCGAAATGATCGAGACGGCCAATATCCTGAACACCGCCACCAACCGCAGCCTGATCCTGCTGGATGAAGTTGGCCGGGGGACAGCTACGTTCGACGGCCTATCCATAGCATGGGCGGTTGCGGAATATCTGGTGCAGAACACCCAGCACAGGGCAAAAACCCTCTTTGCCACCCACTATCATGAGTTAACACGCATGGCGAATGTGCATGCGGGAGTAAAAAACTACTGCATGGCGATCAAAGAGGTCGGCAAGGAGATTGTATTCCTGCGAAAGGTCATGCTGGGAACAGCAGACAAGAGCTATGGTGTCGAAGTTGCTCGCTTGGCGGGTCTTCCTCGTGAGGTGGTCCGGCGTGCCGGCGAGATTCTCGAGCGTTTGGAAAAAAAAGAGATCGACCTTACGGGGCGCTCCAGGACGCGCTCGACCCAGGAAGTCATTGAGGAGATACAGAAGTCGCTCTTCTAACCGGGCATGCAGGCTCTCGCAGCAAAGCCAGGTAATTGGTCTGGGCCGCCACAGAGAGAGCAAGACGGGACTCTAGTCACCCAATGTCACAGTCATCGATTGTTCGCCCCAATCTCCTTTTGCTGCCGCTCCTTGTGCTGGTGGCTGCAGCGTTGCCCTACTTTGTCAATCTGGACAAGTCTGCGCTTTGGGACGGGAATGAGACATTCTATGCGGAAACCCCGCGAGAAATGCTGGAAACAGGCAATTTTCTGGCCCCCCAGTTCAACTACGAACCTCGCCCGCAAAAGCCGCCTCTTACCTATTGGGCCGTACTGTTAGGGTATAAGATGGTCGGAATCCGAGAACTCGGAGTCCGTTTGCCGGGTGCCTTCGCGGCCGTTGGGACGCTCCTATTCACATTCGGTATGGGGCGGATTATGTATTCACCGCGGGCCGGCTTACTGGCCGCGGCGATACTTGCAACCACTCTGCGGGTCTTTATTCTTGCGCGCAAACTGCCGATCGATACGCTGCTCCTCTTCTGGCTGACCGGGACGGCCTATTTCATAATTCGAGCGGCGCAAAAGGATTTGAAGCGCGATTGGCTGCTTGCCTATCTCTTTGCCGGTTTCGGCTTTCTGACCAAGGGTCCCGTCGCTTGGGCGCTCCCCGGGCTGAGCTATGTTGTCTGGAGCCTATGGATGCGCCGGTTCAGGTTCAGTAGCGTCCATCCGCTCGCAGGGACCGTGATCCTTGCCGTAGTGACGGTTCCCTGGTACGTGATGATGTTTCTTGGTCATCGCTGGACCTATATTGCAGACTTCTTCCTCCAGGACAACTTAGCGCGTTTCGCCACCGAAGTCCGCGGCCCTGTGCGCGGCCCTTTTTACTATTTTCCGGTGCTGTTCGGGGATTTCTTCCCATGGTCCATACTGCTCATTGCCGTTGCAGTCGCTCTATGGTTCGGGCGCAGCTCGTTGCGCTCTCGCGACAGCCTTGCATACGGATTTCCTCTCGCCTGGTGTGGGATTACCTTTCTTCTGTTTTCGATTTCCAAGAATAAACAAGAGTACTACATTGCGCCCCTCTATCCGGTTATGGCAGCACTTCTCGGGGGTGTGATGGACAGAAGCCTGCTGCCGGGCGCTGCTCTGTATGATCGGCTGCGCTCTTATTGGCAGGGCCTGTTTCTCGTGGTTGCCCTCTTGTTTCTGGCCGTCGCAGCCCTGCTCCCTTTTTTGCTGCCCGCACTCATTCCGGACGGTCCGATCGTGCTACACTATGTGCCGACCGCACTTTTGCTTTCGGCAGCAGCCGCGCTGATTTGGGAGATACGCCGGTGTCGGCTCGAGAGGTGCGTGATTTCGATCGCAATCTCCCTCTGGCTGGTTTTCATGCTTTCGGGGGCTGTGTATCTCCCCGCCCTTGAGCCATTGAGACCCGTTAAAGAGATGTGCAGGGCCATCGAAGCCCGGGTGCAAAGCGGGGATGAAATCGGATATTATCGAGCGGCAGTGCCGAGCATGCTTTTTTACCTGCGGCGCCCGATATTTTCCGTTTCCGATCCGGATACGATGGCGCGCATGTTCGAGGGCGCCAAGAGGGTGTTTTGCGTCCTCGGCGAGCGGGATTTCGACTATTTCACGGGCAGGCGTGCCCTGGGCTTGCATGTCATCAATCGTTATCAGCAGCTGCCTACGCAGTTACGCACCATGCTAGGCAAGAAGAGACCGACCGGAGAAGATCTGCTCCTGGTTTCCAATCGGCCTCCTGATATACACAGCGATACGGATCGTGGCAAAAATCAATGAAGGGAAAGCTCTCAGTTCTGATTAAGACCGCAGTCACCGTGCTGCTGTTCTACCTGCTGTTCAAAAGGATCGATTTCCAGGACTTCGGTGCGGCACTGAAAAATGCGCGGCCGGGCTTCCTGCTGACATCCTTCGCGATACTCTGGCTTGCCCACTATATCTGCATTTTTCGCTGGCGCATGCTCATGCGGCCGCTGCTGCCGGTATTTTCACTGACCCGCCTGTTTCAGATTTACTGCATC
>CAYGWQ010000373.1:0-4931 GCA_964353465.1 uncultured Acidobacteriota bacterium | reverse complement strand
TAGGATCTGTGCACGGCAAAGAGGTCCTGGTGGTTGCCAACGATGCCACCGTCAAAGGCGGAACCTATTTTCCGGAGACGATCAAAAAGCACGTTCGCGCCCAGGAGATAGCCTTGGAAAACCGGCTCCCGTGTGTTTACCTGGTGGACTCCGGCGGCATTTTCCTCCCCTTGCACACAGGCACCTTCCCCGACAAGGAGCATTTCGGACGGATTTTTTACAATCAGGCAAGGTTGTCCGCCCTGGGCCTGCCGCAGATTTCGGCAGTCATGGGTTCCTGCACCGCCGGAGGAGCGTATGTGCCGGCAATGAGCGATGAAACCGTCATCGTCAAAAATCAGGGGACGATTTTCATCGGCGGCCCTCCGCTGGTCAAGGCGGCAACGGGGGTGGATGTCAGCCCTGAGGAACTGGGCGGCGCCGATGTGCACTGCCGCATTTCGGGTGTCTCCGATCACTATGCCTTCAATGATCAGCATGCCATTGAGATCACCCGGAACATCATCGAAAACCTCCCCGCGGCGCAAAAGTTTCCGCTCGAAATCGCCGCGCCCGAGGATCCGGCCTACGACCCACAAGAACTCTACGGCGTGATCCCCAAAGATCTCAAAAAACCATTTGACATGCGCGAGGTGATCGCCCGCATCGTGGATGGCAGCCGCTTCCACGAGTTCAAGGAACTCTATGGGCCCACCCTTGTCTGCGGATATGCCCGAATCCTGGGTTACCCGGTAGGCATCGTGGCCAACAACGGCGTTCTCTTTTCCGAAAGCTCCCAGAAAGGGGCTCATTTCGTGTCGATGTGCGCCGTGCGCAAGATCCCGCTCCTCTTCCTGCAGAACATCACAGGCTTTATTGTGGGCAGGCAGTACGAACACGGAGGCATCGCCAAGGATGGAGCCAAAATAGTCCATGCAGTGGCCAACGCCCAGGTGCCGCGGTTTACCATCATTGTGGGCGGTTCCTATGGCGCGGGCAACTATGCAATGTGCGGGCGAGGATACTCGCCGCGCCTCCTTTGGATGTGGCCCAATGCCAAGATCGCAGTGATGGGCGGGGAACAGGCGGCCTCCGTGCTCCTCCAGGTGAAGATGGAGAGCCTCAAGATCAAGGGGCAGACCATGAGCGAGGAGGAGCAGGAGAGATTCAAGGCGCCGATTCTGGCCAGGTATGAGGAAGAGTCCAGCGCCTACTTCAGCAGCTCGCGGCTGTGGGACGATGGCATTCTCGATCCCATCGACACCCGCACGGCTCTGGGCCTGGGCATTTCCATGGCCTTGAATGCACCGATCCCTGAGCATCAGTTCGGCGTATTCCGGATGTAGGGATCAGACCTGCATCGAGTGGACCGGATGTTCAAAAAGATCCTGATAGCCAATCGCGGGGAAATCGCACTTCGGGTCATCCGCGCCTGCCGGGAAATGGGGATTACCACGGTGGCGGTATATTCCGCCGTGGACCGCGCGGCTCGTCACGTGCAGATGGCGGATGAGGCGGTATTCATCGGCCCTGCGCCCCCCCTGGAGAGTTACCTGAACATCGACGCCCTCCTGGCTGCGGCCGGAAACACGCGAGCCGAGGCGGTTCATCCCGGCTACGGTTTCCTGGCCGAGAATCCCGATTTCGCCAAGCGTTGCGAGGAATCAGGCCTCGTATATATCGGGCCCGATTCCAGGGCCCTGGCCTTGGTAGGGGATAAAGTAGCTTCTCGCCAGATCGCGGCCGGCATCCGCGTGCCCCTGATTCCCGGTATGATGGCTACGGGCAGATCGCTGCGTGAGTTCGAGGAGGCGGCCGACAGGATCGGTTACCCCGTGCTCATCAAGGCGTCGGGCGGGGGCGGGGGAAAGGGCATGCACATCGTCCGTTCCTCCAAGGACCTTCAGCCGGCCGTCGAAACCAGCCGGCGCGAGGCCCGCTCCGCATTCGGCAATGACTCCGTGTACCTCGAAAAATACCTCGAGCAGCCGCGGCACGTTGAGTTCCAGATTCTGGCGGACCAGCATGGCGAAGCCATCCATCTGTTCGAGCGGGAATGTTCCATCCAGCGGCGTCATCAGAAGATCGTGGAGGAAACGCCTTCGGTAGCCCTGGACGACGACCTGCGGCGGCGCATGGGCGCAACCGCGGTTGCCATCATCCGAGCCACAAATTATACAAATGCAGGCACGGTCGAGTTTCTCCTTGATCAGGACCGCAACTTCTATTTTCTCGAAGTCAACGCCCGCATCCAGGTAGAGCACCCGATCACGGAGCTGGTCGTGGGCGTGGATCTGGTGAAGCAGCAGATCCGCATCGCTTGCGGGGAAAAGCTCTCCTTTCGCCAGGAGGACCTTAAGCAGCGCGGCCATGCCATCGAATGCCGGATCTACGCCGAAGACCCTGAACAGGGCTTTCTGCCAAGCCCGGGAAAGATTCTTCTGGCGGAGGAGCCGGGCGGGCCGGGCATCCGCTGCGATTCCGGGATTTATTCCGGGATCGAGATAACTCCTTATTACGATCCTATTCTCTCGAAACTCATTGCCTGGTCGGAGGACCGCGAGACCGCCCGCAGGCGTATGATATCGGCCCTGCACGACTACACCATTCTCGGAATCCCGACTACCATCGGCTTTTTGGCGGAAGTGCTTGCTCATCCCGAATTTGCTTCCGGCCGGACTCACACCCATTTCATCGACCAGCACTTCCCACACTGGAAGCAGAGTCCCGGCGACCGCGTTCTATTGGATATCGCCCTGATCGCGGCGGCGCTCGCTGGTTCCCCGGACACCATGACAGGCATGAAAGGCCAAATGCAGAAAAGCCCCACCCCGTGGCAGACCACTGGCAAGTGGGCGATCGGCGGCACATAGCATGGACCACGAATTCCTTGTAGACGGTGAGGTCCACAAGATCTCTCTGGAGATCCAGGAGGGGAAAATTGTCGCCACGATAGAGGGCCGCCGGATGGAACTGGATGCGGTTCGCATTTCCGGGCATACCGTTTCCCTTTTGGCGGCGGGAAAATCCTATCGGGCGCGCGTCGCCGGCCAGGGCAGGAAGCTCTTTGTGGCCATAGGCGCAAACCAGTTCTGCCTGGAAGTGCCAGAACAGGGCGACTCATCACGATTCAAGGATGGAACCGCGGGGAAGGCCGAAAATACGGTCAAGGCGCCCATGCCGGGAATGGTCATCAAGGTCAATGTCGCCGAGGGAGACGAAGTGAGTCCCGGGGACAGCCTTGTTGTGGTCGAGGCCATGAAGATGGAACATGAGATGCGCACATCAACCAAGGCAATCGTTGCCAAGGTCCACGTCAAGGCAGGCCAGCAGGTGGACGCATTCCAACCGTTGGTGGAGCTAAAAATAATAGAGCAATAGGTCATCCTTCAACTTGATCTTTGCGAGCGAAGGAGCCAGCCATGTTTACGAATTTTGATCTGACCGAAGAGCAAGCCATCATCCGAAACACCATGAGGGACTTTGCCCGCGAGAGGGTAGAGCCGATCGCAGCCGAACACGATGAGCACCAGAAGTTTCCCGAAGCCACGGTCCGGGAACTCGCCGGGTTGGGGATTCTGGGAATTACGGTGCCTGATGAATACGGCGGATCGGGCGGCGATGAATTGAGTTACATACTGGCCGTCGAGGAGCTTTCCCGCGCGGACGCCTCCCACGGGCTGACGCTGGCGGCGCATATTTCCCTTGGCATCTACCCGATATTGGCCTTCGGCACCGAGGAGCAAAAGAAGAAATATCTCCCGCCGCTCTGCGATGGCAAAGGGCTCGGCACCTTCGGCCTCACCGAGCCGGGCGCCGGCTCCGATGCGGGCGGCACGCTAACCCGGGCAGTGCTCGACGGCGATTCCTGGGTCATCAACGGGCGCAAGCAGTTCATCACCAATGGGACCTACAGCCTCTCGCCGGTCATTACCGCCAGGTCCGATCGCGAAAGCAAAGGCTACCGCGGCATCAGCGCATTCATCGTGCCCAGGCCGACTCCGGGATTCGAGCTGGGCAAAAAGGAAAACAAACTGGGGTGCCGGGCGTCGGACACCCGTGAGCTGATTTTCGAGAATTGCAGGATCCCGAAGGAAAACCTGCTCGGGGAGTTGGGGCAGGGGTTTAAGATATTCATGAGTACTCTCGACGGCGGGCGGATCAGCATTGCCGCGCTGGCGTTGGGCATCGCCCAGGCGGCTCTGGATAAGGCGCTTCCGTATGCGCGGGAGCGCCGCCAGTTCGATCAGCCCATCGGCTCATTCGAGTCGGTTTCCAACATGATCGCGGATATGGCGACGGAAATCGAGGCGGCGCGGCACCTCACGTATCACGCCGCGCGGTTAAAAGATGCCGCCAGGCCCTTCGGCCAGGAATCTTCCATGGCCAAGTTGTACGCGAGCGAAGTTGCCATGCGCGCCACTACGAAAGCCGTCCAGATCTTCGGGGGCTACGGCTACACGAAAGACTACCCGGTGGAACGCTACTTCCGCGATGCCAAGCTCACCGAAATCGGGGAAGGCACCAGCGAGATCCAGCGCCTAGTGATCGCCCGGCACCTGCTGGGCAAGCTGCAGTAAACAGCCCTTTAAACCACAAAGACCTCAAAGACCTCGAAGAAATATTCCTCAATTCTTCGAGGTCTCTGAGGTCTTTGTGGTCAGCTCTGATTGTACAGGGATGCGAAGTGCAGCGGGAATTTATGTATCTCCCCGTTTCACCTCCAGGACGTGGAGTCTGACCGAGTCGGCCGGCCGCATTGACCTGCAATTGCCGGCAGATCACGGCACTGGCCCTGCCGATTCTGACGATGCTCTTCTCGTCCGCTATAGCCCGGATTGGGCGCCGCAGGAGCCTTTCCCCTCGGAATTTCCGAATCAAAGCGACTGTGGGTGGTTAGCCCGACTTTGACAACTGGAGGGGTGGAGCACCTGTAAGTCGTTGAAACCATT
>CAYGWQ010000372.1:0-4939 GCA_964353465.1 uncultured Acidobacteriota bacterium | reverse complement strand
GCATTCCTCTTTGGCCACCGAGAGCCCCTTGAACAAGTGATCGTGCAAATAACCCTGGATCTTCAGGCTCTCTTCCATGCTCTGCCCGAGATCCCGGTCGTTTTTCAGTTCGCTGCTGCTGCCTGCGCCGCTCGCAGCAAGCTCCTCGCGCATTGAATCCAGAGCCTGCGGATTAGGCTCTATCTTCAGCTGTTCCGCCTGGCGGAGCAGCAGTTTTTCCTCGATGAAGTTGTCGAGAAGCGCCGATTTTACCACGTCGGCATCGACCGCGTCCCGAAACTCATTCAACCGGCTGTTGAAAAAGCGTGTCAAGTCATCGTTGCTGAAGCTCTTTTCGCCCACCTGCAGCAGCGCGGCGTTTCCCTCTGAACCCATTCGGTCCTTCAGTCCGCAGCCGTGCAGGCAAAAAAGCACGGGCAGGAGGATCAAGCCGAGTGCGTGGGGCAGTCCTATAATCCTGGCTGAACTATCCGGTCTGCGCATCGAAACCCGCTGGTAAACCTAAAATTATAGCGAACATCAGCCCCAAAGTACACAATCGGCCCCCGGTGCCTGCGATTCAGATACTGGCAATAGAAACCAACCACGAAGACCTCAAAGAAATCTTCGCCGGATGCATTGAAGGCAAGCGCTTTTGCCTCCTCTGCATGGGCGCAGCGCTGCGCGGTGCAGCATCTTTGCGCGAGTCGCGCGGGAAAGCAACGCCAGCCGGCTCCAAACTCCCGGATAATATAGACGATAACTCCCCTCGATTCGCCCAAAAATATAACTATTGGCGTATGTCGTTCAGGATCTTATGGATGGCGTCGAAGAGGCCCGCGGGGGGAAGCTCCCCGGATTCCAGGGTAAGCAGCCCTTGTGGGGACAGGGAAGCGCGCCGGTTGCGCGCCGCCAGATCCAGCAATTTCCGGGCGCTGACCTTGGACTGATCCACGAAGCGGAAGAATATCTGGCCCCGGCTGCGCTCGATAGCCTGGATCTGGAGCGCCAACGCCTCCTGGCGCAGTGCCGCGTAGCGGAACAGGTGCTCGACCGGGTCCGGGTAAGGGCCGAATCGGTCGATCATCTCCTGCCGCAGGCCATCGAGCTCGGCCATGTCGCGCGCCGAAGAAACGCGCTTATACATGCGCAGCCGCTGGCTTTCCTCCGGAATGTAGGATTCGGGAATGCGGATGTCGAGATTCAGGTTGATGGTGGAGGAAATCTCCTCCTCCGGCTTCTGTCCGCGCAACTCCTCGACCGTCTGTTCCAGCAGCCGGCAATAGAGGTCGAATCCGACGGCGTTGATGTGCCCGTGCTGCTCGCCGCCGAGCATGTTTCCTCCGCCTCGGATCTCGAGGTCGAGCGCAGCGACACGGAATCCGGTCCCCAGATCGCTGAATTCCCGGATGGCCGCCAGCCGCTTGCGCGCCACATCGGAGAGCGCCTCATCGGAGGCGATCAGCAGATAGGCATAGGCGCGCCGGTCCGACCGGCCCACGCGGCCGCGCAGCTGGTACAGCTGCGCCATGCCATACAGATCAGCCCGGTCGATAATGATCGTGTTCACCCGCGGGATGTCGAGGCCGTTTTCTATGATCGTGGTTGCGACCAGGATGTCCAGCTCATCCTGGACGAAGTGCATCATGACATGCTCGAGTTCCCGCTCCGACATCTGGCCGTGGGCTACGCCGATGCGGGCTGCCGGAACGAGCTTCTGGACCATGGCGGCCATGGAATGGATCGTTTCCACGCGGTTGTGGACGAAATAGACCTGGCCGTTGCGGGCCAGCTCGAGCTCGATCGCAGACCTGATCACATCCTGGCTGAACTTCAGTACCGAAGTCTGGATGGCCAGGCGGTTTTTCGGGGGCGTTTCGATGGTGGACATGTCACGGAGCCCCATCAACGCCATGTGCAGAGTGCGCGGGATAGGCGTTGCCGTCAGGGTGAGCACGTCGACCCGGGTTTTCAGCGCCTTGAGACGCTCCTTGTGGGCGACGCCGAAACGCTGCTCCTCGTCCACGATCACCAGCCCCAGGTCTTTGAAAGCTACATCCTTGGACAGCAGCCGGTGCGTGCCGATGGTGATGTCGACGCGGCCGGCTTCAAGATCCTCAATGGTCTGCTTCTGCTCCCTGGGACTGCGGAAGCGCGACAGCAGCTGGATGCGCACCGGAAAGGCGGTAAAGCGCTGCCGGAAGGTATTGTAGTGCTGAAATGCCAGCACGGTCGTCGGGGCCAGAATTGCTACCTGCTTGCCGTCCATGACCGCCTTGAATGCGGCGCGCATGGCGATCTCGGTCTTGCCGTAACCGACATCACCGCATAGGAGCCGGTCCATGGGGCGGGGGGACTCCATGTCGTTCTTAGTCGCTGTGATGGAATCGATCTGGTCCTGGGTCAGCTCGAATTCAAACGAATCCTCGAATTCGCGCTGCCAGGCCGTGTCGACTGCGTAGCTGTACCCGGGGACCATCTGACGCTCGGCGTAGAGCTTCAGCAGCTCGCCCGCCATGTCGCGCATGGACTTCTTGATCCTGGTCTTGGTGCGTTCCCAGCTTGTGCCTCCCAGCCGGTCCAGCGTCGGCCGAGCGCCGTCCACGCTGCTGTATTTCTGGATGAGGTCGAGCCGTTCGACGGGGACATAGAGTTTCGCCTCGTCCTGATAGGTCAGCAGGACGAACTCCTTCAAGCCTTCCTGGAGGTCGATCGATTTCAGCCCCTGGAACCGGCCGATGCCGTGATCGATGTGAACGACGTAGTCTCCCGGTTTGAGGTCGCGGAAATCGGAAAGAAAGAGATGCTGGGCGCTGCGCATGCGCCGCGGCGCCGCGGCCACTTCCGACTCGTCGAAGACATCCGCCCCGGTCAGGACCCGCAGCTGCACGGCGGGAAGGAAGAAGCCTGCGTGCAGCGATCCCACGCCAAGCAGGACGGCGCTGTCTTCGGCTTCCCGGGCGGAAGGAGGCGCCTCATCGCTCCGGCACAGATGGACCGGGATCTCATATTCCTTCAGGATGTCATGAACGCGTTCGGCCCGCCCCAGGTTGGCAAAGAGAAATGCGAACCGCTCGCCCGCGCCGCGGAATTTCTGGAGGTCGGCGATGAGCTCGTGGATGTTCCCGTGATACTTTCGAGTGCGCTGGGATGACAGAAAGAGCGGCGGGGTTTCCTCCCGGCGCTCGATGCTCAGCTCGTCAACCTGCAGGTGCGGAAACCGGTCCAGGGCGGCGCGGAACAAATCGGCCGTGACATAGATCTCCTCCGGCGCCAGCACGGGTTTGCAGGCCTCCACGCGGTCGACATAGCGTTCGTAGAGCTCCGCATGGAACTTGTCCAGCGTCGCCTCCAGAGTCTCGCGATCGGACAAGACCAGCCGGTAGCCGCGAAGATAGTCGAACAGGGTCTGTTCCAGGGGATCGACCGCGGGGAGCATGAACTCAAATGCGGGGAAAGGCTCTCCCGCGCGCGCCAGCGAGAGCTCCTCCTGCAGAAACTTGTGAAACGGCTCGCTCCAGCGCCTGGGCGCCTCTTCGGCCCACCGCTCGAGCACCTGGCGGCGCACACAGTACTCTCGCATCGGAATCAGCTCGACCCTCGGCACCGTGGCAATAGAACGCTGCGAATCCACATCGAAGAGGCGCAGCGACTCGATCTGGTCGCCGAAAAACTCGAGTCGCGCGGGATTTTCGAGGTGAGGCGGATACACATCAAGGATGCCGCCGCGCAGCGAAAACTCTCCCGGACCGGTCACCGGGTCATCCTCGACATAGCCGGCTTCCTGCAGGTACTCCCGCAACAACTCGGGGGCGTAACTCTGATCCTTCGTGATTTCGAGGCAGTACGATAGAAAGCGCTGCGGGCTGTGCAGGCGCAGGGAGGCTGCCCTCACCGAGGCGACCAGGACGGCCGGGCCGTCCTGCAGCAATTGCCAGATCGCCCAGGCGCGCGCGGCCGCGATCTCGGGGTGCGGCGACAGCCCGCGATAGGGATCCACTTCTACGCTGGGCAGATGAATCACGCGCGGCGGGCTCGGTGAAAGAAGCCCGAGGAAGAAACTGAGCTCCTGAGCCAGGCTGCGAGCCTCGCTGTTCGCTGCGGTCAGCACCGCCATGGGCCGCTGCTCGGCCAGGGCCGCCTGGGCGATCGTCAACGCCTTGGCCGCACCCACCGCCCCCTCGAGCGTGAGAGAGCGCATTCCCCGCTGCAGGCGCGCGGACAGATCGCTCAGCGCACCGCTTTGGATTGCGGTCTCGAACAGCTTCTTCAGGTGGAGCACGTTTTCCCGAATTGGCTCAGAATCTTGTTTATGAGGGAGGTCGTGGACGTGCCTTCCACCAGCGGGATATTGCGGACAATGCCGCCGGCGTTCTCCACGGTCTGACGGCCGACGATTTCATCGAGTCCCCAATCCGCGCCCTTGACCAGGACATCGGGGACGACGGCATCTATGACACGCTGCGGCGTCAGGTCATCAAAAATAAAAATGTAGTCGATGCACTCCAGCGCCGCGAGGACCTCCGCGCGCTCCTCCTCGGGCACGATGGGACGCCCTTTCCCTTTGAGGGCGCGGACCGAGCGGTCGCTGTTGAGCCCGACGGCCAGCACATCGCCCATCGCACGCGCCTGGTTGAGGTAGCGCACATGCCCCGCATGCAGGAGATCGAAACAGCCGTTGGTGAATACCAACTTCTTCCCGCTGCGTCGCAGCCTGTCCCGCTCCACCAGCATCTCATCCAAAGACTTGATCTTCGCCATAACGAAGCTAGACGATACCAGATGGGCGCCCGCAAAATCAAACGAGCAAGGCGATTCGAAATCGGAAATGGTTACTGGCGAGGCACTCCCGCCCGGGGCTGAAGTGTCCGTCAACCAGAACAATCATATGTGCGGGCGGGCTTTCGCCCTTAAGCGCTAAGATAAGTTCCAATACTTGGACCTCGACCTGGACCTCGAC
>CAYGWQ010000371.1:0-4959 GCA_964353465.1 uncultured Acidobacteriota bacterium | reverse complement strand
CATCTGGAGAAGGCGAAGGCGCTAGGGGGGGTGGAAAAGTACACCCCCGAGCGGATTCAGGGAATGATACGGGATCTGCAGGAGCGCGCGCAGTTGAACGCCATGCAGGCCACCCCCTTTGCCGTGGAACACAAGCACGTGTTTTCCAGCTGCCGCGGAAATCTGAGCATTACGGATCAGGGGGTAGAATTCAAAACGACGGAGACGGACCACAGCTTCTTCGAGACCTACTCAAACCTGGGCAGTTTCAGGGTTGATGGCGTTGAGGTCGCGATTCGCACCCGGAACAACAAGAAGTACAACTTCCGCCTCCTCAGGCCGGGCGATACCGACATGGTGCGCCGCCTGGCAGCGCGCCACATCAAGGACAACGAGGGGCAGTTTTAATGCCGCGAATCCGGGCTAAAGCTGTTTGCGCCCGCCGTAGTGCGGCGGCTCCTGCAGGGACCCTGCTCTCCCCGGTCCGGCATGACGCGCCCGTCTGAACAGGCCGGCGACGCCCACGAGCAGTGAACCCAGCACCACACCCAGAACGAGCGGGATCGGTTGCAGATAACTCCGCACCTGACGCACCAGGTTGGAAGATACTATGAGCGGCTCAGTCTGGATCAAGGGAATCTCATCGCCGTTTTTGTTGACCAGCTGCACTTCCAGGAGGAAGCGACCGTCCTGGGATCCGCGGTTGAGTATGCTCCAATTCCAGACAGCGCGGTCTCTCTCGCCAATCTCCTGAAGCACGCTTTCCTTAGCGGGCTTCGCCTCCAGGGTATCGGTGCGGGAGACGAGATTCACGCGGAGCTTCACGCGCTCGCCCAGTGATTGCAGGAGGCGCCGTTCAGCTGGATTCACCCGCACATAGTCGATCGAATCCATCGAAAAAGATGCTTCGCTACCCTTCTCCTGGTTGGCATTCAGACGTTCCGGGAAGCGCCATTCGAACGAACCGAGCAGGACATTTCCCAGGAGGACGTGGATCTTGCCGGATTGGATCCCGCCTTCCGTTTTTTCTTCAACCAGTTGCGTGTGTAGATTTGCGACCGACAGCGAGACATTTTCGAGATTGTCCCTCTCCTGCTTGAGCAGAATGTATTGTCGGGCCAGTGAATCCTCCTTCGAGGTCAGAGTGGCGATGGTCTCTTTCATCTGCTGTACCGAATTCCGCAGATCCTGGTTCGCTCCGGACAGCCGGGCATTATCCGCTTGCTCCCTTTCTAGATTGGCGCGCAGCGATCCGTTCTCACCCTGTAGGCCGTCGTTTTCCTTCTGTATCCTCTGCATCACCTGGCCGAGTTCGGAGATTTGCAGGGCCAGGTCCCGGCTGGAGTCCACCTTGATTTTCAATGAGCGTTGCAGGTTGGCCAATTCCCGCTGGTAGCTCTGCGAGACTCCTTTGGCGTTGCGCAGGTCGTCGCCAAGGCGCAGCAACTGTGCTGAAGAGCTGTCGATCTTTTCCTGCAAGGCCGCAGTCTGGCTGCGCAGCCGGCCCATCTCGGCTTGCTGGCTCCTGGATTCCGATTCCAGCTTCCGGTTCTCGGTTTGGGACTGCGCGATTTGCCTGCTGAGGTCCTGGTTTTTATTCTGGAGGTTCTCGATGTCGCGCATTGCGTCCTGGTAGGCAGGCAGGCGTGGTGCCACATATTTCAGAACCGCGTCCCGGCTCGTGCCCGATGTGGTTGCGATCTCGCGCGCCGCACGCTCGAACTCCTGCTCGACAAAGGTGCGCTTGGCATCCTCCAACTCGGTGTATTTCAACCCCTCGGTAAACGTAGCCGTCAGGGCGCTGTCGAAGACGCCGCTGTTCGGGAAGTTTTCCTGCAGGGCGCTGTCAAACTTGAAAATGAGTTCGACCAGGCTCGTGCCGGCAATGGCCCCGAGCTTGAATTTGATCTCATCTCCTCCGAAGTCGATGCCGAGCACGCGGACCTGATCTCCCACTTTGAAGCGTGGCGTCCCGGCGAGCGCCAGGTCGTGCCGGAAAGTCTGCCCTGTGATGTACACATACTGCTTCTCAGAAAAGATCGGTGACTTCAGGAAGAGAGCCTTGTTTTCATAGTTGCTGCGGTAACGCTCCTGGATCACCCTGCTTACGCCGGCGTACGTGAAGCTCGCGCTGAATGCGAGCAGGCTTGCCGCGAGCAGCGCCATCTTCAGTTTCGAGAGCTTGGGCTTCATAGACCTGACCTTGCTACAGACCGTTGATGGATGCTTACCGGGACCTGCATTCCACACAGGTGATGATATCACATCGGAGTTAGACCTCGGATAACAGACATCGGTATGGAGTCGGTCCGTACTGATTGGCTTCTGTCGCGAAACTCGGTTGCAGATTGGGCCAGCCGAGCCCTGGAGGGGCTGAAAGATAATAGCCGGGGGCGCAAGCCCCCGGATAGAATGTTGCATTTAATGAGCCCCGGCAGGGGCGAAAGACATTTGTTTGCGACATTATTCCGTCGCCCTTCCCGGGCTCTGCGCCTCGCTCCGCTCCATCCCCGGGTTTGCACCCGGGGTTATTATCTTTCCGCCCCTCCAGGGCTTGCATACTGGCCGCAGCGCTTGAAGCTGTTGTCGCACACGTGTTATAAGTTCAACGTTTTATTGTTTGTCTCGAATAGAAACGACAGGTGACAATTGGGAATTCAATTCGGCAGCCAGACCGACCAGGGGCGGGTGCGGATCTCCAATGAAGACTGCTATGTGGCGAACCCCAACACCGGCCTGTTTTTGGTGGCGGACGGCATGGGGGGGCATGCGGCCGGCGAAATTGCCAGCCGACTGGCTGCCACCACCATGGACGATGCGGTGGCTTCGAAAGGGGCTGCCACTGAGACGCCCGCGGAGTTGCTCCGGCTTGCGACGATGGAAGCCAATTCCCGCGTCCTCGAAGCCCAGCGCAAGGATTACGCCCTGGCCGGCATGGGCAGCACCCTGACCGCTCTCCTGATCCGGGGCAGCCGATATTACATAGCGCACGTTGGCGATTCGCGGGCGTACCGGCTGAGAGGTGGGACGCTCCAGCAGCTCACACGTGACCACTCGCTGGTCTGGCACCTGTACGAGAATGGGGTGCTCGGAAAAGCAGACCTGGCCAGGCACCCGCAGAAGAACCTGATCACGCGCTCGATCGGATCGCATGCGCAGGTCGAAATCGACATCGAAGAAGGAGAGGGGCGAGCCGGCGATATTTACCTCCTCTGCTCCGACGGCTTGACGGACGGAGTCTCGGATGAGGGCATTCGTGAACTGCTGATCGCCGCCCAAAAAACGCCCCAGGAAATGGCGAATAACCTGGTGAACGCGGCCAACGAAGCGGGCGGGCCCGACAATATCACGGTCGTGGTTGTCAAACTGGACGAAGGCAGCAGGCAAGCCTGAGAGCCGGACGGGCCAATTCGGCAAAGAGACTCCTCAAACGCTCCTTCCCGGTCCTGAGGGATCGAAATTCAGATGTCATGAGAGTGAACGAGATCTTTTTCAGCATCCAGGGTGAATCCAGCTTCATGGGTTTTCCCTGTGCCTTTATCCGACTCACCGGTTGCGACCTGCGTTGCTCCTATTGCGACACGGAGTATACTTTTGCCGAAGGGCAGAAGAAGTCGATCTCCGAAATCCTGGAGGCAATCGCCCCGTTCCCGACGAAACTGGTGCTGGTGACGGGAGGCGAGCCGCTGCTCCAGAAGGACACGCCGGAACTGCTGAAGGCTCTGCTTGACGGGAACTACACCGTCTGCCTCGAAACCGGCGGCCACCTGCCGTTGAAGGAGATCGATCCGCGGGTGCACAAGATCATGGATCTGAAATGCCCTTCGAGCGGAATGCAGCAGCACAACGATCTCGAAAATGTCCAGTATCTGACAGCGAATGATGAGGTGAAGTTCGTGGTTGGCAACCGGGCGGATTTCGATTGGGCCTGCGATATCATCGTTCGCTACAACCTTCCCGCCCGAGTCGGTGTCGTGCTGTTCTCTCCGGTGTTTCGTGCCATTGCTTACAGCGACCTGGCTCGCTGGGTGTTGGACTGTGGGCTTCCGGTTCGCATGCAACTGCAATTGCATAAAGTCATCTGGCCCGGCGTCATCCGCGGCGTTTGAGCCGGAACTGGGTACTGCCCCATGCGAAAACGGAACGCGGCCATGAGCTCCTGGGATCTCACCTCCCAAATACGACAGCGCTTGCGTGAGGAAGCAGGTACGCTGCGGACTGAAGCGCCGCTCCGCGTTGCCCTTTGTTACCCGAGTCAGTACCCTGTCGGCATGAGTTCGCTGGGATTCCAGACCATCTATCGGGAAATCCATCTGCATCCCGGCGCCGGCGCCGAGCGGGCCTTCCTGCCGGACAATGCCGGAGATTACCGGCGCTTGCGCATGCCGCTATTTACTTACGAGAGCGAGACGCCGGTGGCGAATTTCCCCGTCGTCGCTTTTTCGATTTCCTTCGAACTGGAAATCACGGGACTTCTGGAATTGCTGGATCTGAGCGGGATCCCGCTGCTGCGCGAGGACCGGACGGAAAAGCATCCCCTCATTGTGGCCGGCGGGCCCTTGACTTTCTCCAATCCTTTGCCGCTGGCCCCCTTCGTGGATCTGATCCTCCTCGGCGAGGCCGAGGAACTGATCCACACCTTCCTCGATGCAGTGTCGTCGATGAGCCGGGCAGAACTCCTCAGCCGCTTTGCTGCGCTCCCGGGCTGCTACGTGCCCGGCCAATCGAAGGGCCTGCCGCCGATCGAGTGCGCGCACGAGGACCGTCTGCCGGCCCACTCGCAGATCATCACCCGTAACGCGGTGCTGAGCTCGATGTTCCTGATCGAGCCTGAACGGGGCTGCTCGCGTACCTGCACGTTTTGCGTAATGCGCATCACGACCAATGGCGGCATGCGGCTCGTGGCCCCTGAAAAGGTTCTGGCGCTGATTCCCGGCGATGCCCGGCGTGTCGGCCTGGTGGGTGCGGCGGTCACCGACC
>CAYGWQ010000370.1:0-5009 GCA_964353465.1 uncultured Acidobacteriota bacterium | reverse complement strand
TATTCTCTTTCGGCCCCTTCGGGGCTTGCCTCATGGGCGGAGCGATCTTGCGACAGAAACACAGGTAATGACTTCAAGAAAAGCGAACGGGCTGAAGCCCGCCGCCACGGGGGCAACTTTTCAATTGCAGAGGTGTCCCGAGGATGCTTATGCTCGCAATGGTTGATTTGAACCGTTATCCCGGCCGGAGGGGGAGGTGCGCGTTGAAAAGAGTCCTGGAAGTCTGTGTCGAATCGGTTGAAGGAGCCATCGCTGCGCAGGAGGAGGGTGCGGACCGCGTAGAGCTTTGTGCGAATCTGATGGAGGGAGGCACCACTCCGAGTGCGGGCTCGATGCAGGAGGCACGGCGCAAACTCCACATCGCCCTGCAAGTCATGATCCGGCCGCGCGGCGGCGACTTTTGTTATTCGGCGATCGAGTTCGAAATCATGAAGCGCGACATCGAGACCGCCGGGAAAACGGGGGCAGACGGCGTCGTCATCGGCATCCTGAAGGAGGATGGTTCCATAGACGAAGTCCGGACGCGCACCTTGACCGAACTGGCCAGGCCCATGAGTGTCACGTTCCACCGCGCCTTCGACATGTCACGAGATCCCTTCCATGCGATGGAAACACTAATCGGGCTCGGCATCGACCGCATCCTCACCTCCGGCCAGGAGAGCTGTGTTCTCGAGGGTCTGGACCTCATCGCTCAACTCGTGCGCGATGCCGGCGACCGGATCATCGTCATGCCTGGCGGGGGCATTACCGAGCGCAATTTCAGCAAGATCGTTCTGCAGAGCGGCGCCAGGGAACTGCATGTTGCCGCCCTGGAGAACGTCGAGGGCCTGATGAAGTATCGCAATCCCCGGTGTTTTATGGGCGGCGAATTGCGGCCTCCCGAATTCAGCATTTTGATGACCAACGCCAGCCGGGTCCGTGCTTTCGTCAGCTCACTTCAGGAAACCTGATGATTGCTCTTTTCTGCCATGAGATGTGGAACCTGATATTATAGGTAATGTAGTACCGGCAAAATCCAGGAGGTTAGAATGAAAAAAGGTTGTCTCATAGGTTTGATCATCCTCGCGGTCCTGGTAGTTCTCGTGCTGATTCCAGGTTTCATGATACAGCGCACTTACAACGACATTGTCGCGAAGGAGCAGGAGGTCAACCAGCAATGGGCCCAGGTCGAAAACGTCTACCAGCGGCGTGCCGATCTGATCCCGAACCTGGTGGCCACGGTCAAGGGCTATGCGGTTCACGAGGCTGACGTGCTGGAAACAGTCACCGCTTCGCGCGCCCAGGCAGGATCGATCCGGGTTTCGCCGGACATGCTGAAGAACCCAGCCGAGTTCCAGAAGTTCCAGCAGGCACAGGACGGACTTTCCAGCGCGCTCTCACGATTGATGGTAGTGGTCGAGAAATATCCGGATCTGAAAGCCAACCAGAACTTCCTCGAGCTTCAGAGCCAGCTCGAAGGGAGCGAAAACCGCATCAACAATGAGCGGAAGAAATTCAACCAGAGCGCTCAGATTTACAACACCCGGATCAAGCAATTCCCCGCCAGCCTGGTGGCTCGTTTCTTCGGGTTCAACGAGAAAGTATACTTTCAGAGCGCTCCGGGAAGTGAAAAGGCTCCGGTCGTTAATTTCGGCAAGTGACCGATGCGAAAAAATGTCTGGCCATCCGTGATCGGCGTGAGCCTGCTGATTCTTGCCTTTCAGGCTATTGCGGCGTCTGCGCTCGAGATTCCCAAGCTTCAGGCGCGGGTCACCGACCTTGCGGGATTGCTCACTCCTGAGGAAATCTCAGGTCTCGAGGCAAAACTCAAGCTGTTTGAAGCCTCAGACTCCACCCAGATCGCCGTCCTGATCATACCCAGCCTGGAGGGAGAGGTGCTCGAGGACTTCGCAGGGCGCGTGGCCGAAGCCTGGCGTCTGGGACAGAAAGGCCGGGACAACGGCGTCCTGCTGTTCATCGCCATGAAGGAACGGCAGGTGCGCATTGAGGTCGGCTACGGCCTCGAAGCGAACCTGACCGATGCCCGCAGCAGGCGAATCATCGAAAACGAGATTGTGCCCAACTTCAGCAGACAACAGTACTACCAAGGCGTCGAAGCCTGTACCGAAGCGATCATCCAGACCGTCCGCGGTGTCTATGAGCCTATCAGTCGCCCCTCAGCCGAATCCCGGCGTCAGCGCGACTCAGGAAATTGGTACAACTTCCTGATCTTCCTCCTCGCTCCCTTGCTCTGGGTACTCGGATCAACCGGGAAATGGGGGGGAGGCATTCTGGGAGGGGGAGCAGGGGCATTCCTCATTTACAGCCTTGTCGGGCCCGCCTTGGCAGCCATCCTGGTCGGAGGCCTGGTCGGCTCGGTACTAGGCGCGATCCTGGGAGGCCTGGTTCAGGCGGGAAGCCGCTCGACGACTCACAGGCGCTGGGGCGGTTTCGGCGGCCCGTTTTTCCCGGGCGGTTTCGGAGGCGGCGGCTTCGGTGGAGGCGGCGGTGGCTTTTCGGGAGGAGGAGGCGGCTTTGGCGGCGGCGGAGCCTCCGGCAGGTGGTAGTTCGCAGTAATGAGTGATGAGTGGTGAGTAAGGATTGAATGAGCTTAAGGGCTATGTTGCTGACGGAAGAAGACAAAAAGGCTATTGCCGAGGCGGTCAGGAAAGCAGAGATGGTCACCTCCGGAGAGATTGTTTTTGCATTCACCGATGCCTCAGACCGGTACCGGCATGCCACATTGCAGGGAGCCCTCGCCGGTTCCATTCTGGTCACCGCTGTTTACCTTCTCCTGCCTGCGCCCCAGACGATCGGCATGGTCCTTTGGACAGAGATCATAGCATTTGCCTTCTTTTACGCCCTGATCCCGCGGTTATCCTGCCGGCGCTGGTTCATATCCTCGCGGGAAATGGACGAGCGTGTCCATGAAGCGGCGTTCCGGGAATTCTATGCGAGCGGTTTGTATAGGACCCGGGAGGCTAATGGGATTGTCATCTATCTCTCCTGTCTGGAGCACCGGGTCGTGGTTTTGGGAGATAAAGGGATTCACGAAAAGATGGGGGAGCCTCATTGGCAGGAGGTCCGAAACCAGATCATTAGCGGAATCAAGCAAGGCAGGGCGCGGGAGGGCATATGTGCGGCGATTGAAAGCTGCGGCAAGGCGCTTGCAGACCATTTTCCGCGCCGGGCGGACGATGTCAATGAACTCCCCGACGACGTCCTCGACCGCCGGCGCGACCAGCACCCCCGGAACCCTCGCAAGGTCTGAAGCAATCGCTTGGAGAAGGTCGTACTGTCTCGCAAGTTCGCCGCTTCAGGGATCTATGATGCTGGTAATCTCCCGAAAGCACAGTTGCGTTGGCGGTATCTGGTTAACTGCCATGCGGACCGCCTCTCGATTGAACGTGAGATGGCAGTTCTGTTCCAGGGTGAGCTTTGCAGTACCCCAACTCAAGCCTCCAATGGCATCCGAGAGGTTCGCGACATAAACAGCGCCCGTGATGCTGCTCTGCCCTCCGCAGATGAATTCGCCCGTACCGGCCACCAGGACAAGGCCGTAAAATCGAAACTGGCCGGTCACGGATAATTTTCCGGCTATCACCAGAATGCCAGCCCCATCAAGATTGCCGCCGACAACGAGGTCTCCATTCACATAGGTTACCCGGGGATCCTGACCGGGCGAGGTTGCCGGCAGCGCGGGATCATAGCTGCCCAGCGACTGGGGAGCCGTGTCGATCCAGCTTTGAGACTCCGGATATGCGCTGTCGGCAAAGTGCGGCACTGTCTGCCCGAAAAATCGCCGCAGATAGGGCAGGTCCAGGAGCAGCCTCTTGTCAGGAGACCCCGCCGGCGGAGGCGTGATGTCCCGGACCGATGGAGCCGGGCTTGACCCCTGGATGTTGACCCTCTGTGCCGGTGAAAGCTGAGAAAGGATCTGCTGGGCAGATACGGCACCACTCCCCGGCGGTGCATCGATGGTCCCAATGCCGGGATTGGCAACGCCCCCGTGAACAAGAAACTGGCTGCCGCCGAACATGCTCATGGAGGAAGCTTCGGCGGCACTCCCCTGCACAACCAGGGAGGCCTCGAGGTCAAAGGTCGAGAATCGCCTGAATCTCGCCTCAAACAGGGCTACTGAATTCCTCTGGTACCCTGACTGCATGTCTTCTCTCAGAGTCCGCGCAATCCCCATCGAGCGCACAATGATCTGACCGTCTCCATCCAGGAACGGGTCGTCCACCGGATCCTGGGCGAGCTCGCCTGCCTCTCCGTTGTTGTCGGACACTTTGACGAAATAGCGGCTGGTGACTATCGTCCCCGGACCGTTGGGATCGCGCACAATCTGGGCCACTCCGGGCAGGGGGATCAGTTCCATGCCATGACCACCCGGATGCCGGCCGGTGTTTACGATCCCGTCATCGGACATCCCCGCAATGGAGCCTGCAGGATCCAGGATGTCCAGCATCCGGGCGATAGGCCAACCGAGGGGAGAGCGGTAACTATAGCTTCGGGCAAGAGCCGTAGTTGCCGGGCTCGCATCGTGCGTCCCATCCGGCCCTTGCAGCAGATCATTAAAGTTCAATCCTTTCAGCAACGCGCGCGCATGTTTCAGGCCTGCAAGGCCGGCGGCACGCGCACGGATGAGGCTTTCGTAATTATCGCTGACCCGGACTTCGGAAGTCGCCGCCAGAGAGAGAAACAGGCCAACCAGCGAAATCAGGGAAAGCGCGATCAGCGCGACCAGCAGCGCAAAGCCGCCCTGATGCAACGAGCCCCTATACTCAGGATCCTGTTCTGCACTCATGCACCTGTAGTTTCGGCACCACCCAATATATTTCAATTGTTTCTCAGCGGAGGCAAGGTTTCCGAGAGGACGCGGATGTTGCAGTCTCGGCCGAAGGCCTCGGAGTGCGGCGCTTCTGCGCCGCTTTGTGCCCCGGGCCCTGGTCATCACCCCAAAGCGGCGCAGAAGCCTGGACCTTATACGGAACCGGGTACGGATATTCGTGTGCCGCACCTTCGGCGCT
>CAYGWQ010000369.1:0-5057 GCA_964353465.1 uncultured Acidobacteriota bacterium | reverse complement strand
TCTCGTTCCCTTGCGTTGTTTTCTATCGTCACCTTGATGACCCTGGTCTGCCTGGGGCAGACCGCAGCACAAAGCGTTCGCACCCCTGCCGCACCCGCAGCACCACGGCAAACCCAGGGCTCGCTTCAGGTGATCGACAAGACCGGAAATACCACCTCCCTTTGCCCTCTCAAGCACACCGACGTAAAGGCGTCCATCAGCGGATTTCTGGCGCGGGTCGTGGTGACGCAGCAGTTCGGCAATCCAAGCACGGAAAAGATCGAGGCGGTCTACACGTTTCCGCTGCCCCAGAATGCCGCCGTCGATGACATGACGATCATTGTCGGAAGCCGGACAGTCCGCGGCCAGATCAAGAGGCGCGAAGAGGCGCAGGCCATTTATGAAGCCGCCCGCGCCGCCGGCCATGTTGCCGGCCTGCTCGACCAGGAAAGGCCAAACATCTTCACCCAGTCTGTGGCCAACATCATGCCCGGCGAACAGGTGACGGTAAAAATCAGCTACGTGGAAACGCTCAAGTACACGGACGGATCGTATGAGTTCGTCTTCCCGATGGTGGTGGGGCCGCGTTACATCCCCGGCAAGCCCACCGGCAAAAGCGGCGGCGGCTGGGCCCCGGATACCACAAAGGTCCCGGATGCCTCGCGCATCACACCGCCAGTCGCAGCCGACCCGGAAACCGCGACCCCCAGGCGAGCGGGGCACGATATCTCGCTGTCGGTCCTGCTCGAAGCCGGAGTGACGATCGAGGATCTTAAATCCATCCTGCACGATGTGATCATCGATACGTTAAATCCTCACAGCGCCGCCATCCGGCTCAAAGACCAGAACGAAATCCCCAACAAGGACTTCATCCTCCGTTACAAAGTGGCTGGCGGAACCATCAAAGACTCCGTGCTTGCCCACCGGGGGGACGAAGGGGGCTTTTTCGCGCTCGTCCTTCAGCCGCCTGATCGGGTCAGGGCCCAGGATGTGACGCCAAAGGAACTGATCTTCGTGCTCGACAGCTCGGGTTCCATGAGCGGTTTTCCGATCGAGAAGGCGAAGGAAACCATGAGGCTGGCTCTTCAGTCCCTCTACCCTAGGGACACGTTCAACCTGATGACTTTTTCGGGCGACACACGCATTCTTTTTCCGGAACCGGTCCCTGCGACAGTGGAGAATCTCCAAAAAGCGGAGCAGTTCCTCGGGCGGCAGACCGGAAGCGGCGGCACGGAAATGATGAAGGCGATTCGCGCGGCCCTCGATCCATCGGACGCGCAAGGGCATATCCGCATCGTCTGCTTCATGACGGACGGGTACGTGGGGAATGATCTGGAGATCATCTCGGAAGTTCAAAAGCACCCGAACGCTCGGGTTTTTGCCTTCGGGATCGGGAACTCGGTCAACCGTTTCCTCCTGGATCAGATGGCTCTGCAGGGGCGAGGCGAAGTCGAGTATGTCTCACTGACGGACGATGGCTCGGCAGCGGCCCGCCGGTTTCATGAAAGAGTGCGCAACCCGCTCCTGACCGATGTTGCGATAAACTGGGGCGAGCTGCCGGTAACGGATGTCTATCCCAAGCGCATCCCGGATCTTTTCAGCGCCAGGCCGATCGTGATCTGCGGCCGCTACGTACGCGCCGGGCAGGGTGTGGTCCGGCTGTCGGGCAATATGTCGGGAGGGCCATTCTCGCGCGACCTGCCGGTCAGCTTGCCCGATCGCGAGCCGAACAACAACGTCCTTGCCAAGCTATGGGCCCGAACCCTCATTGACGACCTGATGTCGCAGGACTTCAGCGGCGCCCAGCGCGGGGATATGCAGGCGGCGCTGCGCGAGGACATCACGCAGCTCGGCCTGAGATTCGGGTTGATGACTCAGTTCACTTCCTTCGTCGCGGTCGAGGAGATGACCATCACGGAAGGGGGCAAACCGCGCCGCATTGCGGTGCCGGTGGAAATGCCCGACGGGGTGAGCTATCGGGGAGTGTTTGGTGAGCCGCGCGGATCCTCGGTCCTTGCTCTCGGTGCTCCGGGAAAGGGGAAGATTGCCGGTGGCGCATACAGGCAGCAGGCCGCAACTCCCGTATTCAGCGAGACCGTGGACGCGGTTTCCGCGGTGACATCACAGGATTTGAAGCGCATTCAAGCCGCAGCCAAGCTGCACCCGGTAATCGCCGCACTCATCGAACGGCTCCGCAAGCAGGATTCAAAGCCCGGCGCGGAGGAAGCCAGGTTTGTCCGTGACGGCAAGGCGGAGATTCAGATCTGGCTTGCCGAGAAGAATGCCACTGTCCTCGCGGAATTGAAGCGACTCGGTTTCGAAGTAATGCTGGAGCCGAGGAGCGCGAATCTGCTGATCGGGCGGCTGCCGGTCTCAAGCCTGGCAGCCTTGGCTGAGTTGGCGGCGGTTCGCTATATCGCTCCTTCGCAGTCACGGTAGGCAGCAAATTCAGGAACCACGGAATACACGAAATTCACGAAAAGGTGCGGCCTATCGGGCCTTGGAGTCGGAGAGAGATGCCGCAGCAATCCCTATTTAGTTTCTGTCGCGAAATTCGCTCCGCCCTCTGGCCCAGCCCCATAGGGGCGGCAAGATAATAGCCCCGGGCGCAAGCCCGGGGTTGGATCGGAAAGCAGTGTGGAGCCCTGGATGGGGCGACAGAAAGAGATTGCGAACAAAGCTCTTTCGCCCCTGCCGGGGCTCCTTAAATGCAATATTCTATCCGGGGGCTTGCGCCCCCGGCTATTATCTTTCCGCCCCTTCGGGGCTCGGCCGGCACATTCTGCAGCCGAATTTCGCGACAGAAGCTATTTTGGCTCTGATCCAATCCTTTCGTGTATTTCGTGTATTTCGTGGTTTATCAACCAGGGTGCATTTGGCCCTATCCCGGGCAGCTGCGCAATCCCAGGATCACGTTGACCAGCAGTTGCAGATCCAGGGCATTGGTGCCGCCGTCGCTGTTCAGGTCGGCGCCCGTTGGGCTGCCCGGAACTCCCATGATCGCATTGACCAGCAACTGAAGATCCAGAACGTTCACCGACGCGTCGCTGTTCAGGTCACACCGGTTCGTGCTCGGGTTTACCGTGAAGGTGGCGGAGCTTGTCACCGTGCCGGAGGGGGTGGTCACGCTGATGCGGCCCGTTGTTGCCCCCGAGGGAACAGTGGCGTTGATCTGCGTCGACGAGACCACTGTAAAAGTGCTCGCATTCGTGGTGTTGAACCTGACCGCGGTCGCCCCGGTAAGGTTGGTGCCGGCGACGGCGACCACCGTCCCGACGCTGCCGCTTGGGGGCAGGAATCCCGCGATCGTAGGGGGGCTGGACGAAGTAGTTGCAGAGGCTTCATTCGAGTATCCGGATGAGCCGGCTCCACTCGTCGCCTGGACTCGGTAGAAATAGGTCGTGCCGCTCACCAGCCCGGTGTTGTTGAACGCTGTCACGTTCGAGGCGGTCGTCCCCACCTGCCCCCAGGTACCTCCCGTGCCCGTCTTCCTCTCCACGACAAAGCCGGTTTCGTCGGCGCTGTTGTCCTGCCAGGACAGGTTGATCTGGGAGCCGGAGACTGTTGTTGCTGTCAGATTCGAGGGCGCAGCCGGCCCGGAGGTAAGGCAGGAGGAGCTCGATGAGACATGGGAGGCGATTTCCGAGCGTGAATACGAACAGAAGCTGAATCCCGTGCCGACGGAACTGTTCATGATGGTATTGCTGCATTCCGAATGGGGCGGGTTGGTCTGATCGGGATGACCGGCGCCGAAGTTGTGCCCGATTTCGTGGGCTGTGAGAATGTATTTGCCGGGAGAGGATGTGAATCTCTGCGAAATCCCATAGCTGTAAGTTCGCGCGTCGCACACGACCGATAGATAGGCGATACCGATGGTGCTCCCATCCATGTCTTTGCCGGTCCACATGTGAGCAAGGTCGAAGGGAGTCATGTAGAAGTTGGCGTTCCAATGATCACGGAACTCCCCGAGCATGGTCGAGGCAGAGGTTGAGGAATAGGGATCGTCTGCCGTGGACCAGGCATGCTGGTAGATAACCTGAAGAGAAACCGAAAGTTCTGTTGAATAGATGCCGTCGACCTGGTTCAGGACATCGAGGATGGTGGCATTGGCTGCCGCCGCGTCTCCGGACGCCGCTACATATTCGTAGTCGGCCTCGGTGGCCACCTGCGCGGTGTTCATGCCCGCGGGCGCTGCGAGCATCAGGGGTTCCACGTGCTCGCGGGCTTCTCCTATACGGTGGGCGAGAGTAGTGCCGCAAACGCCGAGTGCCTCGAGCCGGATGTCGGACCGGCGGTAAACCACCATCTCGGCAGGATCCGAATTGGGGGAAAAGTTCTGAAGCGGCTCGAAGTAGTACCACTCCCCGGGAGTCAGGATGACGCCTTCAATCGCGCCTTCCCTGACGGTAAAGCGCGCCTCTGAATCCGGGAATCCGGGGGCGATGCCGCGGAAAGTCCGAGCCATGGCGGCCGGCAAGGCACGCCTGACCCCTCCCGGCAGGTCCTCTTCAGAAAGGTAGCCGGGCGCCCGCAAGTCGTGTGGTTCCAGGATGATATTGAAAGCGTTATCGCCTGTGGCAAGCAGGAGTTCCCCGCTCTCCCACACCTGCCTCGAAGCTAGTTCAGGATCATAGCGTACCCTCTCATAGCGCCGCAAAAGCCGATCGAGCTGCGCGCGCTCTTCTCCGGCCTGTTCCATTGCGCCCGTCGCATATTCGAGCGTTGAATTCAGCAGAAATGTGAGGACGATAACGCATGTCACACGAATGAGTTGAAGTAATTGATGAGAGCCGGCTCGTGATTTCATGTTCCTGATCCTCGGCACAGCGCAAAAACGCCGGCAGTCCCGCACAGGCGGGGAGAGCCCATGTTTTTGGGGGGATGAGCGCTGAATAATGTGCAGGCTTACCCCACGCATCAAAGGGAGGGGTCCGTCAGCCCACTTATCGGCACAGGCGGGAAATCACAATAGGCGGATTCGGCAGCAGGAAGCGACACTTCAAACCCCGTCCGGCGAGACTGCCTCAAAACAAGGCGTCCCGGAGGGACGCAAAGAAAGTAGCCGGGGGCGAGCCGCG
>CAYGWQ010000368.1:0-5097 GCA_964353465.1 uncultured Acidobacteriota bacterium | reverse complement strand
ACTCGGGATAGCTCTTGTCGACCCTGGGAGGAGTCCCGATCGGGTTGGCGTTGAGGCTGCCGTCGCGAGTTCCCACCTGAACGGCGCGATCGGTCATGCCCAAGACCGCGACATAGAAGCTGTTCCAGTTGCTGACCTGCGCGGACGGGAGGCAGTTCGTGGTGACGGTGCTGCTGCAGGCGGGCGGCCGGTAGGTGGCGGGGATGTTGATGCCGCTTCCCGTCGTGATGTAGTACATCGGCACCGTCAGAGCAGACTGTTGATCATCGCGCCAGAACTGGATGGCGTTGCGACGGTAGGATCCGCCGAACTGAAGCAGATGGGCTCCCTTGACCCACGCCATGTTCTCGCCCAGAGTGTAGTGATGCCCGCGCCATTCCCGCTGGCGGATGTTCCCAATCGCGAGATTGGTGGGAGTCATGTCACCGGGCAGAGCCAGCGCGGCCGCAACTCCGGATATCTGCGGTCTGGCGCTATCCGTCTGCCAGTACCAGTAGTCGCGCAGGTAACTGAAATTGGTTTCGCTGGTGATCATCGGGGTGAAGGATCCCGTCAATCCAAAAACCAGGTAGCGCGGCTCGCGCGGAATAAGGGCTACCGAGGCAGCCTTCCCCTTTTGATTTCCCGAAACCAGGCCGCCGATATCGGTCTGGCGCGATTCGGTGCGCTGCTCCGTATAAAAACGATAGCTGCCGGTAAACGCCCAGTTCTGCGTAATGGCATGGTCGAGCCGGAGCACGGCAAAATCAGAATTATTCGGCATGGAGACCGGCGAGCTGAAGCCGATGGTATTCAAGCCCTCTCCCGTCGATGAGTCATTTCCGGTCGGCATATACCTGGACCACATTTCGTTGATCAAGGAATTGAGACCCATCCCCCTCGGGTCACAGGGAAGGTTGCCGGCGGCCCCGCACTGAGTCGAGGTCTTCAAATTGTAGGACACGATGTTGCCGGCCCCGTCGCGGAATCGCAGAATCCCTTGCTTCAATGTGTCCGTCGGGACGGTCCTGGTCACCTGGGTATAGTCGCGCCGCCGCCGGCCCTCATAGTGAAAGAAAAATTGGGTTTCCAGGCTCTTGTGGAGCCACGGCAGGGAGCCGCCAAAGCTGGCGCCAAACCTGTTGTCTCTGGTTTCCGGGCGCACCTGGTTCAGCCGGTTGCGCGTCCAGGAATTGGAATTGAGGTTGTCGTTCTGCAGATAGTCGTACATGGAACCATGGTACTGGTCGGTCCCGCGTTTGGTCACCAGCATGACCTGGCTGCCACCGGCGCCGCTGAAGCTTGCCATCTGGTTTGTGGTGCCGACGCGGAATTCCCGGATGCTTTCCGAAGGCGTAGGAATCGC
The DNA here is from genome assembly GCA_964353465.1 of uncultured Acidobacteriota bacterium. Lineage (GTDB taxonomy): Bacteria > Acidobacteriota > UBA6911 > UBA6911 > UBA6911 > JAFNAG01. The sequence goes on along the minus strand of CAYGWQ010000368.1, from coordinate 3,752 downwards.
ACCTTCCGACGTGCCGTTGAAATTGTTCCAGTAGTCCGAATTGCCCGAGACGCCGGACGTGATGTTGCCACCATCGAGCACGTAGACGTTCTGGTCGCTCTGAGCCCCGGCAACCTGTCCTCCATATCGGCTGCTCCGGGTTCCTTCCCCTTCGACCGGTGTCGCGCTCGGCTGCAGCAGCAGCAGACTCGTCACGTTGCGGTCGATGCTCGGCAGGAGCTCGAGCAGCTGGCCGCCCACCGTATCCCCTACCGTGGCGTCGAGGGTCTGCAGCTCTGCTCCGGCGCTGGCCGTGACCACCACTTGCTGTGTGGCCTGCCCTATCTTGAGCTGGAAATCGATGGTGTATGACTTGGAAATCTCGACCACCAGACTTGGGATGACCGACTTCTGGAATCCGGAAGCCGCGGCAGTGACGGAGTAGGTGCCGGGCCGGACCGCTGTGAAGGTGTAACGACCGACCTCATTGGTAACGGTGGTTCGAACCCCTTGGGTGGCCGTGTCGATGAGTTCAACGGCGGCGCTCGGGACAATGGCTCCGGACGGATCCTTGACCATGCCCAGAACCGTTCCGGTGCTGGCCGTCTGTGCCTGAACCGGAAGCGAGGTTACGAACGTTAAGAACAATAGAGTGAGCCCGACTCGGGCGACTCGATTCATATTCCAGGTTGATATTTTCATCTGTAGCACTCCTTGGAGTATCTCCTGAACGACAGGTTCGCAGCCCCTCTCATCCCTCTCCGGAGGGCAAGCCTTGAGGCAGGCCCTCCATTGGAACGAGGCCTGCGCCGTTTTCGGCGCTCCGCGCCCGGCCTTCCCCACCTCGGATCCAGCTTTTCTAGATTCATACCCGCTATGATGAATGATCTTATATCCCTCCATGCTCCTGATGCCAACAACTATTTTTGCGTTCATCCGGCAGACATACCAACCTTGCCGTCTGCCATTACGGCGGGCATGTCTGATTTTTGATGCTTGCAGATTGACGGCCAAATCGGACAGGATGTAAGCACAAGCAAGGTCGGGAGAGTGAGATCCCATAGTGGATGGAATACGAGGAGGCGGCATATGAGATTCTGTCGATCCGTCACGCTCATCGTTTGGTGCGTTATCGTCACGGTCACCTTCCAGAGGCAGCCCTCAGCGCAGACAACCGCTCAGCAGCCGGCGTACAGCGCAAAGGAGCATTATGCGAAATTGGAAACCATGATCCCGATGCGTGACGGGATCAAGCTGTTTACGATCGTGTATACGCCCAAAGACCAATCGCGGAAGTATCCCGTCCTGATCACCAGAACGGCATACGGAATCCAGCCGTACGGCCTTGATAACTACAGGAACGCTGTCGGTCCGAACAACGAATTTGCCCGCGAAGGCTACATCGTCGTCTACCAGGATTGCCGCGGCAAATTCCGATCCGAAGGGGAGTTCATTCACCATCGCCCCATCGTCAAGGGACAGGTCAATGAAAGCACCGACACATACGACACGATCGAATGGCTTTTGAAAAATATCCCGAACCACAACGGCCGTGTCGGTCAATGGGGAATCTCCTGGGGAGGATGGGAAGTCTCGCAGGGGATGATCGACGCGCACCCGGCCCTGAAGGCCTCTTCGCCGCAATCGCCGCCGCAGGATCAGTTCCTCGGGGACGACCATCATTCCGGCGGCGCTTTCCAGTTGATGTATGCCTTTGCCTGGATGTCCGGGAATGCCCGCGCACGCTCCGCCCCGACCGACCAGCCGATCGGCCCATTCGACTACGGCACTCCCGACGGCTATGACTTCTTCCTGCGGCTCGGGGCCGCCGCAAATGCGCGCAAGTTCTTCGCCGACGACGTTCCGACCTGGAACGACTATATGGCGCACGGCACCTATGATGAATACTGGCAGTCACGAAATGTGCCCAAGGATCTGAACAACATCAACCATCCTGTTTTGATCGTCGCCGGGTGGTTTGATGCACAGGACTTCTATGGTCCATTCCGCATGTACCGCGCGCTGATCGAAAAAAATCCCCGGAACAAGACCTATTTTGTGATCGGCCCTTGGCTTCATGGCGGCTATGCGCGCATGGACGGCGACACCCTGGGCAATATCTCATTCGGTTCCAAGACCGGAGTCTATTATCGTGAACAGATCGAGCTCCCGTTCTTCAACTATTACCTGAAGGATAAGGGAGAAATGAAGCTCTCCAAAGTGGCCGCCTTCGAGACCGGAAGGAATGCATGGCGGGCGGCCGACAACTGGCCTCCCGCGGGTGCCCGGCCATTAAATCTCTACCTGGATGCGGGTTCGAGGCTTGCCTTTGACCCGCCGCGGAACGCAGCCAACCAGGCGTTCGATTCTTATGTAAGCGATCCCGCCAAGCCCGTGCCTTACTCCGCCGAGATCCGGACGATCGAGGGACACCTGTTCATGGTAGAGGACCAGCGATTCGCCTGGACGCGGCCGGACGTCCTTTATTGCCAGACCGAGCCCCTGAAAGAAGATCTGACGATCGCCGGGCCCATCACGGCCAATCTCCACGTATCAACCACCGGAACCGACTCCGACTTCGTGGTGAAACTCATTGACATATATCCGGGAAACGCACCGGACCCGCAGCCGAATCCGCAGAATGTCCGCATGGGCGGTTTTCAGATGCTGCTGGCAGGAGATATCCTCAGAGCCAAGTTCCGGAGCAGCTTTACGAATCCCCAACCGATGGTGCCGGACAAGGTCACGAGGCTGGAGTTCCCCCTGGGGGACAAGTATCACACCTTTCTGAAGGGGCACAGGATCATGGTACAGGTGCAGAGCTCGTGGTTTCCGATGTTTGATCGCAATCCGCAGAAGTTCGTGGACATCTATCACGCCCGGGAATCGGATTATCGGAAAGCGACCCAGAAGATCTTCCGTTCGGCGCAATCGCCGTCTTATGTAACTGTAAACGTGATCCGATAGCAGAGCCTGTCCCTGGCCGGACTTCTTGACAACGGGCAGCACACCGAATCATCATGGGCCGCACCGCAGCGCTTCATCGAACCCTGAATTCCGAGGAGGACCCATGGCGAAACACGGCGTGATCGTCGCAGTGATTGTCCTGATGTTTGCGGCTCCGGCGGCGCCCCAGAGGCAAACCGGCGGCGATACCCCTACCATCACTGAAAAAACCGCGGGCATGCAAAAGCTGGAGGGCTTCTTCAACCTCTATTGGGAGGAGAAGGCTGAAAGGATGTGGCTCGAGATTGGCAGGACGGGAGCGGAATTCCTGTACGTCACCGACCTCTCCTCCAGCATAGAAGGGCGCAATCGCGGCTCCTGGAGCGGAGGGCAGATCATGAGATTCGACCGCTACGGCTCCAGGATCTTTCTCACGCAAGTCAATTATCAGAACCGGGCCATCAGCGACGACGCCGCGGAGCGCCGCGCGGTGAGCGAAGCGTACACCGATCCCACGATCTTCGGCTTTCGTATTGCCGCGGAGGAAGGTGGCCGAGTTCTGGTGGACGCCACCGACTTTTTCATGAGGGACGCACAGAACCTGGGCGCCGGCGGCATTGACCGGAATCGCTCCGCATTTTACTGGCCACGCACCAAAAACTTCCCGAAGAACACAGAAGTGGAATTGCTCCTCACTTACAACGCGGCACCCGCAGCAAGCGCCGGTGGGCGCGGGGCAGCAGCCGGAGCGCCCGCGGCAGGCGCCGGCGGCAGGGGAGGCGGCAGCACGGGGGGCACGTCGGTTCGCCTGCACCACTCGCTGGCCG
>CAYGWQ010000367.1:0-5119 GCA_964353465.1 uncultured Acidobacteriota bacterium | reverse complement strand
ATCTGCCCGCCCGGCGCTCGCGCCAAAGTGGACCTGTTATTCTGTGACAGACCCTTAGGGCGGCTTCCTCATCCCGCTTGAAATCAGGCATATTACTATTTGTATCGCGAGTCCACCCCGAGGAGCAAGGATAGATTAGCTGCGACCCCGATGACACCAAAGCTGAAAGCAGCTCGATACTCATCACTCATTACTCATTACTCATCACTCATCCCCGGACCAAGGGCTTATACTTGATCCGGTGGGGTTGGTCTGCGAGTGCGCCCAGCCGCCTCTTGCGATCGGCATCGTAATCCTGATAATTGCCCTCGAACCAGACAACCTTGGAATCCCCTTCGAAGGCGAGGATGTGGGTTGCGATCCGGTCCAGGAACCAGCGGTCGTGGCTGATGATGACCGCGCAGCCGGCGAAGGAGATCAGGGCATCCTCGAGAGACCGGAGCGTATCGACGTCCAGGTCGTTGGTCGGCTCGTCGAGCAGAAGCAGGTTGCCGCCGCTCTTGAGCAATTTTGCCAGGTGGACCCTGTTGCGCTCGCCTCCGGAGAGATCCTTCACGCGCTTCTGCTGGTCTGATCCTTTAAAATTGAACGCGGCGGCATAGGAGCGTGCGGGCACTTCGCGCTTGCCAAGCACAACCATGTCTTTGCCATCGCTGATTTCTTCCCAGACCTGGCGGTCGCCATTCAGTGTGTCGCGGTTCTGATCGACGTAGGCAATGGCGACCGATTCACCGATTCGCAATGTGCCTCCGTCCGGTTTTTCCTCTCCAACCATCATCCGGAACAGGGTTGTCTTGCCTGCCCCGTTGGCGCCGATGACGCCGACAATTCCACCTCGCGGCAGCTTGAAGGACAGGTCCTCGATCAGGAGCCTGTCGCCGTAATCCTTGCGCAGGGCCGTGGCCTCGACCACGAGGTCGCCAAGCCTCGGCCCCGGGGGAATGTGCATATCGGTAGCCTGGGCACATTTTTCCGCTTCCATCTCGTCGGCAAGTAACTGCTCATATGCGTTCAGACGCGCCTTGCCCTTGGCCTGGCGAGCGCGGGGGGACATGCGCACCCATTCGAGTTCACGCTGGAGTGTGCGGCGGCGCGCGGATTCCTGCTTTTCCTCCAGGGCGAGCCGTTTTTGTTTCTGGTCGAGCCAGGAGGAGTAGTTGCCCTCCCAGGGAATGCCTTCGCCCCGGTCCAGTTCGAGGATCCAGCCGGCGACATTGTCGAGGAAATACCGGTCGTGGGTAATGGCGACGACGGTGCCGGGATATTCCTTCAGGAAGCGCTCCAGCCACGCCACCGATTCGGCATCCAGATGATTCGTGGGCTCATCGAGGAGAAGCAGGTCGGGCCGCTCCAGGAGCAGACGGCAGAGTGCTACGCGCCGGCGCTCGCCGCCGGAGAGCTTTGTCACATCGGCGTCCCCGGGAGGAAGCCGGAGCGCGTCCATGGCGATCTCGAGCATCCGGTCAAGCTCCCAGGCGTTGCAGGCATCGATCGCATCCTGCACCCGGGCCTGCTCGGCGAGGAGCTTTTCCATATCTTCCGGCGAAAGATCCTCGGCAAACCGCGCATTAATATCATCGAACGCCTTGAGCAGTTCTTTCGTCGCGCGCACTCCTTCTTCCACGTTGCCGAGGACATCCTTCGATGGGTCCAACTTCGGCTCCTGCGGCAGATAGCCGGCCCTGACGCCTTCTGCCGGCCAGGCTTCTCCAAGAAAATCTTCAATGTCGCCCGCCATAATCCTCAGCAGAGTGCTCTTGCCGGCGCCGTTGGCCCCGATAAGACCGATTTTTGCGCCTGGAAAAAACGAAAGCCAGATTCCCTTCAGCACTTCGCGATTGGGAGGATATACCTTGCGCAGGTCCTTCATCACGTAAATGTACTGGTATGACACGCGGCACTCCTTAACCTGCTTTATTCATGAAGAAAAGATCGCAAAACATCTCGGGACACGGAAGAACGCGGACGGACACGGACCGGCTCCTTGTGCAGAGTTTTTGCCCTACAACGGCCCTCGTTCTTATAAGCGATTCCGTCCTCCCGGCGCAACAGGAGAAGCGCCAAATTGGGACGCTCCGGAAAATGCCGTCCGCAAAACAGCGAAAGGTAGTACCATTTGCATATGGCGCCGAATCATGATGCGGAGCAAAGGAAGGGCGCCTTCCGGGAGATGATATGCGACTAAAGGCACCGCGTTGGCTGCTGATCCTGGAGGCCATCCTGTTTTCAGGCGCGCTGCTGGTCCTGGCCTACAAGGCGGCCATGCGGATTCCGCCGCTTCCGCTCGAGAGCATCGCCCAGACGCGCCGCATGAAGAAGCCGGATCCCCAGGCGCAACTCATGGAATATTATCGCCAGTATCCCGACCGGTACCTCCGGATCTCCAATGAAACGTGGGCTTACGATCCGGTATCACGAACTGCATTCCACTCTTTTACGATCCGCAACATCGCCCTGGTCGCCTACGGCACGATCGAGGTCAACTTCAGCTACCAGGCGTCAACCGGGAAAGTACTGCTGACTCGAACCGTCAAGATAGCCGGCCCACTTGCCGCATCAGCAACCGTGGATATCAAAAGAATGAAAGTAACCGGTGTCCCTGTCACCACAAAATCCGTCGTTACCACGGTGGCAAAGGCGCTGGTGGTCCAATGAACGCCCGCCCTTGATTTCATCCCTTTTGAATTTACCGACGGGTGTAGTAGAGTCGGGTGCGGGTGATTGTGATGTTTCAGGCCTAAGGAGACCGAGATGGCGCACCTTATCTTTGCGGAAGCGCGTTCCTCGCTGGAAAATGCCTTTTTTCGCAAGCGTGATGCCGAACTGATTGCCGAAATGCGACGCAGGGAACAGGTTCAATCGCGAAGGAGGGCGCTGGCAGAAGTCTCGGGAATTACCGACGCCGCCGTCCTCGACCAGCTTGTGGCGCACGACATCCACGCAGAAACCCTTGCAGCTTTCACGATCGTGCCCCTCGTCGAAATGGCATGGGCCGACGGAGCCATTCAACCAGCCGAGCACCAGATCCTGCTGCATGCGATCAAGGAGGCCGGCATCCCCAAGGACGGTGTTTCCTACAAGCTCATGGAGCAGTGGCTGACCCATCGCCCTGGGCCGAAGCTGATGAAGCTCTGGCAGAACTACACCAAGGCCTTGCTGGCCGAGCTGCCCCCGGAGGCAGGGGAGCGAATCAGGGAGAATGCTCTCGCGCAAGCACGTGCTCTGGCGGTGGCTGCCGGTGGTTTCCTGGGGCTTGCCCGCATGTCGAGCGAGGAAGAAAGGATTTTGCGCGCCCTGGAGGAAGCCTTCCGGCCCCAGAGCAAGTAACCCTGCCCGCGCCCGGTGGAATGGCATGACACACTCGACTGCTGACGTCCTCATCTGCGGTGCAGGCATTGCCGGCATTGCCGCAGCCTACCATTTGAGTGTCCGGCACGGCATCCGAAACGTCATCCTCGTGGACGAGCGCGCACCGCTTTCGCTTACCAGCGATAAATCTACTGAGTGCTACCGCAATTGGTGGCCGGGGCCCGGGAACGCCATGGTCCGCCTGATGAATCGCAGCATCGACATCCTGGAAGACCTCGCCCGCGAGAACGGCAATCGCTTCCTGCTCAACCGGCGAGGTTATCTCTTTGCTACCGCCGATCCGGCCCGCATTCCGAACTTCATGCGGGCCGCGGAGGAAGCCGCCGAGCTGGGGGCCGGACCGGTGCGCTATCACACCGGACAGCCGGGCGAACCCGAATATGTTCCTGCGCCCGCACAGGGTTTTGAAAACCAACCGACGGGGTCGGATCTGATCACCGACCGGGCATTGATCCGAAAGCATTTCCCTTACCTCTCAGACCGCACGGTGGCCGTCGTCCATCCCCGTCGTTGCGGGTATTTCAGCGCCCAACAACTGGGCATGTACCTGCTCGAGCAGGCCAGGGAACACGGCACCCGCCTGCTGGAAGGCCGCGTGGAGAGCGTGCATGCGCCAGGCGATCGGATCGAAGAAGTACGCATACGTACGGCGGGCGGCACGACCAGCGTGTCCACCCGCAATTTCGTCAATGCCGCGGGTCCCTTCCTGCCGCACGTGGCGGCGATGGTCGGGATTGAACTCCCAGTGATTCATGAACTCCACATCAAAGTGGCTTTCCGGGACCCGCTGCAGAAGGTGGGACGCGCCGCGCCTTTGCTAATCTGGACCGATCCTACGTTCCTGCCCTGGTCGGAGGAAGAGCGCGCCCTGCTGGCTGAATCGGAGGAAACCCGGTACCTGCTCGATGAGTTTCCGTCCGGCGTTCACGCGCGCCCCGAAGGAGGATCGGATAGCGATGTGGTCCTTATCCTCTGGACTTACGACATCAAGCCTGTGGCGCCGGTCTTTCCTCTGAGTTTCAACGAGCACTATCCCGAAATCGCACTGCGCGGACTGGCCGTAATGATCCCGGGACTTGAGGCCTATTTCAGCCACATGCCTAAGCCGGTTCTGGATGGAGGCTACTACACAAAAACGCGCGAGAACCGGCCCCTCATCGGACCGCTGCCGGTTGAAGGCGCTTATGTGATCGGGGCGTTTTCCGGTTTCGGCTTGATGGCCGCAGGCGCCGCAGGCGAGCTCCTGGCCGCACATCTTACGGGCAGCGACTTGCCGGATTACGCGCCTGCCTTCGAATTGGCCCGCTACCGGGACCCCTCCTATCAACAGCTACTGGCAACCTGGGACGAGACCGGCCAGATCTGAGATCAGCCGACAGGAAGTGCAAAGCCGCAGGCTCAACGCATCCGGAGCTGAGCTTTGAGCCTGGCATCGAGCTCCTTTAGGGTGAAGCGGACGCTGACGATGAAGGGTTGCTCTCCCCGGATCCAGTGCCCATAAGTTGTCGTGACAAGGCCGAGCATGATCCATTTGCGCACAGCCATCCTCCTCTCCATTGGATGGGGATTGTAGCTGCTTGCCCCCGGGGAATCGAGCAAGAACAGGAACGCAACCCTAACAGGAGTTTTGACGGCAATGGTGAGGATGAGCTAGGATGATAGCCGCCTTCAGATTACAGACCATTGCGCGCCGTTAGGGTCTGTCACAGAATAACAGGCCCACTTTGCTGCTGGCCCCCAGGCCCGCTGG
>CAYGWQ010000366.1:0-5136 GCA_964353465.1 uncultured Acidobacteriota bacterium | reverse complement strand
AAGCCTTGCCTAAGCATGAGCAGCGTGACATTGTTGGCCTTGGTCAGCTCGTTGAGGCACTTCAACATCTCCAGGCGGTTCTCCGGGAGATCCCGGTAGGTGGTGTTCAGCACGTCGAGCAGTACAATGTTGTAAACGGCCGGCTTGCCCGCTTCGGCTGCGGCGCTGGAGTAGACCTTTTCAAAAAAGACAATCTCCTGCTTCTTGTTGTTGTCCTTGATGGTAATGTCTTTCTCGGTGAGATCCTCCACCGGCGCCTTGTCTCTGCCGGTTGCGATGATGGCCACCTCCATTATCGGCCGCAGCGTCACTGCTTGCTGCTCGGCCGCCTGAGTGGCCAACAGGACGGCGGCGTAACCGGCGAACAGCAGTACGGAAAGAATGCGTTGCATGGCGCCTCCTCTGATTTCACGGAACTCCATATTTCGTGCAATAGCAAAAACCGGCGGGGAAATGATAGTAATCATCCGGAACTAGCGGAGTGGGCTGGGCTGCAGGTTTTCCTGGTTTTCGACGGCGTGATGATCGATACTCAGGTAACCATAAACGGTCAATCCGCGGGGCCGCGGCATCAAGGCGGTATTTAGCGCTTCAAGTACGAGATCACGAGTCTGCTCCAGTTTGGCACCGACAACCGTCTCGACGTCACAGTGGATAAACTGTCCGCCAATCCGTCGGTGAATCAAGCCGAGCGTCAGAGTGATTACTGGATTTTCGGCGGCATCTATCGTCCGGTTTATCTGGAAGCCATGCCCGCCCACTTCATCGAGCGTGCGGCCATTGACGCGCGAGCCAACGAAACGTTCATCCTGCAAGCCCACGTGAACGGAGAAGGCGCGTACTCGGTTGAAGCGCAGATCCGTCGAGCTGAATGGTAAAAGCCTGGGAGCGGCTTTCTCCGCGCCAGTCGTCAGCGGCCGGGCTGCGTTGCGAACGAAGATCGTATCACCGTATCGGTGAGCCGGGTTTTCTCGATGATGTACGAGAAGAAAAAAGAAGCCAGCCAGCCGTCCGAGCCGGTGGGCCGGTTCGATCCGGCAAAGGATTCATAGGAACCGTCATAGGTATCGGCATAGCGGGCGGCATGCGCAGACAGATCCTTGACAATAGGGTTTCATCCTGATGTTCCATGCGTAGTCCCCGGTTTCCCCGGTTCTTGTCACAGATCCACGGCTACAACTTCGTGCGACATGATTGACGGGATCGTCAGGTCAACCTGTCCGTTCGCCACCCGGCTGCGCGCCATCGATCCGGACACGAGCAACTGCACCTTGCGCGACCGTTGCCCTGCGGGCAGCCGGAATCTCACCCGGATCGGCCCGACCGGGATGAACTCGCGATACGGCCCCTTCATTGCCATGGGATTCGTCAGGTTGACGAGATGCACTGTGATCGAACTTTCCTGGCGCCAGACAGTGACGTCGAACAATCCGGAACCCTCCACCTCCACGGGGCGTTGCTCCGCAGCAGCCCAGTCAACGGCATTGCGGAGCAGGAGGCCGTGCTCCGCGGCGAGAATCTCCCAGAACGTGCGGTCGATGTCCCACGGAAAGTAGACAACTCGCCCCTTCTCGAACTCGCGCGCGAATATGCCAGGAATGTCGGTTTTCGGCTGGCGCGGGTAAACCTTCTCCATCGGCAGGTCGGGATACGACGGCACCAGGGTCAGCGGCGGCTTGCGGAGTCCGCCGGACGGATCGACTTTCACGCGGTTCACACCGTTGATAATGCGCTCCATGCCCTCCATGCCAGCTAACAGAGGGTGGGTTCGATCCGTGCCAGATCCTCGCTCGAGGCGCAGGTATGAGTTCCTCATCGGCCCTTCGTTCTCCCCTGCATAACGCGCGCCGAAGAGCGCCCCCAAGCCGAAGTCCTTGCGCCGTGCGCCCCACTCGTCGTAGAGCGACGTCTCGAAAGTCGCCACAAGCCCGCCGCCGGCGCGCACGAATTCGTGCAACTGTGCGCACTGTGCATCCGAGAGCGCGGCGATGTTGGGCAGAATCAGTACTCGGAGATTCCCCAGGTGCCCGGGATCGAGGAGGCGATCGTGGACCATCTCGAACGGTATCCGGGCTTCGACCAGGGCCTGGTAGAATCCCAGAGTGTGGTCCTCGACCTTGGAGCCCGCGCGTTCGCCGCCATAAAACCAGGCGGTCTGTTGCGAGTAGACGAGCCCGACGCGTGCAAGCGGCTCGACGTTGCGCAGGTACCGCTCGTTCCGATAATGCCAGGAGTATACTTCCTCGACGGGCTTCAGCCAGCGGTGGTCATGCAGCGTGCCCGAGAACTTCGTGAACCACGGTCGAATTCCGTTGGCGATCCCGTCAATCACCCAGATCTTGATCTCGGCGTCGCCCTGCACCGAGTCCTTCCAGCGGTAGGGCTCTTCCATCCCCACACTGAAAATCCCCACGACCGGCTTGCGGCCAAGTGCGGCGCGATACTCCTTGGCGCTCTTGCCGTTGGCCCAGGGCGGCATGACACCGCGCCGGGCTTGCCGGTCCGCCATCAATGTCGGCGCCAGCGCGCCGATTTCCTTCATGTCGAGGTCGCTGAGCGCACCTCCGCCGGTGTTGGGGATGTAACAGGCGCCGGGATTTATCTGGCGGATCTCCGAATCCCAGAGGTGCCAGAGTTCGAACAGGCGCTTCTGTCTCCAGAGGATGTACGCGCGCCGGCGGGGGTCCGCCGGGTCGTTGGTGCGGGGAAGCTCGAGCCCCGAATCTTCCGCAAAGTTCCGCCGGCAGTGTTCGCAGTAGCACATGCCGGAGCCGTTCCACCGGTTGCTGAAAACACCGTCGATCTTGTAGAGCGACATGATCTCTTTTGTGACTTCCGTCATGAACTCGAAGTTATAAGGCCCGAGGGCGCAGGTGACCCACATCTCGGGTGACGCCCAATGGCGCCTTCGATTCCCCGAAGCATCGACGGCGATCCAGTCCGGGTGAGCGTCGTGAACGTCCTGGTAGGTGGCGTGCGGATCCGTCCGCGCCACAACGATGAGACCCATTTTTCGGCACCCGGTCACGAGCCCGCCGAAGGGATCGCTGTCCTTCATCCACGCCGAACGGTGATGAAACGGGATCTTCGTCGGATAATAGGCGACGCAGCCGCCGGCTGACAGACAGACGGCGTCAGCATGCACGCGTTTGAAGTAATCCAGCCAGAACGCGGGATCATATTGCCCGGGATCGTCCTCGACCAACGTGAGTTGCGCCCAGCGCATGGGCCGGTCAAACCAGGGTGCGGGAGGCGCTGCTTTTGTGCCTGCAGCTGCCAAGCGCATTCGTGCTGTAAAAACCGAGGCGGCCGAGGTTGCAAGAAAGTCACGACGGGACAAATTGGTCATCGTTCACTCCCGAGAAGGGGGGACATTCCTCATTTCCATCCAACGCCATAGCGAGCCTCAGAAGCGCAGCCCGTACCCATATGGGAACAGCGGATTGTAGTTCTTATCTCCCACGTTAATGGGGATCTGCTCCATTGATCGCGGCCAGGAGAACGAAAGCTTGCCCACTGGCTTGTAGTCTCCAAACAGCACATCGGTGACACCCTCTCCTTCTGTTCCCGGCAGCCATGCTGCGATGAATGCATCGGCCTTGTCCAAGACCTTATCGATGATCATCGGCCGGCCGGAAAACAGAATCACCACCACCGGGATGCCGTCGGCCTTCAGATTTCTGACGGCGTCGATGTCTTCCTGCGCCAGCGCCAGGTCGTCGCGGTCGCCGTTGCCTTCGGCGTACGGCGGCTCGCCGATCACTGCGATGCCTACCGTGGCGCCGGCACCGCCGATCCCGTCTTTGCCGAAGGTCACCTGTGTGCTCGGGCTCACGACTCTCCTGACAGCCGCCAGCACGGTGGTGCCGCCCGGAGTTACTTCACCGCTCTTGCCCTGCCAGTCGATGGTCCAGCCGCCGCACTGGTTCCCGAGGTCGTCGGCGCTCTTGCCCGCCACATGGATGTGCGCCGCCGTCTTCCTCAGCGGCAGCGCCTTGCCCTGGTTCTTCAGCAGCACCAGCGACTGCCGGACCGCCTCGCGCGCCACCTGCCGGTGCTGGGCCGAGCCGAACGTTTTGTGGAGGCCGCGATCCACCAGCCGCGAGCGCTTCGGGTTCATCAAGCCCAGGGCGAATTTCACGCGCAGGATGCGCGTGACGGCATCGTCGATGCGCGCCATCGGCACCCGGCCTTCTTCCACAAGCTGCTTCAGGGTCTCGAAGAATTGCCGGTACCGGCTCGGCACCATAGCCATGTCCATGCCGGCGTTAATCGAGATTTCGATGGCTTCCTTGTAGTCGGGGTCGATCTGGTCGATCGCGTTGTAGTCGGATATCAGGAAGCCCTCGAAGCCCAGTTCCTGCTTGAGGATTTCCGTCAGCAGCCGCTTGCTGGCCGAGCACTTCACGCCGTTCCAACTGTTGTAAGACGGCATGATGGAGCCTACGCCGGCCTTCACCGCCGAAATGTAACCCTGCAGGTGGATGCGCCGCAGCGTGGCTTCGTCCACGCGCGTATCGCCCTGGTCGAGTCCGCTGCCCTGACGTGCCGAGCCCCAGGCGGTGCCTCCGTCGCCGATATAGTGTTTGGCGCAGGCGAGGATGGAAAGCGGGCTGCCCAGGTCGCTGCCCTGAAAGCCGCGCACCGCCGCTTCCCCTAGCCCCCGCACAAGCTGCGGGTCTTCCGAGAAGCCTTCGTAGGTGCGGCCCCAACGCTCATCCTGCGGCACGGTGACGCACGGCGCGAACGTCCACTGGATGCCCGTGGCGCGTACCTCTTCCGCCGTGATGCGCGCCGTCTTCTCCACCAGGGCGGCATTGCGCGTGGCGCCCAAGCCGATGTTGTGCGGAAAGATCACCGCGCCCAGCACGTTGTTGTGCCCGTGGAGGGCGTCGATCCCATAGAGCAGCGGGATCTTCAGCCGCGTGTTCCGCGTGCGCTGCTGCAGGCGGTCGTAGAGATCGGTCCATGCCTGGAGGCTGTCGCCTTCCTTCGGGTCGGAGCCGCCGCCGCTCAGAACTGAGCCGATGAAGTACTTCTCTATGTCCGAAGGGTCTTTGATGAATTCCTGATCGGATTGCGTCATCTGCCCGATCTTCTCCTCCAGCGTCATCTTGGCCAGGAGGGACCTCACTT
>CAYGWQ010000365.1:0-5184 GCA_964353465.1 uncultured Acidobacteriota bacterium | reverse complement strand
TGGTGAGCCGTGCTGGACTCGAACCAGCGACCCTCTGCTTAAAAGGCAGATGCTCTGCCGACTGAGCTAACGGCCCATCCGATTGACGCCCGATAAGTTAGCATGACTGCAGGCAGTTGGGAAGAATGATTTGACGGCGGCGAGACGAAAACAAGCTACCATTGCGGATGGCTTCATTTCGCGGGCATTTTGGCCGCGATGCCGGGCATCGGCCCGATGCGCGCAGATTTGCTCCGCTGTTCAGGATGCCAGATCCTGCAGCATTTCGACCTTGCGACTGTAGGCGGCAAGCATGTAAAACGCCAGTTCGGGGTCGGACGGGTAAGCGTAGTAGGCGCTGCGCGCGGCTGCGATATGCTCATCGATCATCTTGAGATTCCGCTGAAATTCGGCGAGCATTCCGGGATTGATGGTTGCCTTTTCCTTCTCAACGATAGCGCTCAACACACGGATCGCATCGAGGTACTCCTGCTCGGCACGCTGGATCGATCGGAGAGCGGCGTCGAGGCTCTTTTCTCCGGAGCTAGTGATTTCGGCCTGGGCAGGGACAGCCGCCTCTTTCGACCGGTAGCGATCCACCATGAGCAGAGTGGCCGTAACCGAAAGGGCGACAAGAATTGCCGCTGCCAACGCCTGGCGTGCCCACGACGAGACCGGCAGGAATGCGCCGAATCCCCAAGCCCGGCCGGCGGGACGACCTTCATTATTGCGGGCCGAGTGAGGCTGTGCCGCAGCACGTTCCATGGCTCGCTCGCATGTTTCCGGAGTTGGATCGAGCGCACTCTCCACTCTGGCCGCATAGGCCTCGTAAACACTCGCTTCACTCTCCAGCAGGGCCAGCTCCCGTCTGCAGGCCGCGCATGACCTCAGGTGCGCCTCCATCGCGGCAGCCTGGCGCTCTTCAAGCTCGCCGCCCTGATATTCCGTAATCCTTTTTCGGAAATGGTAGCAGCTCAAGGTTCACCTCGCATTTCTGGACTCCGCCCTGCCAGGTACGGTTGCAGACTTTTCCTCATGTGCTGTCGTGCCCTGTGCAGGTCGGTTTTGAGCTTACCTACGGACGAACCGGTAATCTGCGAAATCTGCCGGTAACGCATCTTGCTCAGCATCTTTAAGACAAAGACGATACGCTGGTCATCCGACAGTCCCTGCAAGGAACGCCGTACAGCGCGCTGCAATTCCTCCGTCATGAAGTTTTCGTCGGGGTCCGCCCGATCATCATGCAATGTGTGAGAAATCGAATCATCCAGGCCGACCTCACGGAGACTGCGGCGTTTGTCTCGGATTGCCTCTCGCGCCACATTGCGCGCAATGCCAAAAAGCCAGGTAGAGAGCCTTGCACCCTCCTGAATCCGGTCGATTCCGCGAAACGCTCGGAAAAACGTTTCCTGGGTCAACTCCTCGGCACGAGACCTGTCCCCCATCAAATGAAAAACAAAAGCCAGGATCGGCTTGCCATAGCGCTGGAAGATGGCACGAAACGCTTCCGGATCTCCTGCACGCGCCCTGGCGACAACGCCGGCAGCCGATGCACACCCACGCAACTCCAAGCGGCTTATTACCGTCCCCCCCGCCAATTGCAGCTCCTCTAGCCCTTGGTCAAGCTCACGCGCCCGGAGACACTCGTGATGCGAATGCTGCAGGTGCCTGCCCCCAGCTGTCCATGTGCTGAACGCCCCGGGCCGTAGCGCCTTTCTAGAACGTTGATCGGAAAATCCGTAGTGAGAGAACCGCTGATCGTGGACATATCCACAACGGCATCCAGGTTGGCGGGTGCCTTTACTCGGACGCTGCCGCTCGTGGAGGAGAAGCGCATGTTCCCCGATCCCTCAATCTTGCTTATATAAACATCCACGCTGCCGCTGGTGGTAGATGCACTCACAATGCCGCTGACGTTCTTTACCATCACATCACCGCTCGTGCTTTCTGCCTTCACACGGCCGGTTACGTCTGCAAGAGATACATTCCCACTCACTGACAGGACTCTATCGAAATTGTAGCTGATCGCACGCGGCACGCGAACCTGGAAGTCGACACTGGCATCGCAACCGCAGTTCTTCCCATAGCGCACTCCCAGATCAATCCGATTCGGCCCGCTCGTGTCCAGAATTTCAACCCTATCGCGGTCGCGACCGACCGTAAAACCCTCTACAACAACGTTTTGGCCGTCGTAACCTTGGATCTTGATATTGCCTGATATGGTCCAGATGCGGATCTGGCTCCCCGGCGCAATCATATAGGTCCGTTGAAAGTCAGCCGAAGATCCCTGGTTGCGCGAAACAACCCCAACGGTCCTTTGAAAGTCTTCGGCCAGTCCCTGGGCGCTGAAGATAAAGCCTGCCAAAAGCACAGTATTTGCAATGCTTAGGGCGTTTTTCCTCATGTTCCTATTTCCTCCTTCGACGGCCATCCAAACTACGGGCACATCTCGGAACCTTTCCTACCGGGTAAGTGACCCTCGCAGAGAAAAGGTTTCATCGAATTTCGAAATCGATCAGATCCAGCTATGCAGCCGCGAAGCGGACGATGTGAAAATGGTGTCCGCCCGGTCCGGCCCCGTGGAGACGATGGAGATCTCCGTCTGCGCGAGGTCCGAGAGGCGCTCCAGGTATTCCCGGGCGAGAGTCGGCAGATCCTCATACCGGCAGATTCCGGCGGTGCGCCGGTTCCAGCCGCGAACGGTGATGTACTCGGGAATGCACTGTTCCAGGACTCGAATCTCCGGTGGAAAAGAATCAAGCAGCTGACCCTTGTACCGGTAGCCGGTGCAGATCTTGATTTCCTCGAGGCTGTCGAGCACGTCCAGCTTGGTTATCACCAGGGAGTCGAGGTTGTTGATCACCCGGGAGTAGCGGACCACCACAGCATCGAACCATCCGCAGCGCCGTGGCCGGCCGGTGGAAGCCCCATACTCCTGCCCCCGATCCCGTATCAATGCGCCCATGGCATCGAGTTCTTCAGTAGGGAAAGGACCTTCGCCAACGCGTGTGGTGTAAGCCTTCGCAATCCCCATCACCCCGTTCATGCGCGTCGGACCCACGCCGGTGCCCGTGCATGCGCCTCCTGCTGTCGCACTGGATGCCGTTACAAAGGGATAGGTGCCGTGATCCACGTCCAGGAGCGTACCCTGCGCGCCTTCGAACAGCACCTTTTTGCCTTCATCCAAGGCACGGTTGAGATAGGTTGCCGTATCGGCAAAGTAAGGGGAAATCTCTCGGCCCAGCGCCACGATCTTCTCATATATCTCGTCCAGGGAAAATCTCTGCGCCTCAGGCGGAAGCAGCAACTCCTTCTCCTTGAGATTGTCCGCCAGCGCAGCGCGAAAAGCCTCGGGCATCGTGAGGTCGCACACCCGAAGGCCGCGCCGCCCGCTTCGGTCCTCGTAGGCAGGGCCGATTCCACGACTCGTGGTGCCAATGCGCTTCATACCGCGGCGCAACTCATCGGCCTGCTCGACCGCACGGTGATAGTCAAAGATCAGATGACAACGGTTGCTGATGAACAGGCGACCCTGGCAACGGATGCCCGCGGCCGCCAGAAGCTCAATCTCCTGCTTTAACGCGGCCAGATCAACGACAACACCGTTGCCGATCACGCAGATTTTTTCGGAGTGCAGAATCCCGGAGGGTATGAGATGGAGAACGAACTTCCTGCCTTCGTTGATGACTGTGTGGCCGGCATTGTGCCCACCCTGATAGCGGGCAACGATATCGAAATGTTCCGTGAGCAGATCGACGATCTTTCCCTTGCCCTCGTCGCCCCACTGGGCGCCGACAACGATCAGGTTCGCCATGCGGTCGGTCTCCGGAACTTTGGGCGGCGGGCTCCCGTCTGAGCCACATCACAGATGATTGTCGATCATCTTCGAGATCGTATCTTTGGTCGTGTTTCCAACGATCGATTCCTTGATAACTCCGTCCTTGAAAAGCAGAAGGGTAGGAATGCCCCGGATATTATACTTGCCTGCCGTGGCAATATTTTCATCCACATTCAACTTTACAATCTTGGCTTTTCCCTCATATTTTTCCGCGATGGCATCGACAACCGGGGCAAGCATCCGGCAGGGGGCGCACCATGCTGCCCAGAAATCCACCAGGACCGGCACGGCAGCATCTAATACTTCCGTCTCGAAATTCTGATCCCCTACCTCCCCAACTTTTCCACTCATTACCTTTTCCCTCCCGAGGTTATTATAGCAGTTGAATACGGACCGCTTGCACAAAGCGATTATTATGTGGAGCTATCTCCGGGTTGTCAAGTCAAATGGAACCTATGGAACCTACCCTGAAGAAGCGTTACGGGCAACATTTTCTTAGAGATACGGGCATTCTAAACCGAATTGTCGACCTCGTCCGGCCCGAGGCCGCCGATCTCATGGTCGAGGTCGGAAGCGGAGACGGCGCGCTGTCCATCCGATTGGCCCCCAAGGTTTTACGTCTTCTCGCCATCGAGATCGATTTCGACCTCATCCCGACACTCCGGCAGGCACTGCTGCCCTTCCCAAATGCGGAGGTGATCGCTGCGGATATATTGAATACGGACCTTCCTGCTATGGTAGCCCCTTACCTGCGGCCGGACATCAACTTGCGCCTGGCGGGCAATCTGCCCTACAACATCGGCACCGCTATTATTGAACAGTTGCTTTCATCGACGGCGCCGATCAAAGATATGACTTTCATGCTCCAACTGGAAACCGCCGAACGTATTTGTGCCGCGCCAGGTTCGAAGCAATATGGGTATTTTTCGGTCTTCTGTCAGCACTTCTGCGAGGTCAGGATGGGATTCAAGGTATCCCCCGCCTGCTTCGTACCCCGGCCCAAGGTCTTTTCTGCCATACTATCCCTCCGGCCTCGGACCGGCAGGAACATGAGCGAATTGGATGACGATTTCCTGATGGTAACCAAAGCAGCCTTTGCCTACCGCCGCAAAAAGCTGGCGAACTCGTTGAAGCGCCACGGCGAACTGAAGTCTGCAGCCGAGAATCTATTGCACCGAGCGGGCATAGATGGATCCCGTCGGGCCGAGGATCTTTCCGTCGAGGAGTATGAACATTTGGCACGTATCCGCCATGCATTTAACACTGCGGGCTAGATGGTCTCTGTCGCGAGATTCGGCTCCAGAATGGGCCGGGCAAGCCCCAGAGACATCTGAGGTACTCTGTCAAGTTTTTTATGCTCATGATTC
>CAYGWQ010000364.1:0-5189 GCA_964353465.1 uncultured Acidobacteriota bacterium | reverse complement strand
CGCCGAAGGTGCGGCACACGAATATCCGTACCCGGTTCCGTATAAGGTTCAGGGCGCGCCACCGCCTTGAAAACGGCAGCACGATGCCGAACTCCAAAGCTTACCCGCCCGCTGATGTGTTTGTTGGTTGCCAATCGCCCGCGTTTTTGCTTAGTATTAACAAATGAGGCCATCAGTTCGGGTGCAGGGACTCATAGTGTGTGATATTGGCCAGGAGACCTTTGCCGGATTCAAGCGCTCCGCCCGCTCATGAACGCTGATCCACGGGCCGCCGGCCATGGAATGCTGCTTGTATCAGTCCGACCTAGAGGAGTGGAAGCATGAAAACCGTCCACCAGATTTTGCAGACTAAGGGCCACGACATTTGGGCCATAGATCCGGACGCCACGGTCTACGACGCCCTGAACCTGCTGGCGGAGAAAAACATCGGGGCCTTGCCTGTTGTTCGGGGCGGCACTCTCGTCGGCATCTTCTCCGAACGCGATTATGCCCGCAAGGTAATCCTCAAAGGTAAGCATTCGAAGGACACTGCGATCCGTGAAGTCATGACGCAAAAACCGATCTGTGTCGCTCCCAGCGATTCGATCGACGCATGCATGGCGCTGATGACCGCCAACCACATCCGTCACCTGCCGGTGCTCGAAGGGGGTCGCCTTGTCGGCGTCGTGTCCATCGGCGATGTGGTCAAAGGGATTATCATGGAGCAGCAGAGCACCATCTCCCACCTGGAGAATTTCATCACCGGAAAGAGATAGACTTCTCTGTTGCAGACACGGGGTTCAGTTTTTTTGGGGACGGTAGATGTGCGTGCTTTGACCGAAGTACACTTCGGCGGCTTCCATGATCGTCTCCGACAGGGTTGGATGAGGATGGATACTGAGCATGATATCCGAAGCCAGAGCCCCCATTTCGACGGCCAGCACCCCTTCCGCAATTAACTCCCCCGCCCCCGGACCGACGATACCCATACCCAAAACCTGCCCGCTTTCCGGATCGAGTATCAGTTTCGTTACCCCATCCTGACGATCCAGGGTGAGCGCTCTGCCGGATGCGGCCCAGGGAAAGCGGACGACCTTGATTGGCCGGTTTTCCTCCCTGGCCCGGAGCTCCGTCAGGCCGCACCAGGCGACTTCGGGATCCGTGAACACGACCGCTGGAATAGCGCGCGGCTCAAACGCGACCTTCTGCCCGGCAATTACCTCAGCCACGGTGCGCCCTTCGTGTGTAGCCTTGTGAGCCAGCATCGGCTCGCCGGCAACATCGCCGATGGCAAAAATGTCCGGGTCCGCGGTGCGGCGCTGGCCATCGACCTTTACAAATCCACGCGCATCCAGCTCCACTCGCGTATGGGCCAATCCGGGGATTTCGGAGTTGGGCCTGTGCCCGACGGAAACCAGGATCGATTCGAATACCTGGGCAGCGCCGGCCTCAGGACCTTCAAACTGTGCGCGAATTCCGCCCTGCTCCTCATTCATCCCCACGACTTTGGCATTGAGCCTGATGGATTCGAACCTGCCCTCCATGCGCTTTGCCAGAATGGAGACCAGGTCTCGATCCACACCGGGAAGCAGGCCGGAGGTCATTTCCACCAGCGAGACTCGGGTGCCGAGGCTGGCATACACGGAGCCCAGTTCCAAGCCAATGTAGCCCCCGCCCACGACCAGCATCGTCTCGGGGATCGCATTCAGTTCGAGTGCGGCAGTTGAGTCCCAAAGTCTGGGGCTTTGGAACGAAAGACCCGGCACAGCAGCCGCGCGGGACCCGGTCGCCAGAATCGCTTTCTCAAAAACGAGCGTCTCTTCGCCGCCATCGTGCCGATCAACCTTCAATGTGCGTGCATCCAGAAATGCGGCGCGCCCCCGGATATGGCGGACCGAGCGTTGCCGCGCCAGCAATCCAAGACCTCCCGTGAGCTTCCGGATGATGTCATCTTTCCAGGAGCGCAGTTTGGGAAGATCAACGCGGGGCGCAGAAAACTGGATCCCCCAATTTGCCGCCTGGCGTGATTCTAAAATAACACCCGCAACATGGAGCAGCGCCTTGGATGGGATGCAGCCCCGGTAGAGGCAGACCCCGCCCGGATTCTCCTCCTCCCCGATCAGCGTGACCTTCAAGCCAAGGTCAGCAGCCATAAAGGCCGCTGCATATCCGCCCGGCCCGGCTCCCAAGACCATCAGAGGAACGGGATTCGTGTCACTGTTCATTCGCGAACTCCTCGAAGTGTGTGAGCATAAAAATTTTATCAAAACATGCCATGCAAGCAGATGGGAATCGTCCCCGCACCGCCATTCCTTTGTCAACCTTGGAGGGGCAGCCGGAAAGGCTGCTCCAATGCCTCCGCAATCCAGCGCAAGAACCGGGCGGCATCGGCGCCATCGATGAACCTGTGATCGTAAGAGAGGGATAGCGGCAGCATGAGTCGCGGCGCGAATTTGCCGTCCATCCAGATTGCTTCCTGCCGGGCGCGCGAAATGCCGAGAATGGCCACTTCGGGAGCATGGATGATTGGGGAGAACTGTGTACCGCCTATCCCTCCCAGGTTGGTAATGGTAAACACGGCTCCTTCCAGCTCTTCAAGGGTGATCTTCTTGCTCCGGGCTTTGTCCGCCAGCCTCGCCAGTTCCACTGAAAGCTCAAGGATGTTCTTTTTGTCCGCGTTCCGGATTACAGGAACGATCAGCCCACGGTCGGTGTCCACGGCTACTCCGATATGGCAGTACTTTTTGAGCACGACCTGTTCCCTCTCCATGTCGAGGCTCGCTGCAAAATTCGGATAGACTCTCAGGGCCGAGGCAACCGTTTTCACCGCAATGGACGTTACCGTCAGCTTGCCGCCTGCCGCCTCTACTTCCCCGGAAAAACGCTTGCGCAACTGCTCCAGTTCTGTGACATCCGCCCTCTCATAGTGGGTGACGTGGGGGATGTCGGACCAGGAACGGCTCATGCTCGCCGCGATCTTGCGGCGTATCGCCGTCATATCCTTGCGTTCGACCTCACCCCAGCGGGAAAAGTCCGGCAGGGGCGGCACCGGGATCCTGACAGGAGCGGGGGCCTCGCCCGCGCGCTGGATTGCCTGCTTGGCAAAGGCTTTGATATCCTCCGACAGGATGCGGCCGGCAGGCCCCGAGCCTGTGATCTGGTCGATGGAGATACCGAGCTCGCGTGCCAGCCTGCGGACAGTCGGCGTGGCGGGGACCGGCGGGCGCACGCTCCCGCTTTCGTCAGGCTCAGATGCAGGGGATTGCGAGGTCCGCGCCCCACCGGTTGGTTCCGGCGGCGAGACGGGATGGGGCGCCGTTCCCTCCCCCGGCAGTTGCGGCCCTACATCCTCGCGAACTACAGCAGGAGAGTCCTCTTCCTTCGCTGCTGCGGGAGCCCCGCTGTTCCTGGGGAGCGGCCCGAAACCGGCAGCCGTATCATCCACTGTGAGAATCAGCTGCCCGACTTTCACCTTTCCCCCCTCGCGGACATGGATTTCCTTGACGATGCCGCTTACGGTGGAAGGAAGCTCGAAGTCGGCTTTATCGGTTTCCAGTTCCAGCACGGGCTGATCAAGCTCAATCCGGTCGCCCACAGACACCAAAATCTTGATCAGGTCCGCAGCCTCGACGTGCTCGCCTAATTCCGGCAGCGTAAAATGGACGGTCATAAGCACCTTCCTCCGTCATACAGCTGAGAATAATTTGTTTCTGTCGCTAAATTCGCTCGGCACTCCAGCCCAGCCCCGGAGGGGCGGAAAGAGAATAGCCCCGGGCGCAAGCCCGGGGTTGGATCGGAACGCAGCGCGGAGCCCTGGAGGGGCGACACAATCATGTCGCGAACAAATGCCTTTCGCCCCTGCCGGGGCTCTATAAATACAATATCCTATCCGGGGGCTCGCGCCCCCGGCTACTATCTTCCGGCCCCTCCGGGGCGTTGCCGCGAGGGCTCCAATGGCATTGTGCGACAGGAATTAAATCATGTATATCTCCGGCAAACAAAGATCTCATTTCATGTAGTGAGGCCTTCCGAATCATCGGGTCTTGGTCAGGACTTCATCGGATCGGGCTTATCGGGATTGATCTCCATGTCGCGCATGGCTTTCTGCACAGTCTCGTATTGGATACGCCGCTCCCGGGCTAATGCCGCCAGAGTGGCGAGCGTGATGAATCGGGCGTCGACTTCAAAGAAGGTACGCAACGCCTCCCGGTTGTCGCTACGCCCGAATCCGTCTGTGCCGAGCGAGACCAGCGGCCGAGGGAGCCACCGTGCGACGGAATCGGGCAATGCCTTGACGTAATCAGAGGCTGCTACCAGCACGCCCGGGGCGTCGGCGAGGCATGCGGTGAGATAGGGCACCTGGGGCTTTTCCATCGGATGGAGCATGTTCCATCGTTCCACATCGTGGCCGTCCCGGTTGAGCTCTTTGTAACTGGTTACGCTCCACACATCGGCCGCAACGCCATATCTGTCTTCCAGCATTGCCTGCGCGCGCAGCACTTCGCGCAGGATGGCGCCGCTGCCGAAAAGCTGGGCTCGGAGCACGGCATCTTTTTGCCCGGAGGCCCGGATCCGGTACAAACCCTTCAGAATGCCGTCCACAGCACCGGGAGGCATCGGCGGCATCGGATAAAACTCGTTCATGACCGTCATATAATAAAAAACGCTCTCCTGGGCCTCATACATGCGGCGGATCCCCTCACGCACGATGACGGCGATTTCGTAAGCAAACGCCGGGTCATAACAGAGGAGGTTTGGCAGAGGGTAGGCGAGCAGGTGGCTGTGGCCATCCTGATGCTGCAGGCCTTCCCCGGCGAGGGTTGTGCGCCCCGCCGTTCCCCCGATGAGAAAACCGCGGCAGCGGCTGTCGCCCGCCGCCCAGATCAGGTCGCCGATCCTCTGCAGGCCGAACATCGAGTAGAAAAGAAAGAACGGGATTACATTGATGCACTGGGTCGCATAAGAGGTTCCGGCAGCTATAAAGGAGGATATCGAGCCGGCTTCGGAAATCCCTTCCTCAAGGATCTGCCCGTCCTGAGCCTCCCGGTAATAGAGCAACGTTTCTTTGTCGACCGGTTCGTACAGCTGGCCGACATGCGAATAGATCCCAACCTGGCGGAAGAGCGACTCCATGCCGAAAGTCCGGGCCTCGTCAGGAACGATAGGAACGATCAGCTTGCCGATCTTTTCGTCGCGCATCAGCTTGGAAA
>CAYGWQ010000363.1:0-5262 GCA_964353465.1 uncultured Acidobacteriota bacterium | reverse complement strand
TAAAGCCCGCCCCCACGTTCGACTTCAATCCAGCCGGCGCTACGGATCGAACAATAAGGTTCGCGACAGAAACTACCTAGGGATTCATGCGAAAAGGGGACATTCCGCTTTTCCCCTCTCAGCACTCAAATGGCTATGGCAAACTGGAAAAGCGGAATGTCCCCTTTTCGCAGGCAGGCTGATGGTCTGCGTCAAAGTTTGACAGAACATTGATATTGGGATGGGATAGAAAATGTGATACAATATATGGTTGTGTACCCTGTACTGCCGGATTCTTCGGGTGACGGCCGCCAGAACAACACGTGGCGGCTTTTTCATTTGAGGAGTCTTGGGGAGGGCATGAGTTAGCAGTGAAAAAGAAAAGCTAAGGAGTAGGGTTCCCATGGAAAAAGAGACTGGGAAAGTAAAATGGTTCAATAATGCTAAGGGGTATGGATTCATTGAAAGAGCATCCGGGGGTGATGTATTTGTGCACCACTCTGCCATTCAAATGAACGGATTCCGGACTTTGACCGAAGGAGATACGGTTGCATTTAACGTGACCCGTGGCCCCAAGGGTCTCCAAGCCGAAAACGTCACAAAACCCGAATAGAAGAATCCTCAATGCCCCTCCGTCCTGCTGTTTTGGAGGGGCATTTCTCTGTCCACGACGGGCGACAACTAAAACAGAAACCACGAAATACACGAAAACGTGCCGGCGACAGGCAAGGGATACCCGGCTCTTCTGCTCCCCCCACGGGGGCCTTCGGACACCATCTTGGTTCGGACCTGATGGGGAAACATGTTTGTTGTCGACTTCCTCGAAGAGGGCCGCTCGAGAATAGTCCAGCAGGTGCTGCCGGGGATCAGGCGGCGGGAGGCCGTGGTCGAGAAACTCGGTTCCCCATTCGAACGCGCGGCTTATCCGGTTTCTATCCTTTTCTGCGAGTTTGACTTCCCAGCGATAGAAAAAGCTGGACGGCGTCCGGCTGCACAAGCCGCCAACATGCTGATCTGCAGGTCCCGGTTCATTCATGGCGTCATTGCTGGATGCGGGTCTGGATGTCCGATTTGCGTACGATGCGCTATCGGCGGCGGTTTGGCGGGCGCGGCCGGAACATGGGGTCCGGATTATAAAAATAGCCTTTCCGATAAATGAGTTTGCTCGACGGCTGGAGGTACTCAACCGTGATGCGGTGATACGAGTTAGGCTCCATGGTCTGATCGGAGATGTAGGTGATGTAATACTGGTTCTTGAGCTCGGCGGCAACCTGCCGGTACACCCCTTTGATCTGGTTGTAGCTGGTTGGGAAATAGCATCGGCCGCCGGTCCTCTCCGCCAGATCGGTCATCTCGGCTTCCTTTTTTGTGAAGAATTCGTCGATGTAGTTGCTGTCGGGGAAAAGCCTTCTATAGATATCATTCAGGATCACCACCCGCCGCTGCTTGCTCGCTTCCTCCCGTACCATGACGGTTTTTGACACGATGTAGAGAGATGCCTGGGATTGAACGATAGCGCGGACGGCGTCCTGATAGCCGATGAGACTCTGGTTGTTGAGGAAGTCGGTGAGCAGGATGATGGCCTTGCGGCCGTCTATCCCTCCCATCTTGTCCTGTGAAGCGTGAAACATGGCGTCATACAGGCTGGTGCGCAGGCCTAACTCAATCTTACGCAATGCTTTGCGGACCAGCTTGGTGTCTTCCGTCCAATCCAATACCTCATCAACCTCATCGGCAAAGGTAATCACCGCAATGCGGTCTCCCCGGGAGAGTGCGTCGGCGAAACCCTCGGCTGCCTCCTTAATCTGCTTTAATTCCTTCTCGACTGTGCCGCTGGAATCAAGCAACAGCACAACCGATACCGGATTCGTATCCATACTGAGACTGCGAATCTGCTGCCGCTTGCCATCCTCATAAATCCAGAAGTCGCTCGGGCGCAAATCCTGGATGACCCCGCCATGTTCATCGAAGACAGTGATCGGGACCTTGATGAGGTCAACGGTGACCGAGAATGTAGGTGTTTTCTGCTGAGTTTGCGACTGCGTGTAGGCGGCGAGGACGGGACAGCCCGCAAAAAAAATCATCAAAAGCGTCCGCATTCGAGAGTTTCCAGGCATTCAACATCCCCGCCTTTGCCCTATTCTACCATGGAGCCGAACCCGGGGCACCTTACTTGTAGCTCTTTCACGCGAATACTTTGACAATGGAACACTTTATGGAGTTTAATTTATGAGACTGGCTCAGAGGATTTCCCGGAAAGACTAATTTTTTCGTGCACGCCAATCTGTTCTGTGAACCTTTCCGGTCTGATGTACGTATCTGAACATCAGAATGAGTTGCTGGAGAATGGTTTAGCAGCAAGGGGAGTAACGCCGTCAGGAGGCATCCTATGAACCGCCGTAAGTTTGTTTTTACATCTACAATATCTCTGCTGGTGATCACTATTGCCGTCGCCGGATTGGCCTTTTTCTCGAGTTTTACCGCGAAAGCCTTTGTTCCGGAACTGCCCAACGCCATCCACTACCTGCCGGCCGATTCCCACGCGGTTTTCGGGATGAACGTGCAGAAATTCATCGCCTCTCCCGTCTATGCTGAGTTTATGGCGAAACATGGGACCGAGATCGGTGCAGACCTGGCTGAGTTCATTGCCAAGACCGGTGTGGATCCGCGCCAGGACATCACGTACATCATCGCAGCCGGACGCCCCGCGCAGCACAAGGGGGCCGGCGTTGTGATCGCTGTCGGGAGATTCGATGCCACGGCCATCACTAATTTCATCAACAGCAAGGGAACACCGATCAACGTCGACTATAAAGGTGCCAATGTGTTGATGGTGCCGGAGGCGGATGGAACCAAACTGGAAAAGGGCATTGCCTTCCTGAGCGGCTCGGAGATTGCTCTCGGTGATCTGGAATCGCTCCGTGTGGTTCTGGATGTGCGCTCTCACAGTCTGCCCTCGATCGACGGAACGAGTCTGGCGGATTTGCTTAAAAACCTGAATTCAAATGAGATGTTCTGGTTTGCCGGCAATCCCTCAAGCATTCTTGCAAAGGCGCCGGCCGACGCTCCGTTCGTTCCTTCGATGTCGGCCATCCAGAGTATTTTCGGAACTCTGAACCTTACGAGCAGGGTGGAAGGGAAAATAACCGTCACCGCGACGAGTGATGTGGCCGCTGGCCAGTTGGCCGATTTTGTGCGCGGACTGATTGCCCTGGGGAATCTGGCGAGCGCCCAGAACCCGGATCTGGCCGAACTGATCCGGAATGTGCAGATTGCGCAGCGCACCAACCAGTTTGATGTCACCGTCGATTTCCCTATGGACCTGATCCACAAACTGGAGGCTTCCAAAGGCCAGTTCATTAAATAGTCTCTATAGGCTCTTGATCGCCCTCTGGGACAAATGAGGATGGTCCCACACCTCAATCCTCCCGATTGCCTTTTGTCGGAGGTCGGAGGTCTGAATAAGGAAGCCGGGCGTGCCGAAGACGGTCGCCCGGCTTTTTTTATCCGATTTGAAAAAATTGGGGACTGTCCCAAGCGCCCCGTTTCAGGAACCCAGTTACCAACACATTAGCCGGGTGCGGGTGGACTGTCCCCGATTTTTTCACAGCTTCCCGGCATTTTTATCGAATTTGCGGGATGCCGGCCACTGATATCCCAGGGCAGGTTCCTGGGCATCCGTGGCCGGATCCCATGGATCCGCCTCAGAGTTTGGTTTCTTCGACGGTCTTGCGGACGGACGCAATCGTTTTCTGGAGCATGGCTTTCTCGTCGTCCGCCAGCCGAATCTCAAAGATCTTCTCGATACCCTTGGCGCCGATCAGGCAGGGCACGCCAAGGAACAGGCCCTGAATGCCATACTCTCCCTCGCACAAGGCGGCACAGGCAATGACGCGGCGTTTGTCGTGGAGGTAGGATTCAGCCATGATGATGGAGCTCCAGGCCGGGCTGAAGTAGGCCGATCCTTTGCCGAAGAGCTTCACGATTTCCGTCCCCGCTTCGCGCGTACGCGTGGCGAGCCGGTCGATCTGCTCCTTGGTTGCAATTTCAGTCAAGGGCACGCCGCCTACCGTCGTGAGGCGGGGGAGCGGGACCATGTCGGGACCATGACCGCCGAGAACCGTGCCGGCGACATCAACCACCGACACACCCAACTCCATGCTGATGAAAGCGCGCCATCGAGCCGTGTCGAGTGTTCCCGCCATACCGACGACCTGGCGCTTGGGGAACCCCGTCAGTTTGTAGAATGCGTAGACCATGGCATCGAGGGGATTGGTCAAGACGATGCAAAAGGCCTTGGCAGCATGCTGCTTCACTCCGGCTGCCACATCCGCGATGATTTTGAGATTGACGGCCAGCAGGTCTTCCCGCGTCATCCCGGCTTCTCGCGGTTTGCCCGCTGTTATGATGACAACGTCTGCGCCCGCGATGTCTTTGTAGTCCGTGGTGGCGGTGATATTCGCGTCGTAGGAACCGTGCGGCGCCATTTCCATCAGGTCGAGAGCCTTGCCCTTGACCACGTTGACATAGGCTTCGACGTCGACGACGACGATATCTCCGAATTCCTTCTGAGCGGCGAGCATGGCCACGATCTGGCCGATCTGGCCGCCGCCGATGACCGCGATCTTTTTGCGCATGGGCACTCCTTATGGTAAAGGGCACCCCGGTCTCTTCGCTGTGGGATGCCCGGATTATCTCGAACAGGGCGAGGCGTGGGCCTTAGCCCTTGACGTACCCCTCCCAGGTGGTAGCAAGTTTCGGATTGTACAGCCAGTCCAGAGCATAATCCGTAAAGGCCTGGCCGGTCGCTCCGTTGTTACGGCCGGTGATGACGAGCTTTTTTTCGTACTGACCGCAGAGGTCGAGAGCCATCTCGAGGTTTTTGGCCATTTGGGGATAGCCGATGTGACCGAGGAGCATTGCCGCTGCCCGCGTCATGGATGCCGGATCGGCGTACTGGGCGCGGCCCTCAGCGACCATGCGCGGGGCCGAGCCATGGATGGCTTCAAACATGGCATAGCGCTTGCCGATGTTGGCGCTGCCGGCGGTTCCGACGCCCCCCTGGAACTCGGCTGCCTCGTCCGTGAGGATGTCGCCATAGAGGTTGGGCAGCACCATGACCTGGAAATCCCGGCGGCGTTTTTCGTCGACCAGCTTGGCAGTCATGATGTCGATGTACCAGTCATCGACCTGGATGCCGGGGTATTCCTTGGCGATGCGGTAGAAGTTCTCCAGGAACCGGCCGTCGGTCGTCTTGACCACGTTGGCTTTAGTGATGCAGGT
>CAYGWQ010000362.1:0-5330 GCA_964353465.1 uncultured Acidobacteriota bacterium | reverse complement strand
CCGGCGGACACACCGGCTGAAGCAGTGATACACCCCTTCTTGCCCTTCCCGGACGCATTTGCTGCGCGGCAAAGCCATGGTCCACCTCTCTTGACATTCCTAGCGGCGGACTCATAGAAAGTGCCAGGAAAAAGCCGCAAAAAAATGGGTGTCCAGGTTCTACGATGGCGGACCCGGTCACCAGGGTTCAATGTACGACCCGAGACTTGGTCCGCTGTTCGATGTATTGCCGCAAATCAGACCGGGACATGCTGTGGGAAACATCAATGATTGTCACGGCGCCCGGAATACGCTTCTCGACATAACATCCCTCCCAGAGCGTCTGGTTCCAAAGTGTCGAATAGAATTCGCGCGGAGCCATTTGCTCAAACCCGACCAAAAATACCTGCAGCTTCGACAGCGCGCCCAATATCTCGGTTATCTTTTCAACACTCTGCCGATCATCCAGTTTATCCGGCGGCGGCAGATCCACTCCATGTGCCTCCAGCCCTTGAAACAAAGCGGTCCCTGTACTGACCGACTCGAATGCCAGAATATCCTCCAGGTGAGTCTTCTGGATTTCAGGCGGCAGATTTCCGGACATCTCGAAATCTCCGTCGGCGAGCCGCTTCAGACTGTCTTCCAACTCCGTAATGCGGTCAGATGGGCTCCCATTGGCTTCCCGCCTGCTCCTGGAACTGTCTGGAAGACTCCTGACCCGATTTTCACGCCTTTCCTTGTGCAGTCTCGACATTCTTCCCATTGCACATCCCTCCTGTCCCAAGAGACCTTTGTGGCACCAGTCCGTTCCGCACTGTCTAACGGTTAAAATCGAAAATGAGCGAAAAAATCTCGCCCATTGATCGGTGGGGATCGGTGTGGGGATCGGTGCCGGGCCCGGGCATTTATTGAATCTGCACAAGATGAGTCGTCGAAAGGCGCTCGGATGAGGGTTAGGCTTGATTTTTGCTATTCCGTATTCGATTGTCCTGTGTCCATCGATCAGAAAGGGCAGGGTCTGGTTTCTGCGACGCTGGTCCGCTCCGGATTCAGGCGGGTTTTGCCAGATTGTTCAAGTCAATTTGATCCAGGACCGGAATATTCAGGCCCATGCGCAGGCGCAACGCAAGCCAATCGCTCAGGGCCTCCCTCAACTCGCGCCGGCATCCTTCGAGAGTTTTGTGTCGCGCCCAGACTCCCTGAAGACCCGGAATCTCGCCCCAGTAAAATCCCTCGTCCTCAATGATCCCGTAAACGGCCAATTCCATGGCGTGATCGATATAGCTGGCGAGCATGCAAGTCACCTCACTCGGCGATCATTATACTCTGGTCTGCCAAAAAAGCGGCGACTTATAGGCGTTTCTATCCGGGAGCATAATGGGAAATCGGGGAGGCAAGGAAGGAAATCCGGGGGAGGATTCGGGGCAGGCAGCGAATGGCCGGGCTTTCTGCCGCCCAGAAACCGTTTCCGTCCGGCCATTCGCTGCCTGCCCCGAATCCCGCGTTTGTCGCTCGAGATTGCGCATGCGCTCGGGCACACGTTGATCGGACGGGTGCTTGGCCGGCATTCGGAGGACTTACGGGCGACGCTGGGCATTAGGGCCGAGAGCGGGTGCGCGCGCGGTGGGGCTGCAATCCAAACATTCTCACGCATGGGGTTAAGCCTCTTGAAAGCAATTTGATTCGGAACTATCCTATCCGCATGAAATATCCGGTGATTCTCATCCCGTCCGATGAAGGATTTGCGGTTTCTTGTCCGGCCCTGCCCGGCTGCTGGAGTCAGGGGAAAACGCAGGCGGAAGCGCTCGCCAACATCCGCGAAGCCATCCGACTTTGGCTGGAAGTCGCCGAGGAAGACGCCCGGGCCGAAGCCGGACGCGAAGCCGGCACGCTCACCGAAGTAACCGTTTGATATGCCGAAGCTTTCCGGCATCAGCCCGCACGACGCGGTGCGCGTCTTTCAAAAGCTCGGCTACCGCATCGCCCGCGAAAGTGGCCACATCATCATGAGCAATGGCAAAGTCCGCCTCGTGATTCCGCGCCACAATCCCATCAACGCCATCACCATGGGCGGCATCGCCAAAACCGCCGGACTGACGCCGGAACAGTTTCGGGAATTGTTGTGATTGTAGGAGTCATGGTGACGGGAATCAAATTACCCTAGTTTTCCTTTGCGGCGCGTTTTTTGGCGCGGCGCAGAAGGTCATTGTTGATTCGAATCGTCGTTCTCATGCATCGCGTTTTACAGCATGGGATGCTTCAGATGCACATCGGTATGCACCTGCAGTTGATGCGCGACGGACAGGATGATGTCGTCGGCAAACAGGTTGCCGACAATCACGGCACAGATCGGCTGAGGCTTGAGGTCGGGCGGCGGCTGCGCCCCGCCGCCTCTGCCGCCTCCCTGCTGCGGCAGATCGAATTTGTAGGGGACCACCACGCACGGGTGCCCGGTCTGGGCGTTGGCCCCGACGTCGGCCTGGGGGCTGCCGATGAACAGGTCGAGATCCTTCATATAGTCCGCCCACTTGCTGATGAGCATGTAGCGCCGCCGCTGGCCCTGCACATACTCGAAGGCACGCGTGGTGCGGCCGTTTACGAAGCGGGGATTCCAGTCGGCCGGCGCCATCGGATTCGCCGGCGGGCCGCCCGGACCGCCACGGGCGCCGCCCTCCGGGGCGGCGCCGCGCCCAGCCCCACCGCTGCCGCGACCGGCGAGTTCCGGAAGGTTGGTCAGGTCCAGTCCGGTCTCCTTCGCCTTGCGCCGCACATATTCGTCGAAGGCTGCTGCTCCTTCGACACCGAGGGCGCCGCCGCCCATTCCCGCAACTGTCGGCCGGGGTCCGATTTCCCTTGGCTTTGCGCCAAGTTCGCGCAGCTTGGCCACGAGTTCCTTGGGGGCATTCGGATCCACACCGATGCGCAGCGATGCCAGTGCAATGTTGCGGTCGAATCGGAACGGTGTCATGACGGTCGACGGATCCTTCTCGTCCACGCCGTGAATCACATTGAACACCATCGCGCAATCTTCAACTGTGCGGCAAATCGGCCCGACGCGGTCCATAGACCACGCGAGCACCATGCCGCCGAACCGGCTCACCCTGCCGAAGGTCGGACGCAGCGCGCTTGCCCCGCAACGGATTGACGGCGAGACAATGGACCCCTGGGTCTCGGTCCCGATGGAAAACGCCACGCAGCCTGCAATGGTCCCCGATGCCGGGCCGGCGGACGATCCGCTCGATCCCTGCGCGAGGTTCCACGGGTTGTTCGTGCGTCCCCTGAACCACTGGTCGTTTTGAGCGAATAGCCCGGTTGCGAGTTTGGCGATCAACACGGCACCCGCTTTGCGCACCCGTACTGCGACCTCGGCGTCCTCGTCGATAATACGGTTTTCGAAGTCCGCGGCGCCCCACGTCGTTGGCACACCCTTGATCGAGAAAATGTCTTTCAACCCGTACGGAAGGCCATGGAGCGGACCTCGATACTTGCCGGCTTTGATCTCGACGTCGGCTTTCGCCGCTTCCGCCCGTGCCTGCTCCTCCATGATCGCTACGGCACAAAGAAGGACGGGGTTCAGGCGCTTCAAACGAGCGAGATAGATGTCGGTCAGCTGCATGGACGACACTTTGCGCGCTTTGATAAGGGCAGCAAGCCTGTGAGCCGGGAGAAAGGCGATCTCGTCGGGTGATGTCGGAACCGGTCCACGCCAGGGCTCAATCGCAAATTCGGAGCGCTCGAATGCCGCGCGCCCCCGCTCCCGCGCGAGCTTCTCCAACATGGCACCCGTGCCGCCGGGGTACGGCTGAAACTGCAGGGCTGGCGCTTCGCCGTTGCCGAGTGGTACGGGCGGTGGTGGCGGCTGTTGGGCCGCCGCGCCCGGCCCTTGGGCACGGGTCGAGTCGAGGCCCAGTGTGCCTGCCGCCGTGGCCGCGAGCGACAGCAGCATGAACGTCCGGCGGTCCACTTCGCGGGTATCTGCCCGGTCGTGTTCCTCGGCTCCCGATTCGCTCGGCTCAAGTTCAACGTGGTCATCTGGGATTTTCACGGTAATCCTCCATGTGCCGTCATTCGGTTCATCGTATCCGGTATCACCTCGAGCATCGAACGGCCGGGTGAAGTCTTTATCCATGACTTCTCTGACTATTTGCAAGAAAAATCAGGCTGCGGGGAACCTATGTCTCGTTGCCGTAGGAGACCTGCATGCGGCGGATGGCGATGCGAGCGATCCAGAGCACCAGGGCCGTCACCACGAGCAGGCCTAGAATCGCCCCGAGGCGCGAGGCGGGCGCAGCCGGGGACATGAGCAGCTGAATGATTGCCGGAGCGCTCTTGTCGGTGGGCGGCGGTACCGGGCACAGCGATTGGAGGTAGTACAGAACGCTCATTTTCTGCAGGATCTCGGGCAGGAAGCCGTTGACGCCCTCCCATGCGAGCAGCACGGCCGCAGGGATGATCGGGTTGCGCAACAGCAGGCCGGCGGCAAGGAAGACGCTCCCGTAGCCGACACACCCTAAAACAGCGGCAGTTGTGTACCAGAAGGCGTGCGCCATTCCTGCGCTCTGCCAATAGGATTGCACCGCGGCGGGATCCTGCGGCCACAGCATCATCGCAAAGCAGAGGAGGGCACCGCCGGCAAAGATCACCGAAGACGCGATCAGGCCGGCCCCGTATTTGCCGGCCAGCAGCACATCACGCCGTGCGGGCGCCAGGAACCAGTAATGGAGCGTCTTGTCCAGCATCTCCCCGCGGAATAAATTCATGAAAATGCCGAGGCAGCCGAAGAAAATCGCCAGCCGCAGATAGAAGAACTGGAAAACGCCGGCAAAAATCTGTCGGTCTTCCTCGAAATTCAGCAGATCGCGGATGTTCTTTGAGATAAGCCTGCCGTCGCCAAACTGGAGGCGCGCCTCGCGGCGTCCGTCGAAATAGGTCAGCGTGCGGCGCTTCGTGCGCTCGTCGACGTATCCGGCACCCGTAGCCGACACGACGTTGACGAATATCTTCCCATCCGTGCTCACCTGGATGTTGAAGTCCCGGGTGTCGGATTCCTCGTTTTCCCCTCCTGCGCTGGCATGCTGTACGACGAATCGTCTCACTTTGACCGGCACGCCGAGGTCCACCTGCAGGAAGGCCGAATACTCGTGGGTGCACCATTTGTCACTGCTGCCGCCGGAAACGCTGCCGTTGAAGGCTTTCTCCGGGCCCTGGTCGTCGTAGCAGGGGACGCTGCCGGTGGCCGGACGCCGGAGCGCCAGGTTGGCCGAGGGGTCCGCGCCGTAAACCTCGAACTCGTAGATCCGCGCGGTCGGATCGCCGCTGTAGGTGGGGCGGGTGATGTTCAGCCGGACAAA
>CAYGWQ010000361.1:0-5366 GCA_964353465.1 uncultured Acidobacteriota bacterium | reverse complement strand
GCCGGATGCATGGAAGGCAAGCGCTTTTGCCTCCTCTGCATGGGCGCAGCGCTGCGCGGTGCAGCATCTTTGCGCGAGTCGCGCGGGAAAGCAACGCCAGCCGGCTTGGTTGATGCCTGAGCGTTATACGCTTTCCCGCATGACTCGTGCAAAGATGCTGGCCGAAGGCCGCCCATGCAAAGGAGGCAAAAGCGCTTGCTCCTTTGAGGTCTTCGAGGTTCACTCATTCTTTTCTGCCCCTTCCCGCCCTGCTATCCGTACTGTCTGAATCACAGGCGGAAGTTCACATCAGGCAGGATCGTCCAAGTCCACGCCGAGGTCTAGGTCCAAGTCCAAGTTTGTAGCGAGCTTATCTTAGCGCTTATGTGCGGGAGCCGCCTTTATGCGCGCGGCTGAAAGACGGCCACTGCAGGAATGGATTTCAGCGGGGCCTCACAGGTCTCGGAGAGCACCACACGATTGCGCCCCTGGATCTTCGCTGCATAGAGTGCGGAATCCGCCGCCTGGATGAGGGATTCCAGATCATTGACCGTGACGTTGTACTTGACCAACACTCCGATGCTCAGAGTGATGGGGATGGCAACCCGCGGGAGTTCGATCGGCCGGCTCGTGATGGCGGCCAGAATCCTCTCTGCCTGGCTCCGCGCGTTTTGGACATCGCATCCCGGCAGGACGAACAAGAATTCCTCACCGCCGTAGCGGCCGACGCTGTCGTAGGTGCGTAGCGAAGACCTCATTCTTTGTGCCGCCTCACACAGGACGGCATCCCCGACCGTGTGTCCATACGTATCGTTGATGATCTTGAAATGATCGATATCCCCAAGCATCAGGCACACCGGGGACTCCTGGCGGCTGGCCCTGTCCAGTTCGTTGCGCAGCGCTTCGATCGTGGCCGAGCGGTTCAAAAGGCCCGTCAGGCAATCGTGAGTCGCCTGATAGCGCAGGGTCTCCCGGGCCGACAGTAACTCCGCCTGCAGGTCGAGAATGCGCCGGCCGGCGCGCAGGCGCACTTTGAGTTCCTGGGGTTCGAAGGGTTTGGCAATGTAGTCGTCAGCCCCTGCTTCCATTCCGGCGATGACATCTTCTTTTTTGTGTTTCGCCGTCAACAACAACAGGTAGATGTAGGGATGATCTTCGCGCTTGCGGATTTCCTTGCAAACCTCGACCCCGTCCATCCCTGGCATGATCCAATCGAGGATGGCCAGCTTGGGAGCATCGTTGCCATTGAGGAGCCTCCACGCCTCAAGTCCATTCCTCGCCTCAACTACGTCATACCCCCATTTGGTGAGCTGGGTCTGGAGAATGTGGCGCAAGACATCATCATCATCCGCAATCAGCACTTTCATGTTTCCCTGCTCCTAGACGAGTTCGATGAGCGCGGGGATGAGGCGCTCGATTTCGCTTTCCAGCGCTGCGCAAGCTTCCAGAGCATTTTGCAGATTCCGCGAGTGGCCCACTCTTTCCAGCCGGAGGGCGGCATGTGCCGCAGCGACTCCGCCCAGCGTGCTGACGGAGCCTTTGATGGTATGAGCGCACCGTTCTATGGTTTCACAATCGCCGCCGGCCACCGCAGAGCGCAGTTGCGCCAGCTGCCTTGGGTAGTTCTGGCAAAAGATCTCGGCAGCCTCCTGAAGAAGCTCCGTGTCCCCGTCGAAGCGTTCCATGAGGCCCCGCGCGTCGATACATTCTGCAGGCGCTTCGGGATTCGAGCTGTCCGGGATGAGGCCGTCGATGGAAGGCAGCAGTTGGGAAATGGCGTTCATGAACTCACGGATCCGGATCGGTTTCGGTATGTATGCGTCCATCCCAACTGCGATGCAGCGATGTCGGTCCTCCGCTGCCGAGTGTGCGGTCAGTGCCAGGATGGGAGTGCGGGAGCCGGTGCCCCTTTCTATTTCGCGGATGGCAGCGGCGGCTTCGAGCCCGTTCATCTCGGGCATCTGGACATCCATCACAATCAGATCGAACTTCTGGGCGGCAAATGCGGCCACGGCTTCCTTGCCGCTCCCCGCAGCCGATACCGCGAATCCCCGCTTCCTCAGCAGGTTACTTGTCAGTAGCTGATTCGTCGGGTTGTCCTCGACCAGAAGGATGTGATGCTTGGGGGGGGCGTCGGCTTGATCCTTCAGTTGCCACGAGGTGCCGACGGCACCGGCATTATCCGAGACTTGGAGACCGCTCTGGTTTCCCTCCACAGGAGCCAGGGTGCGCAGGATGGCACCCAGCAGATCCGACTGCTTGACGGGCTTCATGAGGTATGTGCTGATCCCCAACGCGCGGCAGCGTGCCGCGCGTCTTTTGACGTCGGCGGAAGCAAGAAAAATGATGGGGATTTGGGTCATGTCTGGAGCCGCACGAATCTTCTCCGCCACCTCAAAACCATCCATGTCCGGCATCATGGCATCCAGAATGACGAGCGTGTAAGGATCGCCGGTGTCGATGCCTCGCCGCAAATCGTTCAGGCCCGCTGGACCTCCCTCGGAGATCTGCGGCCTCATGTGCCAGTTGAACAGCATCACCTGCAGGATACGCCGGTTCGTGTTGTTGTCATCGATAACCAGCACGCGCTTGTCGCGTAACGGAACCACCGAGCTCTGGCTCGGCAGCGGCCCCGGCACAGAGTCGGGCAGCTCGAAGGGAATGGCCACATAGAACGCACTCCCTTTCCCCAGCTTGCTCTCGAGCCAGATCTCGCCCCCCATCATCTCAACCAGCTGAGAGGTAATGGTCAATCCCAGGCCGGTGCCGCCATACCTGCGGGTCATCGAATTGTCTGCTTGCGAAAAGGCCTCGAAAATCGATTCCTGCTTTTCATCGGCGATGCCGATGCCGGTATCCGTGATGGTAAACTGCAACACCGCTCCATTAGCCGACACCCAGTTGCTCTGCACATGGACGACAACATCCCCCTTTTCGGTAAACTTGATGGCGTTGTCCGTCAGGTTCAGGATGATCTGGCGCAGCCGTTCCGGATCTCCGATCAGAGTGTCGGGAACATCGGGCAGGATATTGCAGCTCAGCTCGAGGCCCTTCCGCTGGGCACGCAGAGCCAGCGTATTGAATATGCTGTCCAGGGCCGCGCGCAGCCAAAACTCGATGGGATCCAGCTGCAGTTTGCCCGCTTCGATCTTCGAGAAATCGAGGATGTCGTTGATCAGAGACAGCAGCGAGTCCGCAGAGCTTCTGACAACTTCCAGGTACTCGCGCTGTTCCCGGTTGAGATCGGTGCCGAGTGCGAGCTCGGTCATGCCGATAATCCCATTCATTGGCGTGCGAATCTCGTGGCTCATGTTGGCGAGAAACTGGCTCTTGGCGCGGTACCCGGCTTCCGCAGCCTCCTTCGCCAGCCGCAGCTCCTCGGCGGTCCGCTTCCGTTCGGTGATGTCTTCCAGAAATCCTTCGTAGTACAGGATCTCTCCCTTTTCATCCCGCACCGTCCGCGCTTTCTCCGAAATCCAGATGATGCTTTTGTCTTTGCGATACACCTCCGATTCGAATCCCGATATTAAGCTCCGGTCTTTGATCAGGTTGACAAACTCACTGCGCCGCTCCGGCTTGACGTACACGCTGTGCGCCGCCACGGCGGCTTGGAATTCCTCGGGAGTGTCGTAGCCGAAGATCTTGGCCATCGCCGGATTGCAGCTGAGCAGCGTTCCTTCAGGAGTGCTCTGGAATAGACCCTCCACCGCATTCTCGAAAATGCTGCGGTACTTCGCCTCGGCCTGGCGCAGAGCCCTTTCAAACTCCTTGCGCCTTGTGGTATCTCGAGCGATTCCTTGCGCCCCGATTATCCTCCCATCGCGCCGGATCGGGCGGGTGTTGACTTCAACCGGAATTTGTCGTCCGTCCTTGGCAATGATCTCGATTTCCAGGGAGACCGGAACGTTTTCCGTGAACATGGCTTCCATCTTATCCAGGGCGATCTCCAGGAATTCCGGGGCCACAATCTGGGCAACATTCATCCGCAGGCCCTCGGCCCGCGTATAGCCCACAATCTGTTCTACCGCTGCATTAATCGTGGTGAAGTTGCCGTTCAAATCATGGGTATAAATGATGTCGTTGGCATTCTCGAACAACTCCCGAGAGCGGTCCTCGCTCTCCCGCAGTGCCTTTTCGATAAGTTTGCGCTCCGTGATATTTCGAGCGAAGGCGCAGAGATATCCTTCTCCTTCGAATTCGAGATAATTGCTCGTGATTTCCACGGGAAACTCACGACCATCCCTGGTGCGATGTCTCGATTCGAAAGTATGGGATCCGATCTTTTTGATGTGCTCCCAATGCTCGGGCCAACGATCTCTTGGGTAGAGCGGATCGATGTCGTGTACGGTCAGCGCCAGCAATTCCTCATGGGTAAAGCCCAGCCACCGGCAGGCCGCCTTGTTTGCGTACATAAGGCGCCCGTCCTGCGCAATCCAGAAGGCGGAGTCGGAAGTGTGGTCCATAGTAAACTGGGTCATGGCCTGCATACGCGTGGCGTCGCCGACTTGCGCCCGCGCCTTTTGATCTGCAGGGGGCGGCGGCGTTTTCCGGTTCGCCGAAACGGCTTGATCCGGCGGCCGTCCGCCTGCCTCCCCGATCAGCCCGGCAAGAGCGACCAACGGAACGGTCACGAGGAATGCCAGACCAAATGCCACCCAGCTCGACACGAACAGTGGATCCCAGGCCACCGCAGTCCAGGCTGCCGGAGCGCCGCCGAGAAGCACCCCTGTGTATAGCAGAGTATGCCAGTATTTCATCTTCTTGCTTTTCGACTAGTTACCAGAGTTTCATTAGGCCCAGGGCCAGGCAAAAGAAGGATCGCCGAGGGCTATAGTCGAAAAGCCCGACGGATAGCCTGGTATCTGTCGCGAAACTCATTGTCCAACCCGCAGCGCTCGCCGGGTTGATGTCACACGTGGGGGCGGGCTTTAGCCCGCGCATTAAAGATAACAACCTCGACCGGTGGATTTCATAAGCG
Source organism: uncultured Acidobacteriota bacterium (assembly GCA_964353465.1). GTDB lineage: Bacteria > Acidobacteriota > UBA6911 > UBA6911 > UBA6911 > JAFNAG01. The sequence continues at coordinate 409 of CAYGWQ010000361.1, read as the reverse complement.
TAATTCATTCGTTATTAAGGCAATGCGTGGACAGAAGCCCCGCTCTCTCATTCAGGTATACCGGGCACGGGCTAAAGCCCGCCCGCACATGATTGGTCTGGTTGGCGGAAGATTCGGTCCGAAAAGGGAGTTACGCGACAGGTACTAGCTAAGTCGAGACAGCAGCTGACTTGCCGGGCACCTGGGATCAGGCTATCCTGCAGGTGCTTTCGACCGCCGAACCCCCCGGCCGGCTCTGCGGCAATGGCTACTTTGCCCTTGAAATATGCGGTCAGAGACCGCAAAATGCAGAACCACAGGGGTATGGCCAATCTTCGATAGCATGTGGCGACGTAGCTCAGTCGGTTAGAGCGTGGGATTCATAACCCCAAGGTCGGTGGTTCGATTCCACCCGTCGCTACCAATTCCC
>CAYGWQ010000360.1:0-5399 GCA_964353465.1 uncultured Acidobacteriota bacterium | reverse complement strand
GGCACCGGTCTTGCAATTATATCTACACCAGCACAAATGCGTACAAGGTCCAGGCAGAAGCGCCGCACTCCAAGGCGCCTTCGGCGCACAGCATGAACGCGCCTTTGACTGGAAATCGGTTGGTGCCCAATGAGCCTTTGTGATAAAGGATACAGCGTGAGCAGCCTCGATGAACAGATCCAGGATTTCGCCGCAGAGCTCCGGAGCGAGTTTTCCGGAGAAATCCACTTGGACCCCTTTACCCGAGTTCTCTATAGCACCGACGCCAGCATCTATCAGATCGAGCCTCTCGCGGTTCTTGTACCGCGCGGACACGATGACGCGGCCGCCGCCGTATCTCTCGCGGCACGTCACGGATTGCCGCTCCTTCCCAGGGGAGGCGGAACAGGACTGGCGGGCCAGACCGTTGCATCCGCGGTAGTGATCGATTTTTCCAAATACATGAACCGGATCCTGGAGGTGAACTTCGAGGATCGGTACGCCCGCGTGGAGCCCGGCGTTATTCTTGACCAGCTGAACGCGCATTTGCATAAGTCCGGCTGGCGGTTCCCCCCGGATGTGGCAACCAGCAATCGAGCCACGCTGGGCGGCATGATCGGCAACAACTCCTCCGGTTCCCATTCGGTTCTATACGGCATCACCCTGGATCATATCCGCCGGATGCGGGTGCTGCTGGCGACGGGTGAGGAAGCGGGCTTCGCCGAGTTGACTCCCGAGGAATGGGCAGGCAAGGCGGCGCGGGATAGTTCGGAAGGGAGGATTTACCGCACGGTCGGTCGCCTGGTGTCGGAAAACCGGGAGGAAATCTCCGAGCGCTATCCGAAAATCATGCGCCGGGTCGGAGGTTACAACCTGGACAGCGTCATGAGGGGAGATGGAGGCAACCTCTGCCGCCTGATCGTCGGCAGCGAGGGAACGCTGGCCACCTGCACCGAGGCCGTATTGAATCTGACGCGCGAGCCCCCGGTCAAGGGGCTGGATCTCGTCCATTTTCCCGACCTCGTTGCCGCTCTGGAAGCATTGCAGGAGATACTCTCGCTGCAGCCTGCCGCAGTCGAGCTCGTGGACAAAATGCTGCTCGATCTGACGCGGTTGCAGCCCGGCTACGCGCGGAAAATGGCCTCCATCAAAGGGGATCCCGCTGCGATCCTGATTGTCGAGTTTTTCGGCGAAACCGAGGCAGAAGTGCAAAACAGGTGCATGCAGCTCGACCAGCGCCTTCGGGACCGGAACATGGGTACAGCGTATGTTCACGTACAGCGGCCGGCCGACCAGGCAGATGTCTGGGCGATCCGCAAAGCCGGGGTCGGCCTGCTCTCCAGCATCCGGGGGGACTCGAAACCGGTAGCCTTCGTCGAAGACACGGCCGTAGCGCCTGAGCGCTTGAGCGAGTATGTGAGGCGCTTCCGCCAGATTCTCGCACGGCACAATGTGCGCGCCGGCTTCTATGGCCATGCTTCGGTAGGGTGTCTGCACATACGGCCGTTGATCAACCTGAAGGAAGCATCCGGTGTTCAGAAAATGGCGGACATCGCAGCGGCCGTGAAAGAGCTGGTTGTCGAGTTCAAGGGGTCGATGAGCGGAGAGCACGGCGACGGACTTGTGCGCAGCCATTGGAACAGGCAGCTGTTCGGGGAGCGCCTCTATGCCGCATTCCGGGAGCTCAAGGCCGCCTTCGACCCGGCAGGCACAATGAATCCCGGCAAGATAACCGATGCCCCGCCCATGACGGAACACCTGCGCTACGGGACGCACTATAAGCCGGTCCATGTTGCCACCCGGCTCGATTTTGCGCGCGAAGGCGGACTCGCGCGTGCTCTCGAGCAGTGCAACGGCATGGGGGTCTGCCGCAAACTGGACACAGGCACCATGTGCCCTTCCTACATGGTCACACGCGAGGAAGAGCACTCTACCCGCGGCCGCGCCAACGCCCTGCGCGCGGTGCTTTCCGGAGGTTTGCCCTTCGAGGAGTACGGGCGCGACCGATTATTGGAAGCCCTGGACCTCTGCCTCGCCTGCAAGGCTTGCAAGACCGAGTGTCCGGCAAACGTGGACATGGCTAAACTCAAGTTCGAATTTCTCGCCCATTATCATGAGACCCACGGCGTCCCCTTGCGCTCGCGCGTATTCGGGAATATCGCCGCCCTGAGCAGGCTGGGCTCTGCCGCCGCACCCTTCTCGAACTGGGTCATGCGCATGCCCGTCATGAGGCGGATCACGCATCGCCTGCTCGGCATTCATCCCGAGCGTCACCTGCCGCCCTTTGTGCGGCAGACATTCCGGCGCTGGTTGCGCAAGCACCCTCCACGTGCTCTTCCCCAGGGCGCGCCCAAGGTTGTCCTTTTCAACGACACGTTCACCAACTACAATGAGCCGTGGATCGGCATCGCGGCTTTGCGGATTCTGGAGGACAGCGGTGCGCAAGTGCTAGTCCCCCAGGTATCCTGCTGCGGCAGACCCATGATTTCAAAGGGGCTGCTGGACAAGGCAAAGGTGAATGCGCGCGCAAACGTCGCCATCCTGGCACCTTTTGTCGAGGCCGGGACATTCGTAGTGGGTTGCGAGCCGAGTTGTATCCTGACCTTGCGCGACGATTATCCGGATCTGCTGGGGACCAAAGAAGCGCAGAGGTTGGCCGACAGGGTTCTGTCACTCGAGGAATATCTTTGCCGCCGTTTGGATACCGGGGCTTGGCGGCCGCGGTTTTCAAGCAAGCGGGGCTCCGTCCTGCTTCATGGTCATTGCCATCAGAAGAGCCTGGTCGGTTCCGAGCCTTCCATGCGGCTTCTGAAAACGCCGCCGGGCTTCACAGCCGAAGAGATCGATTCCGGCTGTTGCGGCATGGCCGGAGCTTTCGGTTACGAGAAGGAGCATTACGAGATATCATTGCAGGTCGGTGAAATGAGGCTTTTCCCCGCGATCCGGGAGTCGCGCGCCGATGCTCTGATTGTGGCATCCGGCACTTCCTGCCGCCAGCAGATTCTCCATGCGACCGGACGCAAAGCCCTGCATATTGCGGAGGCGCTGGCCGGCGCTCTCGAATCGGGTTAATGGGAACGTTAGCCAGCACGCAATTCGATTTCGTATGCCTGGAGATAAAGCAAAAATGCACAGATCCCCCATGATTCCGGAAGGCGTGAATCGGAAGTTCGCGCACGCTCAAACGCTATTCCTCATCCTGATATTGCTCGCCCTCCCCGGCTTGTTTCTCCAGTCCGGGTGCTTTTTCCGGAAGCGTACGCCTGCAGCCGCGCCGGCGCTCCCGGCTCCCGTGCGCATCATTCTGCTCCCTGTAAATGCTCCGGAGGGGAAGGCCGACTTGCGGTGGACCTCACTAGCCGCGACTGTGCGGATGGCGGAGATCGCGGCGGCAGCACCCGACCTCGAACCGATGCCGCTCTGGGAATCAACGCCGGCAGTTCTTCAGACTTTGGGGAACTCACGGACCATCACAGCGGAAATCGCGGAATTCACCGCCGCCCGCCTGACGGCACGATGGGGAACCGTTGGCGATCTCATAACGGTGAACAATGCACCCACCCTGCGGCTGGACTTTATCCCGTCCAAGCCATCCCTCGTTCCTTTTCGCTATGAGAAACCGAGCGCGATCAATGCCCTGGGACCCCAATTTCAGGAAGCCTTTACCCAGTTCCTGCGCTATCTGATCGTCAGGCCCCTCATGGAAGACAGGATACGGCACCTGGATGCCGCCAGGCTTAAGGAGGTCGCTCAAGCCCTGGATGAAGAATACGGCTGGTTTGTAGCCGCAAAACCCGGGGCCGCCGGCAAAGTGGTGGAAGATCTGGCGCGCTCAAATCACGATGTTGCGCGGCTCCTGTTCAATCCCACGCTGTATCCTGTGCTTGCCAAGTAGATGCCCGGGCGTTCCATCACATTTCAGCCCATTTTCCTTTCCCTTCCCAGACCCGGACTGTGTAGGGAAAAGAGAGACGACCTGCCAGCTCGCGATGAATCATCTCGCAGATGTTCTCGACGGAGGGATACTCGAGAAAATTATTCATTGACCTGTGATCGTACAGGTTGAGGGTGTCCCGGAGAATCCCCTTCAGGTCGCCGAAGTCTATGATCATCCCGGTCTTGTTCTCTCCTTCGACCGTAACTTCAACCCTGTACGTGTGCCCGTGCAATGTACCGCACTTTTTGTGCCCGGGCAGGTAGTGGGCACAATCTATGTATTCGATGATCCCAAGTTTCATGTTTTCTCTCCATAGCCAGAATGATTCAGAAGACCAGAGCCTGGAAGCATTTTCGAACACCGTGGATCCCGAACGGCGATTCTGGCATTTGCCTCAGCGTAATCCCGGTCAAAGCCCAAATCCAAAATTCACCCCAGCCCGGCAGCAGCAAAGGCGGTGTTGCGCTCAATGCATGACTCACAGGCACCGCAGGGACGGTCGGCATCAAAATAACAGCTCCAGGTCACCTCGAATGGCACTCCGAGCTGCCGGCCCAGCCGAATGACCTCCACTTTTCCCATTTCGATGAGGGGCAGCACAATCTTGGTCCCGACCTCACCATGGCTCCAGATGGCAATCGTCAGGATCCGGTTGAGCTGGTCCCAAAACGCTTTTCCCGCATCGGGGAAGCTCTCGCTGTCGGTGCGGTTATGACCTCCGACGATGTAACGAGCGCCCAGGACCTCCGCATAATAGCCGGACAGGGTGTAGAAAATCAGGTTGCGCAGGGGTATATAACCCTGCGGCGCACGGGCGAGGGCGGAGTTCGCCAGTTCTCCTTCGGGGATGTCGGCGATTTCGCGGATGAACGGGATGGGGGTGACAATCCTGTTTGTGATCGTAGCATGCTTACACAGATCACGGCAGGCCCGGCGCTCGCGTTCGGGGCGCTCGTAATATTCGAACTCTATGGTGTGGATCTCCCATCCCTGCGCGCGGGCCCAGTACAGGGCAACCGCAGAATCCAATCCACCCGAGAGCAGCACCATCGCCCGCACTTCCCACCTCCCTTCCGGAGCTTCGATTCAGTCAGCCACCTCCGTCGCCGGCACCGATGTGGCAAAACCGCCGAAGCCAACCACAAAGACCTCAAAGGCCAAAAAAAACTGGGAGATGCACTGATTGGAGCCCTGACTTCTTTGAGGTTTTAGAGGTCTTTGAGGTTCCATAGTTGTCCAGGCGGCCGGCTGGCTGTACCCGATGCGCACGCGACTGATCTCAAGTTGACATTATCGCTTGTGTTTGCTAGATTTCGCAATTGGTCAAAGGACCGAAGCTCCAAAATTGTTTTGCTTGCGATACTTCCCGCTTCGCCCGGTCCCAGTATTCCACGGGAAATCCCGGAACAGAGATCCGAGGCCGGACTGCTGCGAAAGTGGCGGAATTGGCAGACGCGCTGGACTTAGGATCCAGTCCCGCAAG
>CAYGWQ010000359.1:0-5400 GCA_964353465.1 uncultured Acidobacteriota bacterium | reverse complement strand
AAGGGCCTCCGGAACTGCAGCTGCTCAGGAGGAACGTTCTGGCCTCTTTCTGGAGAGCCACCGGCAAGTGGGCGGCAATGGACTTTAAATCGATTTCTACCGGAGGCATGCTGCGGTCTCCTGCGGGCCTGGGCCTTGGCATGACCTCGATCACGGCGCGTCCTGAAACCAGGGTATCACCGATGCGCTTAGCAAAATCGCCCTCACCGATCCCGGTGCCGGACACGGTCTCGCGATAGGACACACGGGGCCGGCCAAAACGGGCAGCCACGTTGAACTCCCGCAGCATGCGATCTTTTGTGATCTCGAGGTGCAACTCCCCCATTCCGGACAAAATCAATTGACCTGTCTCAATGTCGCTGCGGACAGTGAGCGTTGGGTCTTCGCGCGTCAACCGGCTGATAATCCCGGAGAGGCGATCGCGGTCCCCCGGCGTTCGGGCCTCCACAGCCATCGAGACAACTGTCTGAGGAAAATGAATCGGTTCGAAGGTGATCGGGTGGTTCGGAGCACACACGGTGTCGCCGGTGATGACATCCTTCAAGCCAGGAACGGCAACAATATCGCCGCAGGCTGCCCGCTCGATGGACTCCGTCTGGTCGGCTTGCAGACGCAGGAGACGCCGCAGGCGCATCCGTTGTTTCGAGCGCGGGTGCAGACAGTACTCTTCAGGCGTGAGTGAGCCCGAATACACCCGGAGCCAGAAGAAATCGGTGTTTGCCGTGGCAACTACCTTAAAAACCAGGGCGGAAAAAGGCGCGTCGAGTGTCATGGGGCGTTCCACCGGCTCCCCGTTGTCCGGGTTGATCCCCTTCATGGGTGGCCGGTCGAGCGGCGATGGCATGTAGTCGCAAACGGCATCCAGAATCGGCCGGACCCCCAGATCACGGAGTGCGGCGCCGCAAAGAACAGGGACCAGTTTGCACGCCACCGTGGCCTCGCGAATAGCCTGTTTCAACATTCCGGCGGGTATGGCCTCACCTGCAAGGTAGAGATCCGCAAGCCACTCCACACAATTGGCCGTCTTCTCCACAAGCCGGTCGCGCGCTTTCTGCACGGCATCGGAAAGTTCGACGGGGATTTCCCGCGACTCGATTTCGCTTCCGTGCGAGGCCGCGTCGAACACCAGCCAGCGCAGATCCAGGACATCCAGAATCCCGTCCAGCTTGTCCTCGGTCCAGTGCGGCAGATTGACAAACGCGGCGCGCGCTCCCAGCCTGCTTTCGATCTGCTCAAACACCCGGATGTGATCCGCGCCTGCCCGGTCGAGTTTGTTGATAAAAGCCAGCCGGGGCATTGCGTACCGGTCTGCCTGCAACCACACGGTTTCGCTTTGCGGTTCGACCCCCTCCACTCCTGAGAAAATGACCACCGCGCCGTCCAGAACACGAAGGCTGCGCTCGACTTCCGCCGTGAAGTCCACGTGCCCCGGAGTGTCAATCAGGTTGATCTGGTGGTTATTCCACGTGAATGTGCTGGCGGCAGCCGAGATCGTGATCCCCCGTTCGCGCTCGTCGCTGCGAAAATCCATGGCCGCGGCACCATCATGGACTTCGCCGATCTTATGCGTCAGCCCGGCGTAGTAGAGGAAGCGTTCGGTGGCGGTGGTCTTGCCCGCATCGATGTGCGCGATGATTCCGATGTTGCGTATGCGTTCGAGGGACATTCCTGGATTGACCTGAGTGAAAAGTCAGCCTGACAAAACTCCATCTATCACCGCATGTGCCGGATCCGATCGTCGGCGCACTCACTGCCGCCCGGATCTTTGCCTGCGAGACGCCTACCATACCACAACATTGCCCTGCGGGCGAAAAGGGGACATTCCGCTTTTCCACGCTTCGCACTCAGATGGCTACGGCAGACCGGAAAAGCGGAATGTCCCCTTTTTGCCGTCCGGTTGTGGCAGAATCTTTCGATGCAACCCGGGTCTCAACAGAATATTGGAGCGTGACAGTGAATAAGAAAGTGGTCGTGCTGGTGAGGCAGGAAGGACTGGGCTGCGTCAGCCCGGCAGACGGGCAATTCGGCGTGGACATGTTCGACCGATTCATTCACTCCCTGGAAGGGCAGCAGGTCAAACCTCAGGCCATCTGCTTTTATACCGAGGGAGTAAAGCTCGCCTGCGAAGGGTCGAAGGCCCTGTTCGGCCTCCAGATGCTCCTGGGAATGGGAGTGCAGATCTTCATCTGCAGAACATGCCTCGACTACTACGGCCTGCTCAACAAGGTGGCTGTCGGCGAAGTACGGGGAATGGCCGAGATTGCAGCTCTCCTGATGGAAGCAGACTATGTCATCTCGGTGTGATCGGGAACTTCCAGCCTAAAGTTTTAAACGAGTACGTCGATGGGTTGAATATGGAATATCGCCGACGTGAGGCCCGATTCGAGATCGACCAGCCCGTAACTGTTTCAAATCTTGAACATAGAGGCACTCCCCTGGAGGGGCGTCTCGCGAATTTCTCCGCCGGTGGGATCCGCCTGAATCTGCACCGCAAGCTGGATCCCGGCACCATGGTCAAGGTTGAATGGGGCAATACGCTGCTGCTGGGCGAAATCATTTACTGTAGAGCCGAAGGTTCCGAGTTCGCGGTAGGGCTCGAACTGGAGGATGCGCTTTACGAGACGGACTCCCTTGCTTCCCTGGCCGAAACGTGGGCCGAGCCGAGCCGGTAATAACGTCCGGCTGCCGTGCCCATCGCCTTGCTCCGTCTCATCTATCTCCCCTGCCGGGCCGGGCACTAGATTGCGCAAGCGGAACTTAGTGGCCGCTTTCGCGAGGTGAGGCACGCACGGCGCGGTCATAAGCCCACGAGCGGATATGCTCCACCTGCTCGCGCATGGTCTTAGACAACGGAATCACCTGGGTTGCGGCCCGATGCAGTTCCTCGAAGTTCATCGACTTGTTTTCCAGCCGGACAGTGGTCAGCGCAGAAACCACACACTGCTCGATCTCGGCTCCGGTCCATCCCTGCGTGATACGCCGGAGGCGGCCTACTTCAATGGCATCTGGATCGATGCCGCGCTTCTCAAGATGGATGCGGAAGATCTCGACGCGCTCTTCTTCGCTGGGAAGATCGATGAAAAACACCTCGTCGAATCGCCCTTTGCGTATCATCTCCGCAGGCAGCAGGTCGATGCGGTTCGCAGTCGCAGCCACAAACAAGCCGCGGGCTTTTTCCTGCATCCAGGTAAGGAAGAAAGCGAAAATGCGACCCAGGTTGGTGCCGGCCTCGCTGCCTTGACCGGTGAGCCCCATTTCGATTTCATCGAACCAAACCACGGCGGGAGCCAGCGACTCGACCGTGCGGCAGGCTGCGGCGAAAGCCGCATCGGGGCTGCCGTGCCGTCCGGAGAAGACTTCGATCATGTCGATGCGATACAGCGGCAGCCCGAAGCAGGAGGCGATGGCCTTCACGGACAGGCTCTTGCCGCATCCCGAGACCCCCATGACCAGCACACCCTTGGGAACGATCTCCGCGGCAATACTTTCACGCTCCATGAACAGTCTGCGCCGCGCCAGCAGCCACTTCTTTAAATATTCCAGGCCTCCCACATGTTCAATCTGCGTTCCATCGGCGACATAGTTGATGAGGCCGGACTGGTTCACGATCAGCTTCTTCTCCTCCAGCAGCAGGGCCGTTGAATCTCCATCGAGCTTCCCTTCTATCGCCAGCGTACGCCGCAAGGCGTGACGCGCATCGTCGAGCGTCAGGCCCTGCAAGGCGCGGCCTAATTTGAAAGTTACCTCAGCACTCCTGTCCACTGTGCGCCCCTGTAGCGCAAGCGCGTCCTCCTCCGCCGTCAGGAAGTCAATCATCTCTTCCAGGTCTGGATATAGAAGTTCGATAAGAGCGATCTGGCGGCTGAGTTCTTCCGGGATGACGCGCAAGGGCGAGGTGATTACCGTAAACTTGCCGCTGTCAAGGCAAGCTTCGTACAGGTCGCGCAGCCGGCGCCGGATTTCAGATTCTCCACGCATGGAGTCGTGGAAATCGCACAGTTGAAATATTCCCGCCCCTTCATAACGGGTGATGAAATCAAGGACGCCAGCGGCATCGAGCGGCTCTCCGGCAGCCGCGCTCCCATCGGGCCCGACCAGTCCCCGGGTTGAGGTCCAGGACCAGACCGGCACCGGAGTGGGGAAAAGCCGCTGCGCAGCCTCGTGTAAAAGCTGCCGGACCCGCAATTCTTCGGGCGTGCTTATGTAAATCAGCGGGCGGCCCCCTTGAAATACCTCACGCAGCGCTGAGAAAGACCGGCTCTCGGGCCGGCTTCCTGATTGGTTCGGGTTCACGTTCATCCCCCTATCGGACTCCATTGATTATGTCTGCAAATCACATATGTTGGAAGCTACCCAACAGTCGTCGATTCGGCTTCAGCCTTGGCCAGGGCGGTTTTCCGGCATTCTGCTTCCAGAGCTTCCGCAGCGCCCCGGTCCGGATATGCTCCTGAAAAGAAAGTCGCCCGGATCGTATCCCATAGGCCGCGGAACGAACCGAAAGTGTCGAGAACAGCACTGGCTTCATACCCGCTGTGCACCATGCAGTTGGCGCAATTCGGATTTCCGGGTTCGGCGCCGTACTGGTTCCATTCGGTCCGGTCGATCAGTTCGGCAAAGGTCAGCGCATATCCGTCCGGCAGCAGGTAGCAAGGCTTCTGCCAGCCGAGAAGGTTATAGGTCGGCATGCCCCAGGGAGTACAGACATAATCGCGCAGACCCATCAAAAATTCGAGGAAGAGAGCGCTCTGGTTGAAGCGCCAGCGCGTTCTGCGGTTACTGAGGATGGTGTGGAAAAGCCTGCGGGTAGCCGCCTTCCCCAAAAAGTGGTCCCGGTCGGGAGCTTTGGCATAACTGTATCCTGGGGAGATGGTCATGCCTTCCACGCCAAGGTCCATCATCTCATCGAAAAACGCCCGCACGCTCCGCGGATTAGCGTTATCAAACAAAGTCGTGTTGGTGGTTACGCGGAATCCTTGCCGGATGGCCTCGCGGATTCCTTCCACTGCCCGCTCGTATCCCCCCTGCCGGCAAACCGACAGGTCGTGAAGCTCCCTTGGGCCGTCCAGATGAACGTTAATGGTCAGATACCTGCTGGGTTGGAAGAGATGAAGTTTTTCCCTCAACAGCAGGGCATTGGTACAGAGATAGACGTATTTTTTCCTCTGGACCAGGCCCAGCACAATTTCGGCAATCTGCGGGTGCAGCAGGGGTTCGCCTCCCGGGATGCTTACCATGGGGGCGCCACACTCCTCGGCCGCCCTGAAGCATTCATCCGGCGTAAGCTGGCGTTTCAAAACCTCGGCGGGGTACTGGATTTTGCCGCAACCGGAGCAGGCCAAATTGCACCTGAACAGGGGCTCGAGCATCAACAGCAAGGGAAACCGCTTCCGGCCCGCCAGC
>CAYGWQ010000358.1:0-5407 GCA_964353465.1 uncultured Acidobacteriota bacterium | reverse complement strand
GTTCATGCCACGAGTATGCGCGGCAACAGGAACAATGTCCAGCCTCAATTATGGGTCAAGGGCAGGGCTAGTCCGGCCTGAGAAGTCATTCGACCGCAGGGTGAGTGGAACAACCAGTCCTCGACGATGACACAGCGGAGTCGTCCATGAGCACACGTAGTTTGGGAAAGACTGACATCGAGATCTCGCCCGTCGGCCTAGGCTGCTGGCAGTTCTCTCAGGGTAAGGGGCTCACTGGAAGCATGTGGTCCGTTCTCGATCAGGGAGCGATCGATTCGGTGGTTATGACGGCGCTTAAGGGTGGCGTCAACTGGTTCGACACGGCGGAGGGGTACGGAAATGGACAGTCAGAGCGCGCCCTCGGCACCGCCCTCCATAACCTGAAGGTTCAGCCCGGCGAGGTTGTGGTCGCGACGAAATGGCTTCCGATCCTGAGGACCGCAGGGAATATCCCGCGAACTATCGACACAAGGCTGAGTTGTCTGCAGGGCTACCCCATAGACCTATACCAGATACACCTCCCCTGGAGCTTCTCGTCGATTCCAGCGCAGATGCAAGAGATGGCGAAGCTGCTTCGCGCCGGGAAGATTCGTTCCATCGGCGTCAGCAACTTCTCGGCCCGCCAGATGGAGAAGGCGAGCGAAGCTTTGCACGTTGAAGGGACGGTCCTCGCCTCGAATCAGGTGTCCATCAGTCTCCTGGACCGGCGTATCGAACAAAACGGGGTGCTCGTGACCGCGAGGAGGCTTGGGATTACATTGATCGCATATTCTCCGCTTGCCCAGGGGCTCCTTACGGGCAGGATCCACGCCAACCCAACGCTCGCAGGCTCCTTGCCCGCGGGCCGCAGGTCGCGACTGAGCCCCGCGAGTCGTGCCTTCAGGTCCGAGAGCCTCGCGCGCACGGCACCGTTGGTCGAAGAGCTGCGCGAGATCGGCAAGTCGCATGGAGCCTCTGCGTCTCAGGTTGCCTTGGCCTGGCTGGTCACATACTACGGGAACACGGTCGTGGCCATTCCGGGCGCTTCGCGGCCGGAGCAGGCGGCTGAGAGCGCGGCCGCCATCGCCCTTCGGCTGACGGCGAAGGAGCTGGCAAGAATCGACGAGATCTCGGCTCGCATTGCCCGGCGCTAGTCAGTGCTGGCGAAAATCAAGCCGTGGGATGGGCTTTGAACCGTTGCCGCTTCTCAACTATGCGCAGCGGCATCGCCTGCATCGCCGCGCCTTGTGTCAGGTCTCCAGAATCCAATTTTCGAGCACATAATCGAGATTTGTCTGCTGCTGAACGCCAAAGATGGATCCTGGAGACCTGACACTCCTGTTTCCGCGGCACACTATCCCAAAGCGGCGCAGCAGCGCCGAACTCCAAAGCGCCGCCGCTTTGCGGCCAAGCGAGGTCCACAGCTCGAGGTTGACATTACACGCGATATCGGAAAAAATAAGGAATACATCTTGGGAGTGCCGATTTCTAAAGCAGCATCTCGTTTGTCCAATACGCTGATTCACGCGGCGGAATTCTCTGACTTTTGCATGAATATGGAACGGAGACGCGACATGAAAGCCATCCTTCCCGTCCTCTGCCTCGGGCTGCTGTTGCTCCTGATCGCTGCACCTTCGAAGTCAGCTGCGCAGACGGCAGGGCCGAAGTCCGAGCAGTCGCTGAGTGGAGCGCTCGACTCCCCGATCCGAATCGAAGTGTTTTCGGATTTCGAATGCCCCGCCTGCCGCGAATTCTTCCTGCAAAGCATCCGGCCGGTGCTAAAAGACTACTGCAGCGTGGACAAGGTATGTGTCATTTACCATGAGTTCCCCCTGCGGGGACACAAGTACTCGCGGCAGGCGGCCCGTTACTCCAAAGCGGCCCAGAAGCTGGGCAAAAAGCAACAGCTCGCCGTAATGGAGGCGCTTTATGAACAACAGGAGAAGTGGTATCAGGACGGCTCAATAGACGATGTGATTTTCAAAGCTCTGGGAGCCGACGATTATCTCAGAGTCAGAAAGCTGCTGCTGGATCCGTCGATCGACGCCGAAATCGACCGTGAAATTTCCCTTGGCGAGAAGAAGGAAGTAACGTCCACCCCGACTTACTTCGTTTCCGCCATTGGGAAGGAACAGAAGGTTGAGAAACCGCTCCCTTACCTCGTCCTGAAGGAATTCTTCGACAGCATCGTCAAATGAAAACATGATTGTTCGGATTCTAAACGTCTTGGCTCCATTCCTCTTGCCGGCCTAATTCCCCGCATCAGCCGCAGCACGCTATCTGCGCCGACGGCTGCATGCCGTTGCAGGACGGTTTTGTACCTACGCGAGAATCAGGCGACGGCCTTTGGGTTCGGGGATCGGATCGCCAAATTCTTTCGCCGTCTCGAGCCAAAGTGCGATGGCTTCCTGAGCGTTGGCGAGAGCTGCCTCTTGTGTTGGTCCATGAGCGGCACAGCCGGGGAGTTCCGGGACTTCAGCTACAAAAGCCTGATCTTCCACGCTCCAGTAAATGATGACCTCGTACCTGTTCATTCTGTTTCACCCAGATGATACTTTAAAACTACGTTTCGGACTTGGCGGACCTGATAGGGTTTTGCCTCGCTACCTTCACGCTGCAAATTGATCTTCTCTTCAATCCCGCCTTTGCGAAAGATGTGATGGCTACCTCGAACTCGCATTTCAAAACCCAGGTTCAGGAGCAACTGGCGAAGGTCATCAAATCGGATGGTAGCATCCGAGGTTCCGCTCAACACTCGCCTCAGCGTCTTGCCCGTTCCCATACCGACATTTTACACCAGGATGGCGCTGGAAAATGATTCTGTCTAACGCCCGCAATTACCTTCGGGCACCACTATGGCCCCCTCCCGGACCGGCCAGCCCACGCCGGCATTCTGCAGCGGTGATCTGTGGCCGCCGCCCGCTGTAACAACCGACTGGACTTGGCCAATCATTGTGTCCTGCGGGACACATCGTGTCACAAGGGACACGCCAGGCAAACCTCCACCAAGCCCTAACTCATTTATTTTCAGCTTATTAGCCATTGGCCTTCTGTTTGCACATAGCCATGTTGACCAGGGAGGCGGTTATGAGGCAGACAAAATGGCGACGGACATCGAGGGTGGCAATAGCGCTGGTGCTGCTGGCTGGGAAAGCAAGAGCTGCAGAAAAGTCGGCCGCATCTGATGACTACCCTGGCGCGATTCCAGTGCGGCGCATTGTCATCAGTTTGACGGATCGCAAGCTCGCATTGCTCGAGGACGGCCTCGTCGTGAAGGTCTACGACACCGCCGTCGGTGCTCCCAAGAGCCCGAGTCCCGTCGGCACTTTTCAGGTCGTGAACCGCGTTGCGCTCCCGACCTACTACGCTAACGGTAAGGTAATCCCGCCCGGCAAGAAGAATCCTCTCGGGACACGATGGATCGGGCTCAGCCTCAAGGGCTTCGGCATTCACGGCACAAATGTTCCCAAGTCCATTGGCCGGGCGGCCTCGCACGGCTGCATCCGCCTGCGCAACGACGATGCGGAGGAACTCTTCGAGAGAGTCCGTCCGGGCGATGTCGTCGAGTTTCACGCGCAACGCAATGAGGAACTGATGCACATTTTCGCACCAGGCCCGCAGGAACCTCCCAAGCAGGTCTCTCAGACTGTGGCAGTTGGGGAATCAACCGTCCGTTGATCAGGAAAGGGATATAACCATGACATTCGCACAATCTGCAGCATTCATCGAAGTGGGCTCCGCAGTTCTGATCTCCATCCTGTTCGCGCTGCTCCTCGCCCGGCTGCTCCTGACCGGCTTGCTGTCTTTGATGAAGGGATTGCGGAATAAGCCTTAAGCGCCGAGGCGCGGAAGGCACATATAAACCAACCATTGCTTTTCACGGAGGAGATCATGCTCTCGCTAAAGTATTCGTTGCTCGCATTAGCTATCGGCTTGTTTGTTTCGTCAGCAGCGGTGCTGCTGGTTGACCTTTACAGGATCTACAGAGAAATGCGCTCGAAGCCGGAAGCGCAGAGAGTCGTCATCCCGTTCGGATTGATACACTGGCGCACTGCCGGGCAGCTTGCCGGACTGGCATGCCTCATGCTGGTGGCGGGCCTGAGCATCATAGTGGTGCCGAGCGGCATGGCCGGCATCCGGGTCAGCCAGTTTTCAGGCTCGCGTCCGGGGACACTCTATCCGGGTACGCACCTGGTGCTTCCGCTCCTCCAGTATGTTGAGACCTATAGCATCCGCGATCACTTGTTCACCACCGGAGGGCTCGACGCGAAAAAAGGGGACGTCGGCCTTAAGGTACAGAGTAAAGAAGGATTGGTCCTCGGTTTGGCCATAGCAGTCCGCTACCGCCTCGACCCGCGGCGTCTCGACTACATCCATGACAATCTGCCGCAGCCGGTGGACGCAGAGCTCATACCGCCGGTCGTTGCCAGCACATTCCGCGAAATCGTCCCCAACTACATGGTGAGGGAAGTCTTTTCAACGCGGCGCGCTGAAGTGCAGCGCAGCTCGACCGAGGCGATCGTGCGCAGGTTGGCGTCAGATGGGATCCTGGTGAAGGAAGTCATGCTGCGCGACATCATCTTGCCGCCCGAATATGCCAGAGGATTGGAAGGACTGCTCCTCAAGGAGCAGGAAAATGAAAGAATGGGCATTGAGCTGGAAGTCAAACAGAAGCAGGTGCGCACTGCCGAACTGGAAGCCGAAGCGGACAAAGCGCGCGAAGTGAAACGCGCGGAGGCGCGCGCTCAGACGATCGTGATCGAGGCCAAGGCACAGGCCGACGCCATGCAGCACACTCTCCCGCTCAAGGAGAAACAAATACAGCAGACGCGCCTGGAAGCGGAGGCACGCAAGGAGGCCACGGTAAAAAATGCCGAGGCGGCGGCCCAGGCAAAGGTGATCGACAGCCGTGCGGAACTGGAGCGGCAGAAACTCCTGGCGGAGGCCGAGGAGCACCGTGTGCGCTTGATGGCAAGTGCCGATGCAGAACGTATGAAGTCTGAGGCGCAGGTCCTGAAGGACAATCCGCTCCTGATTCAGAAGATTATTGCGGAAAGGCTGTCCGACAAGGTACAGATCATGATGGTCCCGATGGACGGCAAGTTCTTCTTTGCGAATGACGTCCTGCGCGCCAATCCGACGGTGCTGGGCGTCTCGCCGCAAAAATAGCCGCGTCCAAGGTCATTCATGCGCAGGACAGGCAGTAGGCCCCGGCGGCCCGACGGGGCCGCGGTGAATCCGAACCATGAGCAGCATCAGAGCTCCGTCCGGCGAGACTCTCTCAAAACATGGTGTCCCGGAGGGACGCAGAGAAAATAGCCGGGGGCCAGCCGCTCAGCGGCGCTGCCCCCGGTCACAACAAACACGGGCAGCAGCCCTGAAGGGGCGACAGAAAACGATTGAAAAGCAAAGGCTTCTGTCGCCCCTC
>CAYGWQ010000357.1:0-5478 GCA_964353465.1 uncultured Acidobacteriota bacterium | reverse complement strand
CGTCTTCTTTCTTTTGAACCTTTATCATGGCAGCACCTGCGCTGTATCCGCCCGTAATGAGCACCCGCCCTTCACCGGCATCGACCGCATGCGGAACGGGAATTCCGCACTGCCAGTTACTGTACGTCCACAAGACTTTTCCACTAAGCGGGTCGATGCCGTTGACGCCGCCGCCGCTGGCGCTGCGGCCAAATCCCCTACCGGCCATTATCATGACTAGGTGGTCATCTCCGCCGATCTTGACTATGGACGGGCTGACATAGCCGACACCGCCGGACAGAGGATCTGATTTCCATTTGAGTTCACCTGTCAGTTTGTCATATGCGACCACACCCGCCTGGGACGTCTGCGATGCCACAACAAGTAGATTGCGGTAGATGAATGGATTCTGAGTTATTGCCCACGTGGGCATCCGACTGTCTCTGGGAGCGGCGCCTCCACCACCGGGAGCGCCCGGTTGCCCACTGGGGGGCGTACCGCCAGGACGGCCCGGTACATCTCCCCGGCCGCCTGTAACGCTGGGCGGCACGCCGCGGAATCCTGCAGGAATGCCACGCGCTGGGGGTACATCGCCACCACCACCGAAATCTCTCCATATATTTTTGTGCCAGACGGGTTTGTGTGTGCTTGTGCTGATGCAATACAGGTCTCCCAGCGGCCCGCAGGTATACACATTATTGCCATCCACAGTCGGGGTGCTTCGCGAGCCGGGCCACTGGAAGCTTCCCGGGGCATCATAGGCGAAGTTCCAAAGCTCCTTGCCGTTGGGAAGGTCGAAACATCTCAGATTGTCACCGACTTTTTCGTCTCTGTCGAGCAGATAAACCTTACCGCCGCTGATGGCCGCACTGCCGAAGCCGGCGCCCACAGGGGCCGTCCAGAGGACCTTGGGGCCTTCCTTTGGCCAGGTTCGCAATATGCCCTTCTCCGTAGATGTGCTGTCTCTTCTGGGTCCATAATACTGTGGCCAATCCGCAGCAAAGGCCCAGGCTACGGATAATGAGACCATTACCATTATGAGTCTTATCTTGGCTTTCATCGTCATGCCTCCTTTTCTATTGAAGCGCAATACTGTCAGCACTTGCAGATTCTTCCCATGATACTGCAGCCTTCCGGGCATCAATTTCCGTTACTTTTCAGATCCACCGGCACTCCCGGCAATGGCATAGAGCTCCGAGCTCATCATGATGTATAGCACCCCATTGGCAGGCACGGGCGTGCTGTGGACCGAGTCCCCCATATCAATCTCGGAGATCTTCTTCATCTCCGTACCGGCTTTTAGGACGGCAACATCCCCGTCCTGATCCCCGACGTAAACCTTGCCGTCGGCCATCAGTGGAGAACCCCAAACCGGCGCCATCATGTCAAAAGTCCAATAGGATTTTCCGGTCCCGGCATCCAGGCAGTGCAAAAATCCGCTGAAATCGGAGATATAAACCAATCCGTCGGCGACCGCTGCCGTAGAAATGGACCGTCTGATTTTGTCGTATTGCCAGACCCGGCCTGATTCGGTTATATCGCCTAGCTTCGTGGGATCGATACAATAAGTATGTCCGATTCCGTTGCTATGATCGGGATCCTGCCCCACACTCATGAACACTTTCCCCCCGCTGAATACGGGCGTGGAGATGCCGTAATTGCGTGTTTTGGGCCACACGGCGTCTTTGGGATTCAAATCGAATCTCCAGAGTTTTTCTCCGGTTCGGGCGCTGAAGCCGTAAATCCAGCCGTCACCTCCCGGGAATAATACCTGCTGAACGCCATCTACCTGGCCGAGTGCCGGGGAGGACCACTGGCCGTGCAGGATACCATCACCCGGAGAATTGTCCTGCCACACGACCTTGCCGGTGTCCTTGTTGACGGCGAGAAAGCTGGGAGCTTTCGGCGCCAGGACCTTCTCGTCATTGCTATCGCGGCCATTGGAGGTCCCGAGGAAGACCAGATCCTCCCAAATCACTGGTGATGAACTGGCCATGAAAAGCTGGATCACGCCCAATCCCTTCATCATATCGAGCTTCCAGATGATGTCGGCATCGCTTGGCCCTTTGTGGACCTCATCCTGGAACGGACCGTCATTTTTGCCGTCCATGAACCCTTCTGTGTCCAGGCAAATCAGCTCCCCGCGATTGCTCACATAATAAAGCCGCTTCCCTTCCACGGCCGGGGATGAGCAGACGCCCTGTTCGGGCCAGTCATTTTCCCATCCGGAATCCAGCTTGTCCGTCACGGCCTGCCAGAGAAATTTGCCGTCGGACTCCCGGAAGCACATGAGCACACCCTTGTCGCCTGTGATTTCAGGATTTTTGGGATTTTCGTTGTTGGTGCCGAGGAAAATCTTCCCATCGGCCACTACCGGATTTCCGTTCGAGGTCGAACCGATCTGCGCCTTCCATTTTATGTTTTTCCCGCTTTTGACATCCCAGGACTCCGGAAGGTTTTTCATGGCAGAAGTCATGTTGCGTTGCGCCGTGCCACCCCACATCGGCCAGTCTTGAGAGGCCAGCGGCAACGAAGCCATGCCGGAGAGCATGAGAAATAAAATATTGCGTTTCATGCGCATAAGTTCGCTCCGTATCATCCAACTCCAGGACCAATCGTGCCGTCACAGATCCTCTGCGGGGATTTTACATCAAAGCCCCTATACTGTCGTCTCTACCGAGAAACATCAGCTGCAGCAAATCCCGATTCCATCAGCCTCGCGATGTCCTTATTCTGTTGCCGGCAACCTCCGCATACGCCGCGCTCAACTTTTCGAAGTCTCTTCCCGTAGCGACAACACGTTGACCTGCCTGCAAGGCGGCCTTGGCAATTTCGGCTCCCATGCCACGACCGGCCCCTGTGATAAACCACACATTACTTAAAAATCATTCTCCATTCAAGCCGGCCGCGGAGATCGCGGGAATGCATGAGATTATGCAGGACCGACGTGGGATGATGCTTGCCTAAAAATCCGAATTTTGAACTTGATCCTATCGACCTGCGAATTAGAAAGGGAAGGAAAGCCAGCCACGGAAGAGGTTTGCCCTGTATTGGACGTGGCTGTCGAAACGAAATCCTATTGGCCGTCCAGGGACCGGGGAGGAGATCAGGGAGTTGATCCGGAAGATTGCGTTGGCGAATCCGCTTTGGGGAAGTCCTCGGGTACACGGGGAACTGCTGAAACTCGGAATCCGCATTTCGGAGCGGACTGTTGCCCGGCTAATGCCGACAAGGCACAGTCAGATCGACCTGACTAAATAATACCGCTTGACAGAACGGTCAAGTTGGCATATTTAGACAAGCATGAGTTCGCGGTCGGAACATGACCGCCTTGCGGTCAAGCTGCCTGAGATGCTGGCTGGACTCCTGGGAGTAAGCCTGGACGATCTCGACCTGCGCCCGGACGACCCATCCGGCGCCGACCTTGTGATCACCGCCGGGCAGACCTTCGTCATCGAGTTAAACAAGTCCACCAGCGCTGCGCCGATCGCGGCAGCCGCTAAGAAGGTACAGGAGCTGGCCAAGCGTGTCCGGAGACGTGCAGTGCCGCTGGTTGCAGTGCCATTCATGGGTGAGGTCGGTCGCAAGGTCTGTGATGAGGCTGGCGTCGGCTGGCTCGACCTGAGCGGCAACGCCCACATCGTCGCGCCCGGCATTCGGGTGATCGTCGAGGGCAAGCCGAACCGCTTCCGGTTGGTGGGGCGGCCGCCAAACCTGTTCGCGCCGACGAGCTCCCGCCTCGTGCGGTGGCTCCTCATCCATTCTTCCGAGCACGTCAGCCAGCGGGAGATCGCCCGCTCCACCGGCCTCGACGAGGGCTTCGTGAGCCGCCTGGTGGCCCGCCTGGAAAAGGACGACTACCTCGTCCGCGATGAGCGTGGAGCCGTCCGTTCCAAGCACCCGGCGCTGCTGCTCGACGCCTGGCGCGAGGCCTACCAGTTTTCGAAGCACACGCTTCACCGGGGGCACGTCGCTGCCCGCTCGGGGGACGCGCTCCTTCGGTTCGTCAGCGACACCCTGACGGAGCATGGGATCGAGCACGCGGCCACGGGGCTCGCTGGCGCCTGGGCGCTGACGCGCTTCGCCGCGTTCCGGATCGCCACGGTCTACATATCCGCAGATCCGTCGCGCGCGCTTCTCGAAGGGCTCGGCTGGCGCGAGGACGCGCGCGGTGCGAATCTCTGGTTGGTGGTCCCGAACGATGCGGGCGTATTCCAGGGCGCCGTCGAAAAGGATGCCATCCGGTGCGTTCACCCCGTGCAGGTCTACGTCGACCTCAAGGATCACCCCGAACGGGCACCAGAGGCCGCCGAACGCCTTCGGACTGAGCTGCTGACATGGGGGCGTGATGGCTGACAAGCCCAGGCGAGCGTCGGAGTACACGAGCGAGCAGGTCGAGCTCGTGCGGGCGACCTGTCTCTACGTCGCCACCAAGCTCGGCGACCTGATGGACGAGGTGGTGGTGGTCGGCGGGCTTGTCCCGTCGCTGCTCATCGACCAGGGTACACTGCCCGAGGGCACCACGGCGCACGTCGGCACCATGGACCTCGATCTGGGGCTTAAGCTCGCGCTCCTCGACGAGGGGCGCTACCGCACGCTCACCGAGCGGCGGCGGGGAATTGGGCCTGAGGCTTTTCCATCCACGCCCCCTTGGATTGGAGCCTCACTATTAGACTCCACCCTGGCAAGGTCTCGGACCTCCCGTGGGGGGTGATAACTTTGCCGATGACTTTGCCCATAGCGGTCATAAACCACCCTTTTTCACCCTACTCCACCCAATCTTGTGCATCGGGGATCTATTTGACAAATCAAGTATTTACAAGAATTTGAGGTGTCCTATGATCGGACCCAAAATCCCGCGGCCCTTGCGGTCATGAGGGTTCGACCCCCTCCTTCGGCACCACCTCAAACCCCCGTTCTTGAATGGCCTGCGGGCTTCGACAGCTTCGGGAGCCAACCCTAAATACCCCCAAAATGCCCCAACTGTGCCCGCGACAAACCAAACACAACCAACTGCAGCCAAGGTTGGAGTGCAGTCGTCAGTTTCCCGCCTTTAGTTCCCCGGTCTCTCCCAGCCCTCAAGATCTACCAGACCAGCACATGTGCGTCCGGATCTCAAACGATCAGATTATGTTGACCAGTCATTTTTATCAGGATACTCTGGACAAAACTTAGGGTTGCGTACAGAGTTAGTGTCAACCGGGTGCAAGAAAATCTTATTGCGCGTCTCTTCCAGTCGGGCATCCTCCGATAATCTCGTTCTTGGAGTGCGGCCATGGGATTAGCAAATACATTTCGCTGTCGCCAATGCGGCAATGAGCTTCAAGCGGGTTCCTTGCAGGATGGCTTGTGCCAACAGTGTCGCACATCTTTGCATACCGATGGAGCCCCGCCTACCGCGGATGCGGCAACTGCGGAAAACTCGGACGTATCCTCGGCACGCGTTCTTCCCGACCAGATCGGGCCGTACAAAGTCCTCGACTTCCTGGGGGAAGGCGG
>CAYGWQ010000356.1:0-5492 GCA_964353465.1 uncultured Acidobacteriota bacterium | reverse complement strand
CGATCGGGTGGCGTTTTTCGACGTGGATGATCCGGCCCGGACCGTCAGCGCCGACCGGACAGAGTTCCTGGGGCGCAACGGCACGCTGCGGAGTCCGGCGGCCATGACGCGGTCGCGGCTTTCCGGCAAGGTGGGAGCCGCGTTGGATCCCTGCGCCGCGGTCCAAGTACCATTCGAGCTCACCGACGGGCAGGAGCGTGAGTTCATTTTCAGGCTCGGCGTCGGGCGCAACACCCAGGACGCCGGCAACCTGGTGCATCGCTTCCGGGGGTCCGGCCCGGCGCGCGGTGCGCTCGAAACGGTGTGGGAGTACTGGAAGCGCACGCTCGGCACGGTAAATCAGGTAGACGCCTCGGCAAAGCGGTATTCAGATGCGGAATTGGCCGGCTGATGACAGGAAGTGCACGTGCTGGCGGCCAACTCACTTGGCGGGGGCGCCGAAGTATGAATATTGCGTCCGATCCATCCTGCGAGGTCTCCGCATGGATGTATCGGCTATGGGGCGAGACCAAGAGCCAATCCGAGCGCTTTGTCAACTTCCGCCATCCGGTGAGATGGCATCATACCTGCAAGATTCGGCTGGCGGCTTTGCGGTTCCAGGAAGCGCGAGGCATCCAGGGAACGCAGCTGAAAGCAAAGAAAGAGGGTATCGTAGGGAAGGCCGGTTTCCCGGGCCGTCACCCGCACATTGGTGGGATAATCTCGCGGCACATTGGATGATTTTGTTCCCACGACCACGGTGACAACGAGTGGTTGCCGGTTGATGGCGTCCGCCGATACCACGAGGACCGGCCGGCGTCCCGCCTGCTCGCGCCCTCGTGTCGGATCAAGGTTGACGAAATAGATATGGCCCCGGCTAATCATCTTTGAGTCCGTCGCTTTCGCACACCCTGAACTCTCTGGAGATCGATGCGTCTTCGCTCCGGATCGCGGGATCGGTGGCCATTCGTGCCATGGCTTCCTCAAATGCGAGCGCCTTCTGCCTGGCAGCGAAGTCCTTCAGAGCGATCGTAACCAGGCGATTCAGGTTTCTTCGCGCCTCCGGAGGAGCGAGAGCGGTAACCTCAGCTACAAGGCTCTTGGGCAGTGCGACGCTGCGGCGGACGGTCTGCGAACGATTCTTTGGTTTCATATCACACCTCTTATCACACATATTAGGTGACAGGTTGTGTGCTGTCAATGATAGCCGTGGGCGGAGGATAACGCTCCGGCACAACTGGTGACACAAGCTGCCATTTTGGATCTCAGCCTTCCCGGCATGCATTCCTTCCAACTTCTTATATTGGAATACGGTGAGAACTTCGCCGGTCCCGGAGCCCAGTCAGGTCTTGTTAGGGCGTCACAGGGCATAGGTGTTAACTTAAGCCCTTTCCCTCACGTGGACGTGGACATGGACTTAGACCTGGTCGTGGACTCGGGCCATGCTGCCCGACTAGAAATCTCGCAGGCTTGCAGCTGCCATTCCCTTTATGGCCGAGCTGCGCGCTTTGGGCAACCCGCTCAGCCGTGCGGCCCTTTCCATTAGGATGTCCTCGAAAATGTGTCATGTTCAAGAACGTCCAAGTCCAGGTCCAGGTCCACGCGGTAGTAGTGGCTTAAGTTAACACCCATGGGTCACAGGGCGGTACCTCACCCTGCACGCGAGTCGAGGTCGTTCCAGCGGGAGTAGGCTTGCAGGAGTTCCTCCGGCAACGCCTCCAGCCGCGCCAGCGTCGCGCGAATGGTTTCGGCCGGCTCCCTGTAAAACTCCGGGTGCGACACCGCGGCGCTCAGCTTGCGTTGCTCCGCTTCTAGCGCTTCGATCCGAGCGGGCAACTGCTCGAGCTCCCGCTCCTCGTTATAGGAAAGCTTCCTGCGGCTTGTCGTCCGCCCGGCCGCGGCCCGGGGCTCGACGCGTTCTCGGCTGATGGCCGGTGCGGGCGCGCGCTGCCGCAGCCAATCCTCGTACCCGCCGACATATTCCCGGACCCGGCCCTCGCCTTCAAACACGAGCGTGCTGGTCACTACATTATCCAGGAATGCGCGGTCGTGCGTGACGAGCAGCAGGGTGCCTGCGAATTCGACCAGCTGTGCCTCGAGAAGTTCGAGCGTTTCAAGGTCGAGGTCGTTCGTCGGCTCGTCGAGTACCAGGACGTTCGCAGGCCGGGTGAACAGGCGGGCCAGCATCAGGCGGTTGCGCTCGCCGCCCGATAGGGCCTTCACGGGCGCCCGTGCGCGCTCCGGCGGGAACAGGAAGTCGAGGAGGTAGCCATTGACATGGCGGGAGCGGCCGTTGACGGTGACGGTCTCGTTCCCTTCGCCGATCGTGTCGAATACGGTCGCCTCCGGGTCAAGCTGTTCGCGCTGCTGGTCGTAGTAGGCGACCTGGACATTGGCGCCGCGGCAGACGGACCCTTCATCGGGTTCGATCTCGCCGAGCAGCAGCCGCAGCAGGGTGGTTTTCCCCGACCCGTTCGGTCCGATGAGCCCAATCCGGTCGCCGCGCATGATCCGGTCGGAGAAGCCGCGGATGACGGTGCGGCCTTCGAAAGATTTGCCGACGTCGCGGGCCTTGAATACCAGCCGTCCGGAAGGGTCCGCAAGTTCCACCTGGATGCGCGCGCTGCCGATGATCCGGGTGCGGCGTGCGGCCCTCTCTTCGCGCAGGGCTTGCAGTGCGCGGACGCGCCCTTCGTTGCGGGTCCGCCGGGCCTTGATCCCCTGGCGCACCCAGGATTCCTCCCCGGCAAGCTTCTTGTCGAACTTCTCCTGTTGCAGTGCCTCGTTGGCCAGCCACTCTTCTTTCTTGAGCAGGAACTCCGCGTAGTTGCCGGGCCAGGACGTGAGCCTGCCGCGATCCAGTTCCACGATACGAGTGGCGAGGCGCTGGAGAAAGGCGCGGTCGTGGGTTACGAAGACGACGGCGCCCGGGAAATCGGCGATGAACGATTCGAGCCAGGTGATGGCGTCGATGTCGAGATGGTTGGTGGGCTCGTCGAGCAGCAGCAGGTCGGGCTCGCCGGCCAGTGCCCGGGCGAGCAGGGTGCGCCTTTGCCAGCCGCCTGAAAGTGTATCCACAACGGTCTCGGCAGGCAATCCCAGGCGCGCCAGGACCATTTCGACGCGCTGCTCGAGGCGCCAGCCGTCCTGTTCTTCCAGTTCGTGCTGCAGGCGTCCAAGCTTTGCCAGCAGCGCCGGAGATCCGTGTTCGGCGACTTCGACTGCCGTGTGATGGTACGACGTCACGAGGGCGCTGAGGCCGCCGAGCCCCTCGGCGACGACGTCGAAGACCGGGCGGTCCGCCGCCAAGGCCACATCTTGTACCAGCCGCGAGATGCGGAGACCGGATTGCCTCCAGATCGATCCGGTGCCGACCGGGCATTCGCCACTGATAACCTGCAGCAGCGTCGATTTACCGGTGCCGTTGCGGCCGATCAGGGACACGCGCTCGCGGGATTCGATCTGCAGCGACACCTCATCCAGGAGCGGCGCGTGGCCGAATGCGAGCGACACGCGATCTAGAGTTACCAGCGGCATGCCATTAAACTACCACACATTCTAAAGTGCGGAGTTTTTGCACAACTCAATGCCTACCCGCATTATTCATGAACGTCGTTCTCAAACGAATGAAAAACAGTTCGCGGTGCTGCGATGCTCTCATGACAGAAGGCATTCAGGACAAGGATCCGGTCCGTGTTCGTCCGCGTTCTTTCGTGTCCCGATGCGTTTAGCGATCCTTCCTTCATGAACAAAGCAGGCTACCGGAAAAACCGGGGACGTCTCCCATGCTCACCTATTTGCCTCGCTTCCATTGATCTCCGGACTGTCTAAGAAAACTGGTAAACATGGGGGACGTCCCCGGTTTTATCACTTCCTCAATCGTACCTATTGCCCCGTTGACACTTGAAGTTCGCGTATGCCTTGCATTCCATACGGCTGTTTCTCCGGTACGAAAAATTGCCCACAAAGCTGATCAGCGGTGCACGGCGTTGCAACGCGCTGCTGCACACCCTGCGCAGAATCCGGGGCATGGAATAGAAATTCCGGTTACAGGAGATCATTTCTTGGATGATGCCGTCCAGTGACAAATGCCTATACCGGGCTACCGGGTAGGTTAGGGTGTAGTACTTCCAGTCTTCCGGGAACGCATTGAGCGCGATGCGGCCCTCCACTTTCATCTGATCCCACAGGTGGGTGCCGGGAAAGGGTGTCAGAAACAGCAAGTTGAGATTGTCTACGCCGTATTGGCTCGCCACCTCGGCGATGCGTCTGCCGATGCCAGGTTCGTCTATGTCCAACCCGACGATAAAGGAACCCGCAACCAGAATGTTGTGCCTTTGTATGCGCCGCACGGAGGCGCGGAAGTCGCGTCCCTTCAAAAGGTTGAATTTCTTGCCCAGCTCTCGAAGCCCTTCCGGTGTAGGGGATTCAAAGCCGATGAAGACGCCGCTGCACCCAGCCTTCGCAGCCAGCGCCAGGAGTTCTTCGTCATCGGCGAAGTTAATGGTGGCTTGGGCAATCCATTCTTTTCGCAGGTTCGCGTGTGCCATGGCACGGAACAGGTCCTTGGCACGTGCGATGTGATCAGGGCGCGTGCCGATGAGGTTGTCGTCCACCACCAGGACATATTTCTCTCGGATCGACTGGAATTCCCTCACGACATCCGAAATGGGACGCTGCCGGTAACGGGCCCCGTTGAAGGCCGTCACGCTGCAAAAGGTGCAGTTCAACGGACAACCCCGTGTGGTCTGAATGGCCCCGAAGGCATATCCCGTAGCCAGCAAATCATGACGGGCGAACGGGACCGTGGATATCTCGGCCAGCCCTCCGTCATAGCGGCGCTTCAGGCTGCCATGCAGGGCGTCCTCCAGGACCTGCGGCCAGACGCCCTCGGCTTCCCCCGTGACGACCGAGTCCACGCGCTCCATGACCTCCCCCAGGCACATGGTCGCGTGAATGCCGCCCATGATGACGGGCACACCCAGATGACGGAAGTAACTGGCCACTTCATAGGCCCGGTTGGCCTGCGAGGTGAAAGCGGTAATGCCCACCAGGTCTGGCCGCGGCATGGCCGGGTAGTCCGGCACTCCAAGGTTCTCGTCAATGATCGAGATTGCCCACTCCCTTGGTGTCAGGCCCGCGAGAACCATAAGGCCGAGCGGTTTCCACACACGGTAACGGTTCCAACGGCTCTCCCTGATTTTGACGATGCTGATAAGCGGGTTGGAGGGGTTGATCAGATATAATCGCATGGCGTGCATTCACTCACGAATATGGATTTGCCTTTTCTCCTTTTTTTCCAGAATGACGATCGAATGGATGAAAGGTCACAACAAACGAGACAAGCCGGACAACAAGCCCCGGTTGTTACGTTTATAAGCCTAACATTTTAACGGATCATAAGGCTTCGGGTATTTTGACCTTGATGTCCGGGCCACTTGCTTTGATGGCAACTTTTACAGCATCTTCCATCGGATCTTTGAAAGGCACCTCGATTCGGAGCAGGCCGTGCT
>CAYGWQ010000355.1:0-5502 GCA_964353465.1 uncultured Acidobacteriota bacterium | reverse complement strand
CGGCACCGGTCTTGCAATTATATCTACACCAGCACAAATGCGTACAAGGTTCAGGCAGAAGCGCCGCACTCCAAGGCCTTCGGCCGAGACTGCGGCATCCGCGTTCCATCGGAAGCCTTGTCGTTGCTCAACGCAGAACGGCGGTCCACCTTCAATGGAATCAGGTGCGATACTCAGGGATCGCAGCCGATTTGGACAGCATGATTCTCATTCCACCCCTCGATGTCTCCGCAGTGAAGTTCCTGCCAGGTTGCTAATTGGCCATGGCTCAACACGGAGGCCGGCCGTATACTTTGTTAAAGGAGTATCGGGGGTAGGGTCAATGACGTATCACATCAGAGAGATGAGATGGCATACGGCGTCTTCACCGTCTCGGAATGGGAGGAACTATGTCGAATGGAATGGTCGGCAAGGCAGGCGTACAAAGGTTGGATGAGACTGTTGTCCATGATCTTCGCGACAGGGTGCGTGGTGAGTTGATACAGCCGGGTGACCCTCAATACGAATCAGCGCGCAGAGTCTACAACGGCATGATCGACAGGCATCCGGGCCTGATCGCAAGGTGCGTCGATGTTGCCGATGTCATCGCAGCCGTGAATTTTGCCCGAGAAAACAAGCTCCCCCTCGCCATCCGCGGCGGCGGGCACAACGGTCCCGGGCTTGGCACGTGCGACGGGGGATTGGTGATCGATCTCGGACGGATGAAAGGCACCCGCGTCGATCCGACTGCTGCCGCAGTGCGTGTCGAGGGGGGCTGCGTCTGGGGAGATGTGGATCATGCCACCCATCCGTTCGGCCTGGCGGTGCCATGCGGATTCATTTCCACGACCGGCGTCGGCGGCTTGACGCTCGGCGGTGGGGTGGGTTATCTCACGCGAAAATACGGTCTGACGATCGACAGCCTGCTCAGCGTGGATATGGTGTTGGCCGACGGCCGGCTCGTGAGCGCCAGCGCAGGTGAGAATTCGGACCTGTATTGGGCCGTGCGCGGAGGGGGCGGTAATTTCGGCGTCGTGACATCGTTCCTGTTCAAGGCCCATCCGGTAAGCACGGTCTATGGCGGCCCGATCCTGTGGACGCTCGATGAGACCGGCGAGGTGATCAAATTCTGGCGCGATTTGATCATGACCGCTCCCGAAGATCTCAACGGTTGGTTCGGTTTTGTCACGGTGCCGCCCGTCCCGATGTTTCCGCGGGAATATCAGAATCAGAAGATGTGTGTTGTCTGCTGGTGCTACACAGGCGATCCGGCAAAAGCCGACGGGGTTTTCAAGCCAATCCGCAAATTCCGTAAACCGGCAATAGATTTCGCGGCCCCGATTCCCTTTCCGGCTCTCAACAGCATGTTTGACGCCTTCTATCCGCCCGGACTGCAATGGTATTGGCGGGCCGACTTTTTCGAAGCCCTCAATGACCAGGCTGTCAGCCTCCATTTGAAACACGGCTCCCAGCTGCCGACGCCTGCCTCGACCATGCACCTGTACCCGGTGAATGGCGCCGCACATCGGGTAGGCAGGACCGATACCGCCTGGAATTTCCGCAATGCCAATTTCGCAGAGGTCATGGTCGGAGTCGATCCCGATCCGGCAAATAACGACCGGATGATGCGATGGGCGAAGGAATACTGGGCGGCCCTCCACCCCTACTCGGCAGGAGGTGCCTACCTGAACATGGTAATGGATGAAGGAGAAGATCAGGTCAGGGCGGCGTACGGTGACAATTATGCCCGCCTCGCCAGGGTAAAAGCCAAATATGATCCACAGAATCTCTTCTGCATAAACCAGAACATCAAACCCAAGCTGTAGCGGGAGGAAGCAAGGCGCGAGGGACACACCGAGTCTTTGAATACAATGGTGATGGCACCGCCGGAGGCGGCTGCAGCCGGTCACGAATCTCTGCTATCTGGTGTGCCAGAGCATCGAGACGATACGTGAGTGCCTACTGATACGTTTCATCCGTGCTGCGGCTTGGGCGAAAGCGGGAAACATGACCGCGTGCCAGGGGCAGTATTGCCGCATCCCTCCCAAGATGACCTTGTGTTTCTCAAAGTGAGAGTGTTAAATACTTTCTAGTGCAATTTGTCCTTTTGGCAAGTCTGCAGAGGAGGAACACCAATGGCCGGTATCATCGGCTACGGGGCTTACATCCCTCGCAACCGCATCAAAGTCGAAGAGATCGCCAAGATCTGGGGCGCGGACGCCCCCAGCTACAAGCGCGGTCTGGGCCTCGAAGAAAAGTCCGTGCCCAGTCCCGACCAGGACACAATCACCCTGTCGGTCGAGGCCGCCAGGAGGGCCATTGCGCGGGCAGCGATCAACCCGCAGGAGATCGGCGCGGTATATGTGGGCTCGGAATCCCACCCATACGCCGTAAAGCCTTCCGGTACCGTCCTGGCTGAGGCCATCGGCGCCACCCCGGAGGTACATTCCGCCAGTTTCGAATTCGCCTGCAAAGCAGGGTCCGAGGCGATGTTCGTGTGCCTGTGCCAGGTCGAATCGGGACGCATCAAGTACGGACTGGCGGTAGGTGCAGACACATCGCAGGGGGCGCCGGGTGACGCTCTGGAATACTCCGCCGCCGCCGGCGCAGCAGCGTTTCTCTTCGGCAGAGACAATGTTATCGCCGAAGTAAACGAAACCTACGCCTTCATGACCGACACGCCGGATTTTTGGCGCCGGGAATACCAGCACTATCCGCGCCACGCCGGCCGCTTTACCGGGGAACCGGCCTACTTCAAACACGTGCTGGGAGCAGCCCAGGGCATCATGGCCAAAGCAGGGTTGACACCCAAAGACTTTGCCTACGTCGTCTTTCACCAGCCTAACGGCAAGTTTCCCTTGAATGCGGGAAAGCGGTTGGGTTTCGCCAAAGAGCAGATCGAGACGGGATGGCTCGTACCCAAGCTGGGCAACACCTACTCCGGATCATCGCCCATGGGTCTCACCGCCATCCTGGATATCGCCAGGCCTGGGGATAAAATCCTGATGGTCTCGTACGGCTCGGGCGCCGGCAGCGATGCTTTTATTTTCACCGTCACGGAGCGCATTCGGGAAGTTCAGGACAAGGCCATCAAGACTCGAGACATGCTTGACAAGAACAAGGTCTACATCGATTACGGGACCTATGCCAAGTATCGCGGCAAGATCCTGAAGGCAGAGTGAGGAGAAACACGCGATGAGAGACGTGGCAATTCTGGGCGTCGGCTTGAATAAAAAGTGGGGCGAGCTCTGGGACATGTCACTGCGGGACATCTTCGTGGAAGCTGCGTTACACGCTTTGGATGATGCCGCTGTGGATCATTTTGATTCGATGTACGTAGGTTGCATGACGGGGGGCATGTTCGTAGCGCAGGAGCACCTGGGCTGCCTGATGGCCGATTACCTGGGCATGAACCCCGTTGCAGCCACGCGCGTGGAATCCGCCTGCTCCTCGGGCGGCGCCGCATTCCGCCAGGGATTTATCGAAGTGGCCTCCGGGTTGAGCGACCTCGTCCTTGTGGGCGGCGTCGAAAAAATGACCGACGTCAGCGGTGATGAGGCGACCCATGCCCTGTCCGCTGCCTCGGACATGGAGTACGAAGCCTATCAAGGGATCACCTTCCCCGGCCTGTACGCCCTGATGGCTCGCGCGCATATGCATCAGCATGGGACCACGCGTGCGCAACTCGCTCACGTGGCCATCAAGAATCATAAGCACGGCGCGATGAATCCGGTGGCGCAGTATCCTTTTGAAATCACCATGGAAGAGGTCCTGGAATCCGTGCTGGTGGCGGACCCTCTGCGAATTCTGGATTGCTCTCCCATCACGGACGGTGCGGCAGCCGCCGTTCTCTGCCCGCTGGAAATGGCCCGCAAGCTATCCAAAAAGCCCATCATAAAGATACTGGCTTCCGCACAGGCGTCAAGCACCCTCGCGCTGCATTCAAGGAAGGACCTGACCTGGCTGGAATCCACGGCCCGGGCTGCCGAAAAGGCCTATAAGATGGCCGGCAGAGGCCCCAAGGACCTGCATGTGGTCGAGGTCCACGACTGTTTTACCATCGCCGAGATCATGGTCCTCGAAGCGCTGGGCCTGGCGGAGCGCGGCAAGGGCGGCCAGGCTGCGGAAAGCGGTATGACGGCGCTTGGCGGCAAGATCCCGGTCAACACCAGCGGCGGCCTGAAATCGAAGGGCCACCCTGTTGGCGCCACCGGTGTCGCTCAGGTAGTAGAGATAACCAGGCAACTCCGAGGCGACGCCGGTGCGCGCCAAGTAAAGGGGGCGAGGGTGGGCTTGACCCAGAATATGGGCGGAACCGGCGGCAGCAGCGTCGTGCACATTTTGGAGGCAGTAGGGTAGGTCCCAGCCGCCGGACGGGACTGAAAGGTTTGCAGAAATCCATCAGCACGTTTTTGGAATGGATTGAAATTGACATTAAGGTGACCGTCAGCTAATTAGTTTCTGTCGCGAAACTCCCTGTCGGACACTTAGGGCCGGGTGATTGAACTCACACGTGGGGGCGGGCTTTAGCCCGTGCCCTGGGGACAATAACCACCAGGCCGTCGATCTCATAAGTGTAAGTTGTTTGCTATTAAGGCGATGGACTGATAGAGGCGATGATCTCACGTTCAGGCGACCCGGGCACGGGCTAAAGCCCGCCCCCACGTGATTGCAGTAGTTGCCGGACGATTCGGCCCTAAGGGCGAGTTTCGCGACAGAAACTAATTAGCGGCTTGGCTTGTCCCGTCCGGCGGCCGGGACCTACTGGCGGCCGGAACCGGCAGGAGGATTGCAAGCGATGGCGAATCCCGCAAGGTATTGGAGAGAAATCCCTCAACGCTACCGTCTGGAGGCAGGGAGGTGCATGTCCTGCAACACGACGTATTTCCCTCCCCGTCTCGTGTGCGCTCAATGCGGATCACGCCAGTTCGAGACGGTGAAGCTCCGTGATGAGGGCCATATCCTGACCTACACCGTGATTCGCGTCGGCCCTTCCCAGTTCGCGGATCAGATTCCGTTTGCGGTGGGCATCATAGAGCTGGACGGCGGCGTTCGGATCACATCCCAGATTGTGGACTGCGAACTCGACAAACTTGCCATCGGGCAGCGTGTCCGTCTCGAGTTCCGCAGGATCCAGAAACAGGGAGACGCAGGAATTCTATGTTATGGCCATAAGTGCGTGCCGATATAGGCTGTGGTATCGGTCTCCTATGTATAGCTCCTGTGCCCTGATATGTTCCGTATAGAATCCAAGATCAATCCCCAGTCCCGAGAGTTCCAGGAGAATGCGGCAGCCCTGAAGGCGCAGGTAGAGCAGTTCAAACACCGCCTGGCGGAAGTGAAAAAGGGGGGGCCGCCCGCCGCTCACGAAAAGCATAAGTCCCGGGGCAAACTGAGCGCTCGCGAACGCCTGGATCTGCTCTTCGACCGCAACACTCCGTTCCTCGAATTCAGCTCCCTCGCTGCCTATGGAATGTATGACAACGAGGCCCCCGGAGCCGGCATCATCACCGGCGTAGGATC
>CAYGWQ010000354.1:0-5504 GCA_964353465.1 uncultured Acidobacteriota bacterium | reverse complement strand
CCGCACCTTTTCACCCTTACCCCCTGTGAAGGGGGCGGTATATTTTCTGTGGCACTTTCCGTAGGGTCGCCCCTCCCTCGCGTTACGAGGCACACTGCCCTGTGGAGTTCGGACTTTCCTCGATCCTGAGATCAGGACCGCGATTGCCTGCCCGCCTCCGACGCGCTCTATTGTAACTCAAATGGGATGCCGGGGACACCTTTGAATTCAGGATTAGGTCGACTGATGGCCGGTGTTCGTTTGAGCGGCTTTGATAAACCACTCAATACACGAAATGCATGAATCAGGGCATAAGGCCCCGGGGGGGGGAGCAGAAGAGCTGGCGATCCTCTGCTTGTCGCCGGCACGTTTTCGTGTATTTCTTGTATTTCGTAGTTATAGACAGGCTCCTATTTTGCCTTAACTGCATTTGCAGCTGGATCCGGCTTCACCAGGCCGAGAATCTGCCGCAGCTTGCCATCCAGTTCCAGGGTAATGTCCCGATGTTCGCGCAGAAACTGCTTGGCGGCTTCCCTCCCCTGCCCCAGACGCTCGTTTTTATACGAAAACCATGAACCGCTCTTCTCAACCAGCTTCCGGTCCACTGCAAGGTCAATCAGGTCACCCTCATAGGATATCCCTTGATTGTAGAGGATGTCGAATTCGGCCTCGCGGAACGGTGGAGCGCACTTGTTTTTGACAACCTTGGCCCGGGTCCGGCTGCCGATCACCAGATCCCCCTCCTTGATCGATCCTATCCGCCGGATATCGACGCGAATCGAGGCGTAGAATTTGAGTGCGCGCCCACCGGTGGTGGTTTCAGGATTGCCGAACATCACGCCGATCTTTTCCCTCATCTGATTAATGAAAATGAGGCAGGTATCGGACTTTGAAACGATTGCGGTCAGCTTGCGCAAGGCCTGAGACATCAAGCGGGCCTGCAATCCGGGGAGCGAATCGCCCATTTCGCCTTCCAGCTCAGCCTTGGGAACAAGTGCGGCGACGGAATCGACGACCAGGATATCTATTGCGCCGCTCCGCACGAGAACTTCGGCGATCTCCAGTGCCTGCTCTCCGCTGTCAGGCTGCGACACCAGGAGTTCGTCGGTGTTTACCCCCAGCATCTTGGCATAACTGGCATCCATGGCGTGCTCGGCGTCGATAAAAGCAGCCGATCCGCCTACCTTTTGCGACTGAGCAATGGCGTGGAGAGCCAGAGTTGTCTTGCCGCTGGACTCAGGCCCGAAGATCTCCACTACGCGTCCTTTAGGGAAGCCGCCGACGCCAAGGGCGGCGTCCAGGGAAATGGCGCCCGTGGAGATCGACCTCACGCCGGAGGGATCGCTACGGTCCCCCAGGCGCATAATGGAGCCCTTGCCAAACTGCTTCTCGATCTGGGTCAAGGCCATCTCAATTGCCTTGTTCTTGCTGCTGCGCTCATCCGCCATTATTTCTTTCCTTCCTTTTCGCGATAATCGTAGAATCCGCGGCCCGTTTTTCGTCCCAGGAGGCCGGCATCCACCATTTTGATCAGCAGCGGGCAGGGCCGGTACTTCGGGTCGCCCAACCCTTCGTGGAGCACCCGGAGGATGTCCAGGCATACATCGAGGCCGATGAAATCCGCCAGTGTCAGCGGCCCCATGGGATGATTCATTCCCAGCTTCATTACGGTGTCGATCGCCTCGCGCGAGCTTACCCCTTCCATCAAGGCATAAACGGCCTCATTGATCATGGGGAGGAGGACGCGGTTGGAAACGAAGCCGGGATAATCCTGCACCTCTACCGCTGTCTTCCCCAGCGTGGGGGCCAGATCCATGATCTTGCGGCAAGTGGCATCGGAAGTCTCCAGCCCCCGGATCACCTCGAGCAGCTTCATGAGCGGCACAGGATTCATGAAGTGCATGCCGATGAAACGATCGGGCCGTTTGGTTACGGCCGCCAGCTTGGTAATGGAGATTGAGGAAGTATTGCTGGCCAGGATCGTCTCCGGAGCGCAGAGCCGATCCAGCTCCTGAAATACCGCTGTCTTGATTGCCAGATTTTCGTTGACGGCTTCCACAACGAGGCCGCAGGCGGCGAACTCCCCTAATCCGACTGTGGGGGAGATTCGGCTGATGGCAGCATTACGATCCTGCACTGTGATGCTCCCCTTCTGGACAAACCGTTCGAGGCTCTTTTCAATTGCTTTCATCCCTCGGTCAAGCAAATCCTGGCGAATGTCGGACAGGTGCACCAGGTAGCCCGATTGTGCAAACGCCTGAGCGATGCCGTTCCCCATGGTACCCGACCCGACCACACCGACGATTCCTATTCCGGATAATTCCATGATCATACCCCCCGGCCAAAAATTGTCTCCAGTGGCGCTCACTGTATCTAACTGGGCGAGCGGTTCCTTGAGCCATAAATCCTGCTTCAGGGTCTCCGATTCGACGCTGTTCACAGTAGCTCTTCTAGAATGCGCATTATACCCTCATACGGAGCGGAGCGACCATTCGATTCTGCGCATGCCGGCGCAATCCGGTTGCATTCGTTCACTACGCTCCATAATATTTGCTTCTTTGCCCAAGGGCAGGGAGGTGGGAGTGGACGTTTCTCGCTCATCCAAAGAAAAATGGGCCCTCATCCTCGGCGCCTCCAGCGGTTTTGGCGCCGCTGCGAGTCTGGCCTGGGCGCGCAGCGGCTGCCACATTTTCGGCGTTCACCTGGACCGTCGCACTACGCTGCCGAATGCCGAGCGCCTGGTCTCCGAGATCCAAAGCATGGGTTGCAAAGCGTTGTTCTTCAACGTGAACGCTGCCGATTCTGCCCGGCGCGCCGAGGTAATCCGTGCATGTCAGCAGGAAACGGCCGCAACGCCGGGCAGTCCCGGAATCGATGTTCTGTTGCACTCCCTGGCGTTTGGCACCCTAAAGCCCTTCATCGCCGCCTCGAGCGAAAACATGCTGAAATTCGCCGATATGAACATGACGCTCGACGTGATGGCGCACAGCCTGGTCTACTGGGTTCAGGACCTGTTCGCGGCAGGGCTGTTGCAGCGAGGGGCAAAAGTCTTCGCTATGACCAGCGCTGGAGGTCATCGTGTCTGGGAGAGCTATGGGGCCGTTTCGGCCGCCAAGGCGGCCCTGGAATCCCATGTCCGTCAGTTGGCTTTTGAGCTGGCGCCGTATGGCATCAGCGCCAATGCGGTGCGCGCAGGAGTCGCCGACACACCGGCGGCTCGCAAGATTCCGGGTCATGAGCGGATTTTCGCGCAGGCCCGCGCGGCCAATCCGGGAAACCGCCTGACGACCCCCGAAGATATCGCGGAAGCTCTGGTTGCGCTTGCCTCATGCCGCACGAGCTGGATGACAGGGAACGTTATCGGCGTCGATGGAGGCGAAGACCTTTGTTGAGCGCGCAGAGCAGCGGATTTCGATTGAACCACAAAGACCTCGTAGACCTCAAAGAAAACAGAATAGGCTGCCAGCTGTCTGCAGATCTGACACCAATGCTTGTTGACTCTCCGGGCCATGCCTGCTAACATGACGCGTTTTTGAGCGGAGAAGATTATGCCAATGCACTGTTATGTTTGCGCCAAGACGCCGGTTTTCGGGCACACCATATCCCACGCTCACAACGTGCGCTCACGGAAGTTCTATCCGAACCTGCAAAGCGTCCGGATCGTGGAAAAAGGATCCGTCAAGCGCGTCCGCGTCTGCACCCGATGTCTCCGCTCCGGAAAGATCCAAAAGGCCTAGCCCAGGGCAATCGCATCCACTTGAAGCAGAGCCTCTCTGGGCAATCGCGACACCTGAACGGTCGCCCGGGCGGGTTTTGCCTCCCCGAGAAATTCCCCATACACCTGATTGAAACGGGGGAAATGATCCAGGTCAGCCAAAAAGACTGTGGTTTTCACGATCTTGGCCAATCCGCTTCCTGCAGATTCCAGAATCGCAGCCAGATTATTCATCACCTGGCGCGTCTGATCGACGATGTCGCCGGGCACTGCCAGCCCGGTAGCGGGATCCAGCGGAATCTGTCCGGACACAAAGATAAATCCGTTGACGCGAATGGCCTGTGAATAGGGCCCTATTGGAGCCGGGGCGTTCCTTGTCTCGATGATTTCTCGCATAAGGTCTCCGATTGCAGTTGCCGTCGACGGCCGGCGGTTAGATCCTCCTGCCGGGCTTGTACAGCCTGCCCTTTAAGGAATCCGGGATACCCTGGTTACATCCTCTATCCCGCGGATGGTTTTGAGAACTTTGATGATTTTTTGCAGGTGTCGGACGTCGTTGATTTCAACCGTCAGGTCCACGGTACCTTTGCCGTCTTCCTTCGTGGTTGAGCGCGACTCACGGATATTGGTTTTGAGATTCGACACCGCGGATGTAATTTCGGCGAGTATTCCCTGGCGGTCTTCAATGGTCATGGCCAGCCTGACGCTGAAGACCTCATCGCCCGATACATCGATCCACTCCACATCCGTCATCCGGTCCGAACCTATGAAACTTGCCAGGTTGTGGCAGTTGGTCGTGTGAACGGATATGCCCTTGCCGCGTGTGATGTAACCGACGATATCGTCGCCCCGGATTGGATTGCAGCACTTGGCGCGGTAGACCAGAAGTCCGCCCTGTCCCTTGACCGTGATCGGCGTGTCGCCCCTGCCCAGGACCTTATTGACCACCGAGGCGATGGCGGATGGCTTGGCCTGGCTGTCAGCGGGAGGAGCGAGATCAGGGAACAGGGCCGCCATGATCTGCCGGGGCGCAATCTTGCCGAAGCCGACCGCAGGGTAGAGATCTTCCGTTCTTTGAATCCCATGGTTTGCCAACACAGCCGGAAGTTCCACCATCGTCAGAACCTTTTTCCAGCTGGTTTTGAACCTTCTGGCCTGCTTCTCGAGCAGTTTTCTTCCCAACTCGGCTGCATCTTCCCTTTCCTTCTGGTTGACCCAGTGCCGGATGCGATTGCGCGCGCGGGAGGTCTTGACGAACGATAACCAGTCCCGGTTCGGCCCGGCTTCCTTGGCAGTAAGGATTTCCACAATCTCCCCATTCCGCAGCTTGTGGCGCAGCGGGACGATTCGGCTGTTGACCTTGGCCCCGACGCAATGATGCCCGACTTCGGTGTGGATCGCGTAGGCAAAATCAACCGGCGTGGCATCGCGGGGCAAGGTGATGACCTCACCCATCGGGGTGAAGCAGTAGACTTCGTCCGGGTAGAGATCCACCTTGAGGCTGCTGATGAACTCGCGTGGATCGCTGATCTCGTTCTGCGAATCGATCAACTGCCGCAACCAGCGGAACTGCTCCTCTCCCTCGACAATACCCGATTTCCCTTCCTTATATTTCCAGTGAGCTGCGATGCCATTCTCCGCGATACGGTGCATTTCCTGGGTCCGGATCTGAATCTCGAACGGCTGGCCGTTCTTGCCGATCACCGAGGTGTGCAACGACTGATACAGGTTGGGACGCGGGATGGCAATATAATCCTTGATGCGTCCCGGCACCGGTTTCCACAGGTTATGCAGGATTCCGAGGATGGTG
>CAYGWQ010000353.1:0-5517 GCA_964353465.1 uncultured Acidobacteriota bacterium | reverse complement strand
TGAAGAAGGAAATCAGCTTTGGACTGCTATCAATAAAGGCGGATTGGCCGGTTAAGAGCGTCCCCTATTTCCCCCTATTTCCGTATAGACCAGTGGCGGCAGTGAATGTTTTTGCCTCGATTGAAGTGCAAACTGGTCGATAAATTATCACTGATCCCCTCTTGACACCCGAAAAATTCCGCGCTATGGTACACCTATATGACCAAAGGTACAGTAGTACAGAAGGTTCGCCCACTCAACGAAATCCGCCTGAACGAGCTGCTCGAACAGTGGGAAGGCAATTATAAGAAAGGCCTGCTCACCTTCTGGCTTCTTCTCATGCTGGACAGGCGGCCCATGTATGCCTATGAGGTCAGCACTGAGCTGATCCAGGTCAGCCGGGCCAGCCTGAGCGCGGATGAGCGCTCGATTTATCGCGCTTTGAAGCGCTTCGAAGATCTGGGCCTGGTCCAGACCCAATGGCAGGTTTCTGAAATCGGCCCCAACCGGCGGTACTTTCAGCTCACCCCCACCGGACGCGAGCTGCTCCGCCGTTTTGTCAAACGCAACATCCTTTTATATCAGGATCCCGAAATCCAGGCTCAGTTCGCTAGCCTGGCCCAAACCGAAGGGAAATAACCCATGATTGCCAGATATTTTACTCTCACCTCGATGATCGCAATCGTCATTCTGACCGGCCTGCTGGTTGTGCTTGGATACTTCCTCCTGGTGAAACTCCTCCATTTGGAAAGCCGCCGAGCGGTCGCCCGCTGGGGCTTCGCTGCCCATCTGCTCGGATTTATCCTGATTAACGGCATGATCTTTTTCTACAACTTCTTCGTCTTCCCGGAGACCGTCTTTTTCCACTTTATCCTCATCCCCTGGGGGATCGGCCTCCTGATCCACGCCATCTTCACCCTCTTCATTCGCGAGACCGAAGTCGATTTTCCCTAAAAAAGTTGATCCGACCAGCAGCGATAGATTATTGGGATCCATCTGTAAATCGAGGAGCTTAGCCTGGCCGTGCTGCGTGACAAAGACGTTGGCGGGCTTGATATCGCGATGGATGATGCCCTTGCTGTGAGCGGCATCGAGGGCATCGGCGATCTGTATCGCCAAGTCCAGTAACTCTTCGATCTTGACTGGCTTGCCGGCAATACGCTCGCGCAGAGTCTGGCCTTCGAGCAGTTCCATCGCTATGATATGCAGGCCTGCGGATTCGTCTATGTCGTGGATTGTGCAGATGTGAGGATGATTCAATGCCGAAGCCGCGTATGCTTCGCGCCGGAAACGCTCCAGCGCCAAGTTGTCGGCGGCAAGATGCTCGGGCAAGAATTTGAGCGCGACCGTACGCTTGAGCTTGAGGTCTTCGGCCTTGTAGACCACGCCCATCCCTCCTTGCCCCAGCTTTTCAGTGATCCGGTAGTGCGAAATGGTCTGGCCGATCTCGGGCATTCGGGCCTCCGGTACGGCAAATCAGGGTGTGATGCTTTGTGGTGGGGCCATTATACGAGGAAGCGGCTTTTTCAGGAAAAGGAAAGCGTTGCCGCAAGGATGAGCGTGAGCCTCACGGGCTCCGCAGCCCAATCAGGTTGACATCCACCGGATCTTCGGAACCACTGCGATTTCGGCTGCACGACCGTCAATGCTGCGATCAGGTAAAGAAGGAACTGAACGAGCGGCAGCGCCATCGAGGATTTCCATGCCGGGGACGAGATTCTGCACCGTGATGCTCTCTGCGGATTCCTATGGTGACCTCGCCGGTCTCTTCCCTGGCATTGGGCGGGAGAAAACCTGGTTGGCTCCCTGTTATGGCCACCGCGCTGCTGGCCGGCACGCTCGCCATGATGGTGCCTGGGCAGCTCTCGATCATGGCCTCAGCGGAAGGAAATAGCGGTCCGCCGAAAGAGGGTTAATGTCCCGGCGTGGATGCCTGTCCCAAGTCGGGATTAATGTCCCAAGGTCGGGATCATCTCTCTTAGCGAACACCCTCTGCACACGTGCGTAGGAGCTGCAGCGGCCTGAGAGAAGGCCGCGCTGACACCGACCAGCTATTTCTTGATCTTGGTGGCTTTCCCTTCATTAAGGGCCTGCCAGGTCTTCCCATCTGGGGATATCTCACCCCTCCACGTCACGTTCATCCCATCGACCGCCATTGTGATGACATTCCGGAAATGGTATTTAACTCCGCTATGAGTCAAAGTTCCCGAATTTTTCCAGACATTGCCGCTTACGGTGCCTGCTGCAGTGAACATGTCGCCGTTGTTCGCGTATGATTGGAAGGGGTAACTCTTGGTTGAAGCGTCGTACCAATCCAGCTCGATGACCTCCACATTGCCCTGCGGCCCTTTCTCTTCCGAGTGGAATTCAACAAAAAAACCATTCAATACCCACCGCACGGTCTGCTTCCCAGAGAATTTCCCCGCCGGCCCGAGCGGGCTGGCCATGCTTGTTCCCTCATATTGCCAGTCTCCAATCCATACATCGTAGGCCTTATACTCCGGTCCAGGCTTTGGGGCTGGGGCTTGCGCCTGTGCGGCAACCGCGAAAAGCAATGCTATCAAGGCGACTGCAATAACAGTTCGTTTCATAGATTGCTCCTTCAAAATTTCGAAATTGTGATGGAAGAGAACCGACAAAAAGCTACGCACTGCCTGCCAATGCCCTTCAGCGAATCATTTCAGTCAGCGGAGCGTGAGCGGGGGCATCAAGTTGAGCAAGTGATCCAGAGCGGGAACCTTGCCATGCGATAGGAGCTTGGATGTGAGCAGAGTCTAATCCCGATTCAAACGAAAGGTCAATAGCAATATCCTGCTGCGGAATGTCATGCGGCCCTCCTCCGCCTCAGTCTATCGCTCGGGGTCCACGAGGTCCTCGCTCGGAGGCTGGGGGTAGCGGCTGCTTTGGTTTAGCTTCACCAGCTCGTACAGGTCCTTCCAATCCACGCCATCCTGCTTCGCCGACCACGCTACCTCGTGCACCCGTGCCACCACGATCGCCTGGGGGGCTCGGAAGGCCACGGCCATCGCTGCCAGCCAGCGCAAGAACTTTTTCCGGTCCTCGGGCTCCTTCGAGTTCCGATCGATCAACTTGTTCTGCGGCGGCGCGTCAAATCCGGAGAATTGCCGACGGTGAAGGCGCCGGATGAATTGCCCGCGCCCGCGCCGGCGAAGCCGTGAGAATTGCAGCCTATCTAAATGTTAGATGGCCGACTACTTGTCCTTGGTCATTTGGATTTCATCCCCAAAGAGCGCCGGATTTTGCAGGTTCTTTTTCAGGAGCTTTTGCACGCTGGCCGAGTCCTTGGTGTCATCCGGAACGACCTTGTCGCTGACATTGCGCAAATTCAGTGTGCCATTATCAGACAATTTCCAGGTCCAATAAGCATACTGGGGTTTGTCCGATTCAAGTTTCTGTACGCTGACAAACGGGGTGTCGGCCACGTCCGAATGATAGGCGCGATACAAATCCCCGTCACTGTAAATGATATAATTGGAGTCGTCCAGTTTCACCACCTTTATCTTGTCCTTCCCGTCCTTGGAGGTCCAGTTGCCAAGGAGTCTGGCATCAACCTTGCGTGTGGCTTTGGAAGTGATGGGAACATCATAGATGCAGCCGCTGATGACGAAGCAGCAGGTGGCCACGACGATTCCAAGGGTGAGTTTTTGAGCAATTAATGTGACTCGGTTCATACTTTTATTTTCCTTTCATTTTTGCGAACGTGTTCAGAACGCTCGGTCATCTAACGTTGATTATCCTGCAACGGGTCAATATATCAAATGACATCAATGCGCAAGCCCAATGCGCGCGGCGACAAATGCCACGAATTTTTCGGCAATTCACTCCATCAAATCTTCCTTCGACAGCACCCGTTTCTGCATTTCGTTGATGATGATGCGGACGCGGTCGAGCACCATGTCCTGCGTTTCGACGAGGGCGTAGGATTTCAATTGCACGCGCACGGCGGCAATCGGCTCGCCGGCGCATAGTCGAAACAAGCTGCATTCTTGGGATCGGGTCTCGGCTCCGAGGGGTGGCTCAGCTTCCGATATGGTGTATCGCCAGTCTTCTGCAATTGCTCTAGAACCAAGGGTCGAGCACAGACCGATCTTACCCCCAAGCGATCTTGCCAGATAGGACATTCACACACGCTTTCCACCAACAAAGCAGGGCTTTGGGAATGAGGGTGATCTGGTTGACCGGTGCGATCCTGCTCGGCTCGATCATCGGCGTGCGGAATGGGCGCTGAAAATTTTGCCCTTGCACAAATGTGGTTCGGGTCCCATACCCAAGCAGGGTGGGGTTGCGACCCTCGGACCTCCCCCCCGGGGGGGTATGGTATCATCTCCGCCCACGAGCTGCGATTCTCATTCCAACCCGCTATACCCCAAGCATGAATATCTTGCGCCTTCCCTGAAATATGTGGTGGCTGGCGAAACTTCAGGGGCGGAGGAACCGCCCATGTGCCAGAACGGCTGGCTCGATTACGCCTACGGGGTCTGGTTCCATCTATTAGTTGAAAATTTCCTAATAGACGAGTATTATAATTGATACAGGAAATAATCCTGCAAAAGTTAAACAATATTTTAATTGGAGGGAGTTTACCATGTCAGGTACTGCTATCATTATCATATTCGCCGCTGTAGTCCTTGTTATCTTGCTGCTAGGGCAATCCATTCGCACCGTCAGGCCGACCAGTCGAGGTTTAATCGAACAGTTTGGCAAATACAACCGTTTTGCTAGCCCGGGTATTATCTTTCTGATCCCGTTTATCGAGCACCTGGTTCGCGTAAATATTACAGAAAATATGATAGACGCCGGACTGCAAGAAATTATCACCAGCGATAGTCTGAATGCCCAGGTTGATGCCCAGGTTTACTTTAAAGTACGTTCTGCTGAAGAGGATGTTAAAGCATCCCAGTATAATGTGTTCAACTATAGGACGCAGATCGTGGCTCTGGCGAGAACAACACTAAGAAACATCATCGGTACTATGACATTAAAGGATGCCAACAGCGAGCGCGGCAAAATCAATAGCGCACTGTATACTAACCTTTCCACGGAGACCAAGAGCTGGGGGCTTGAGATTGTCCGTACCGAACTCAAGGAAATCAATCCTCCTACTGACGTCCAAGAGACAATGAACAAAGTGGTTAAAGCCAGTAACGAAAAGATTGCTGCGATTGACTTTGCGACGGCTCGTGAAACTCAGGCAGACGGCGAAAGACGCGCTGCTATCAAGGTGGCTGAGGGACAAAGGCAGGCCGCAATCCTGCAAGCTGAAGGTCAGAGGCAGGCTAAGGTACTGGTGGCTGATGGTGAAGCTCAGGCAATTAAGCTCGTGAATGAAGCGGCCGACCTTTATTTCAAAGGTAATGCGCAACTGCTTCGGCAACTACAGGCGGTAGAAACATCGCTCACCAACAATTCCAAAATCGTTGTGCCTACAGATTCTTCACTGATCAATGTTATCGGAGGTCTGGCGGGCATCGATACTCATCCGCCGGCAATGAAGTAATTCGATAACCGGTCGGTATT
>CAYGWQ010000352.1:0-5556 GCA_964353465.1 uncultured Acidobacteriota bacterium | reverse complement strand
CACGAATATCCGTACCCGGTTCCGTATAAGGTTCAGGCTGAAGCGCCGCACTCCAAGGCCTTCG
The DNA here is from genome assembly GCA_964353465.1 of uncultured Acidobacteriota bacterium. Lineage (GTDB taxonomy): Bacteria > Acidobacteriota > UBA6911 > UBA6911 > UBA6911 > JAFNAG01. The sequence goes on along the minus strand of CAYGWQ010000352.1, from coordinate 5,492 downwards.
GCCGAGACTGCGACATCCGTGTCCCAACGGGAACTTTGTCTCCGTTCAGCGCTGAAATCCGGGGCAACATCCATGGAATCAGGTGCCGCACTCCAGGATCGCAGCTGATTTGGACAGCACTGTTCCTGCTCCGCCCCTACGCGGCTCAAGTTTGCCGGCTCGGCCAGTTTATGAATCCCAGATACCCCTTATGGTTAACTCCGGATCCGTATGCCTTTTCTGCTTATTACTCTAGGGGGCGATCACGAAGCCGTGCGGGGGACTTGAGATAATATATCAGAGATATGCCGAGCAGCCAGGGGATGCCGGCCAGGCAAGCGATGCGCATCTGGGGCAGATAAGCCATGGTGACGAGCACGCCGAGCAGCATGCAGATGCCCGCGATGGAACCGTAAGGCGCACCCGTCCGGCGAAAACGGACGTGCGTGGCGAGAATGATCAGCCAGCAGAAGATGGCGCCGAAAAGCGATATGCCGAGCATGTAAACGTAGGCCGTGTCAGCGAAGAACTGATAGGTCAAAGCGGCAATCCCCAGCCCGGCGCCTGAGATCAAGACAGCATTCCGCGGGACACCGCGGCCGGAAAGTCGTCCCAGCAGGGCCGGGGCCTGGCCCGACCGGGCGAGCGAAAAAAGCATGCGCGAGGCGGTATACAGATTGGTGTTGATGCTGGAGAGCGCCGCCGTCAGCACCACAAAGTTCATCAGGGCAGCAGCGCCGGGTATGCCGATTTTCTGGTAGACCAGGACGAAGGGGCTTTCGCTAATGCCGGTTTGATTCCAGGGGACGATTCCCACAAGGATGGTCATGCTGCCGACATAGAAGAGGGCAAGCCTCGCCATGATGCGCCGCAAGGCGCGGGGCACGGTCTTCTCGGGATCCCGGGCCTCTCCCGAGCCGACCGCCGCGGCTTCCAGCCCGTAAAAGCTGAACACCGCCATCGTGACCGCCGCCCAGACGCCCCCAACGCCGTGAGGGAAAAATCCGTCATAGGCGGTGTAGGCTTCCAGGCCCCGGCGCGGCATGCCGATGCCGCCGAAAATCACTACCCCAAAAACCAGCAGGAAACAGATTGCCAGGACCTTGATCAGCGAGAACCAGTACTCGAATTCCCCGAAGCTGCCGACATTCAGGATGTTTACCGCGAGAAGAACCACGGAAAACCCGACGATCCAGATCCAGGAAGGCACATCCGGCAGCCAGTACCGGCAGTAGATGGCTGCGGCAACGATCTGGCCGCCGATGGCGATGATCTGTGCCGCGCTGTATGTGTAACGGGTCACCAGTCCGGCCCACGGGCCCAGGTAGTGCTCCGCATAGGCGCCGAACGACCCGGCCATCGGGTGGGCCGTCGCCATTTCCGATAACGCCAGCATCACGAAATAGGTGATCAGGCCGCCGATGATGTAGGAGACAATGACGCCGGGCCCCGCCATCTGGACCGAAATCCCGCTGCCCAGAAAGAGCCCGGTCCCGATCGATTGCCCGATGGCGATCATGCTGAGCAGCCGCACCGAAAGCTCTCGCTTCAGCCCCGCTTCCTTATCTTCGAACTTGCTTTTGTTCACGGCACCTTTCATGCGACCCTGTGATCGGCTGTATACGACTTCCCGGCAAATCAATTGCACGAAGGAGAGGTGCATCACCACCGAAACGCGGAGCGGAGAGGCGCGAAGCGCCGGCAGTAAATAGCCCCGCCCGTGAGGGCGGGGTCGAGTGAGACAAAGAATGGAGGTCCGAAGGACCGGCACAGATGTCTTGTGCCGCACCTTCGGCGCTCATTCCAATTGTCCAAACACCCCGGCCTCACGGCCGGGGCTATTGTCTGCCGCCTCTTCGAGGCTTGTCTTCTCCGCGGCTCTGAGATCAACTTTAGTTTTGGCTGCGGCTATGCTGGGCCGCGCTTCATTCGTGGCGGCGGTCCTTACTTCCATCCTTTTTCTTTGTAGTAGTCGTTGACCAGTCGTTGGATATCGATTGTGGTCCCTTTTGCCGGACCGTCCGGGATGGCATGGCCAATGAAGCGGGAAGGAAGAGTGTCCTCCTCAGGGAGAAGTCCCTCGCGCAGGTTGAAGTCCCGTTCGACCTGGCTGACGCGCGAGCAGGCCTCCCAGAGGTCACGGGCCGGAATATCACGGCCGAGCAGCCCGGAGTAGGCATCGGCGGCCAGATCGAAATCCACGGCATCCATGCAGCAGGAGATGTTCTTGCAAACGGTGATGCTGTCGGAGAGAAGCCCCAGGTGCTCGGCATAATTGACCAGGGCGCCTTTCCCTTTGTCCTGCAAGCGATGCGCCGCTTCGCGGTGTCCCACGCGCCGCAGCGCCAGCTCTTCATCTCCCGTCAGCTCGATCATGGGCTCGCCGCGGTAATGATCGCCGCCGCGCGAGTTGACCGCATTCATCAAGGCGTATCCCTTGATGCCGCGCGGGTCGGCGGAAAAAAGCTCGAGGCCTTTCACCTCCGCTGTGAGTTTCCGCGCTCCTTCGCCGAATTCCGCGGCGGCGCGCCGCGTGCCTTGGGCAAGCAGATCGCCGATGCCCTGCCGGCGCGCGATCAGCTCGGGAAGCTGCAACAGCGCGGCGCGCGAGCCCCACGAGAGATCGATGCCATCGATATCCTTATCGGAGATCACCCCTTCGTGCCGGCACTCCATGAGCCAGGCGATGATCTCGCCGGTGCTGATGCAGTCGAGCCCGAGGCGGTTCACCAGGTTGGAAACGCCGACGGCCAGCTCGAGGTCGGAGTTGCCGCATTTGACGGTGAAGGCCGCCTGCGCCTCGTACTCCGGGCCTTCGCCTTCGCTGTAGCGCGTGTAGTTGTAACGGGAGCAGTGAACATTGCAGTTATAGCAGGATTTGGCTTTTACCACGTGGCCTCTGCGCAGCGCTTCGGCATTGACCTTTTCGAGGTCCTCGAAGAGAGCGCTGCGGTAGTGGTAGGCGGGCAGGACCCCCATCCTGGCCAGGGAGTCCATGATGCGGGTCGTTCCGTACAGGCGGCGGGCGGCGAACTCGCGGTGCCCTTCGATGTTCGCCTGAAACTGCGCGCACGCTTTTTTGAACCGTTCGGGATCGGCCGGTTTGACCGGCGTATCGCCGTGCACGACGATGGCTTTGAGTTTCTTGGACCCCATCACCGCGCCCATGCCCGTCCTGCCGGCGGCGCGCGCGAGGTTGCATGAGATGATGGCGTAGCGGACGAGATTCTCCCCGGCCGGCCCGATAGCGGCGACTTGCAGATCGGGGTCATGCAATTCGCTGCGCAGCCGGGTCGTGGTTTCTGTGATGTCCAGCCCGGCCAAGTGCGAGGCATCGCGGAGCTCGGCCGTATGGTTGTCGATCCACAGATAGACCCACCGGCCGGATGCGCCGGTAAAGACGATCTGGTCATGGCCGGCCCAACGCAGCTCGGGGGCGAAAAATCCCCGTGCCCCTGAATCCCCCAGATAGCCGGTCAACGGGCTCTTGGCGCTGGCAATGAACCGGCAGGAGGCGATGAATTCACTCCCGGTAAGCGGCCCCACAGCAATGCACAGGATGTTGTCGGGCCCGAGCGGATCTACGCCGGGCTTCAGCTCCTGGAGCAGGGTAATACTGTTCCAGGTCCTGCCGCCGATCCCATGGTCAGGCGTGCTTGTCCGGCAGATCTCCTGATCCGTCAGGTTGACACGCAGGCAACTGCCGGAGTAGATCGTCATGAGTCAACCCTCGCGCCCTTTTTCCAGCTCTCCCGCAGCGACTCCCCGCGAGCACGCGCATAGATCGCACGCTTGTGGCTGGGATTCCCGATGGAAAGCCGGAAGCTCTCTAAGGAAATCGGTACGCGGTCTTCCCGATAGGAGAGCGCGCCGCTGGGGCAGGCGCTCACGCAGGCAGTCGCACCGCCGCATAGGTCACAGAAGAGCGGCAGCCCGCCATGGAAGCCGACCGCACCGATCGGGCACAAATCCACACAGACTTTGCAGCCGCCGCAAAGCTCTTCGTGCAAAAGGATCGGCCCCGTGCCGGCGGCGGACAGAGCCTCGGTAGGACACTCCAGGCACGTCTTTTCAGCGCAACTCAAACAGGCAACGGCCAGATCGAGGCCCGCTTCCTCGAGTTTGGCGACACGAATGCGTGACAATGCGGGCGAAACCGCCCCGGAGTGATGCGAGCTGCAGGCCACCTCACACATTCGGCAACCGACACAGGTTTTGATTTCACAATGGATCATATTCGCGTCATGCCACAGGCTCGATGCGTAGGATCACGTTGCCCGCCGGATCCGGGCAGAGCACCCGGCACTCATCCTTCAACCAGTCCCCCTCCTGCAGGGCGCGTTGCTTGGCAGGCAAGAGCGGCATGGCGGCCTGGAGCGCGTAGAGGCAGATGCAACGTCCGGCAGGAATGTAAAGCCTGCCGCCGCGCAGCGTACAATGATCGCCCTGTTTCATCCGGGATGTGCAATGACCATCGACCGATTCCACCTCGAGCCGCAGATCCTTGATTCCCCCTGCCGAGGGCTCCGGGCCTGCCTCCACAACTGGGCCGGCCGCGGCCCGGGCTTCCGCACTGCTCCCGGAATTTCTTCTTGCCTTGCCCACACGCTCGATCCTGAAAATCACGCGCCCCTTCGGGTCAGGGCACTGGACGTGATGGACACGCCACATCCAGTCTTCGTCTTTCTCTTCCGCAATCTCCCGCTCTTTGGCCGTGATCAGGGGCATCAGGCTTTGCAGGGCCCACATGCAAATATAGCCGCCATCCGGAATTTGTATGTCCCCGTCATTCACGGTGAAATAGTCGCCCGGCTTCATGGGAGGATTGGCGGTGCACTCCCCCATCACTTTTTTGACGGTTATCCTCAATTCGTACACGTAGCGGTTCCCCGAGATTTCATTCTTGCGCGCGTTTTTGCGGCTGGAGAGATTTCGCGATGAGGCCGAGGCCCGCAGCCAGCAGGATCAGCATGACCAGTGTGTTGTACAGGCTGGTGCGCCGGAAGTAGATGTCCATGTTCATCAGGATGCCCGCAATGATGATGGCGAATCCGAGCAGGGTGAGGATCCACCCCAGCGCAGATTTACCGTTGAAAAACAGGATCCCGATTCCCAGCAGCATCGGCAGCAGGCTCAGCCCGAACGCGTTGATGCCCCAGAAATGCCACCAGGACGTCGTCACCTCGACCTGGTTCAGCAGCAGGTACGCCCCCACGCCGGCCATGATCAGACCGATAAAGAACTGCCAGGCTCCACCCGGCGTTCCTCCCGCACCGGCAAATTTCCCGTTGTCCATCGCATCTTCTCCCCGATGCCCGATTATAGTGTTCTGGGATTCCCGGTTTGGCAAGCACAAACCTCTGTAAACCACGAAATACACGGCGCAGCTTAGCCGCAGCCAAAGCCAAAGTGCACCGCAGAGCCATGGAGGATAGGAGCCTCGAAGAGGCGGCAGACAATAGCCCCGGCCGTGAGGCCGGGGTGTCCAGGCAATGGGAACAAGCGCCGAAGGT
>CAYGWQ010000351.1:0-5602 GCA_964353465.1 uncultured Acidobacteriota bacterium | reverse complement strand
AACATCGATTCGGAAGACACCCAGGCTCAGTCCACGTCGAAGTCCAAGTCCAGGTAAGCGATGCCGAAATGACTTAACTTAGCGCTTAAGGGCTTTAGCCCGTCCGTTTAGGGGATCTTGCTTGGAGTGTTGACGGGCTAAAGCCCTTGGCCACGAATAGTGCTTCGTGCCCATTCAGAAATTAGCAGAATTGACGGGCTCGGCACACCATTCCTCCACCATGAAGAGCCCCGTCGAAGACGATTTTCATGCGTCACAGGGTGCGCCTCGGCGCATGAGAGGCAGTTCCGAATCTTTCCAGATTTTTCGCGTCCTGCCGGTTTGTTATCGACGACCTGACCTGCGTTATTGGCGGGTGGCCAGGCTGACGGATCCGCTGAGTCGCAGGCTGAAGGCGCGGCCCGTCTGCGGATCGGCCAGCGGGCTTATGCCGGCTAGCGTGATACGTACTGTGCGGACGTCATCGCCGGCGGTCGTCTCCGCGCCGGCATTGTCGAAATACTGCAGCGCGAAATCCGAAATATTGCTCGCGACCGGCTGAGGTATGCCGCCCTGCGGGACCACCTCGAGCGAACGGGTGTTCGCGTTGTAGCGGATCGTCACATCCTCCCCTGAATCATCGGTGTCGCCATCGGGATCCCCCTGGTCGGGGGAACCGTGTGCAGACCCGGTGAGATCGGCGCGGACCCGCACCTCGGCCGGCCCGGCGATGGCAAGCCCGGGGAAACCGGCCTGGTGCGGGTCATTCCCGGCTTGCAGGAGAATGCGTTCTATAGTCTCCATGCCAATCATGACGCCTTCCAGCACTCCCTGAACTTCCGTCTGATAGCCGGCGGTGCGCTGCAGCCGGCTCATGAGGCCGAATACCGAGCCGGCCAGGACGAGCGTGATGAGCGCGGCGATCAGGAACTCGACCAGGCTGAAGCCCTGCACGGCTGCGGTTTTCATAAGGAGATCCTCGCGCTGAAGACGGCCGAAACCGTGACGGTCTTGTTGAGTGCGGGGCGGTAGTGCGGCGCACCATGCTCATCGGCGGGAGTGACGGTGACCGTCACCAGCCTGGCCTTGATCGCTTTGCCGGCGCGGGGGTCGGGGACCGGGGCTACCGACCAGGAGATGCGAAAGCGGTTCAGGACGGTGTTCGTGGCCGGGGCGACGACCTGCACGTGTTCGGGTCCGTGGTCGCCTGGGGTGAGGACCGGGTTGTCAGGGTTGCGGCTGTAGAGGTCGCTGAGGGCATGGATCTTGTCCTGGGCGACAACAGCGGCGCTTCCTTTGGAGCGGGCGAGGGACGCAGAGCTTGCGGCGATAAAGATCAGCTGGCCCGCGGCCAGCAGGCCGAAGGTTAGCACAATCAAGGCGATCAGCGTCTCGATGAGCGAGAATCCCGCCTTCCCTGCACTGTTGTCCCGCATCCGGCGCCACCCCTGATGTTCAGGAATATAGTGTCGGCAGCGATGCGTTTATTTCAGCCTAAATGAGGGGACACGGGAAAAAACAATGGGACACGGAAGAACACGGATAAACACGGATAAAAACAAGCGGGCAACTTGGACGAGCCGGTTGCCCCACCCCAAGGGCCAGCTCTCCCCGCTTACCCTTTAATAGGACACGGAAGAACACGGATAAACACGGATCACAACCTGCGTGCGGTCCGGACGAGCCGGTTGCCCCACCCCAAGGGCGCCTCCTCCGGCCAACGGCGTGGTTCGAGTCCGTGGGAAGGCGCGCCCGATCCATAGATGCCATCCAAACGCAAATGGAGCGCGCTTTCCCGCGGACTCGAACCATGCCGTTGTAGCGCGAAGCGCTGGCCCTTGGGGTGGGGCAACCGGCTCGTCCTATCCGTGTTCTTCCGTGTTCTTCCGTGTCCCCTAAATTGGAATTGCTTTGTTTCGTGTATTTGGTGTATTTCGTGGTTTTCTCCAGGGAGGGTTTGCATGAGAAGCCGGGCAGCACGGATTTGGATCCTGATCCTCTTCGGCGCAGTCTTGCCGCCGGCCGCCTGTGCCCGCAGGAAGGAGACCAATCGCATCGAGATCAACCTCACCGGGAGCCAGGCCGGCGCCAGCTACATAAACGGTTACCGCAAAACCATCGCCGGGCAGATTCTCGCCTACCATTCTTCCCATCCGGACGCCGACTCGGCGCTGCTTGTCAGGGCCAACAAGGAAGCCCCCTCGATCACGTGGGAAACGGACCCGCTTCCTGCCGCGGTGGAAGGAGATTTCTACCGGCTGGTTTGGCTGGCCGGACTCGAGCGGGAGGGATGGCCGGGCAAGGAGAGCCACAGATTCGACTTACACATCAACGGGGATCGCTGGTTCACGTTCCAGAACTTAAAGGATGCGCATGCCTGGAAATGGCAGGTGCCCGGCAAACTGGGCGCCGAGCTGTCTTTTGAAGCGGTGATGGCGGACCGCGCCGGGGACCTGTTCGGCTACATGTACCTGAAGCTCCCCAGGAGCGCCGCCAAGCCTGGCGCGCCGCTGACGCTGCAGGTGCAGGGAGAGAATGCGGGGAGCCTCGACTGGTATATGACCCTGCAGTACCCGTTCCGGTTCACGCCCGCCGTGCGCGCCGAACCGGCGCTCATGAAGGACGGCGACCGCATGAAGCAGCTGTTGCGGCTGAGTTGCGACAACCTGCAGGAAGGCCGGAGCATCGAGGTCAGTGCGGCGGGGATGGCCCCGATCAGGCAGCCGCTGGCTGTCGGCGCCAACATCCTCTATCTGCCCATCCCGGCGCTGGAGACGCAGAGCGAGATCCCGGTCGTGTTCAGCATCAACGGCGAGGCGGCCGGCAGGACCTCCTTAACCGTGCCCCTGGTGAAGTGGCGGGAAGTCTACCTGCTCTGCTATTCCCACAACGACATCGGCTACACGGACATCCAGCCTGTCATCGAAAAAAAACAGTGGGAGAACCTGGACGAGGCACTGCGGCTGATCAGGCAGACCCGGGACTACCCGTACGAAGCCCGTTTCAAGTGGAACATGGAGGTGATGTGGCCGCTGGACAGCTACCTGGCGCAAACCTCCGAGCAGAAGCGCCGGGAAGTCATCCAGGCGGTACGCGAGGGGAGCCTGGGGCTGAATGCCCTGTATGCGAATGTGCTGACGGGGCTTGCCAGTGCGGCCGAGATGAGCCACTTCACCGAGTATGCGGAACGTTTCGCCGAGGAGCATGCCCAGCCGATCACCACGGCGCTGGTCTCGGACATTCCCGGCTTCACCTGGGGCATTGTGCCGGCGCTGGCGCGCAGCGGCGTCAAGTATTTCGCCAGTGCGCCCAATTCCGGCGACCGGATCGGCCACACGCTGCGGGAATGGGGCGACAAGCCATTCTACTGGGCCTCGCAGTCGGGCGAGGAGAGGGTGCTGATGTGGGTGGCGGGGGCGAGCTATGCCAGCTTCCATGAAGGCGACCTGACCAGGCTCGGCGAGGAGAAGGTGCTGAAGCTCATGAGGAAGCTGAACGACACGGCTTACCCCTACGAGGTGCTGCAGCTGCCCTACACGATCGGCGGCGACAACGGGCCGCCGGACCCGAACCTCCCGGACTTTGTGCGCAAATGGAACGAGCGTTATGCCACGCCGCGGCTCGTCATCGGGACGCACGCGCAGATGTTCGCGGAACTCGAAAGGCGCCACGGCTCGAGCCTGCCGGTGATCAAGGGCGATTTCACTCCCTACTGGGAGGACGGAGCCGCATCGACGGCATTGGAGACCGCTTTGAACCGGCGGGCGGCGGACCGGCTGATCCAGGGGGAGGCGCTCTGGGCGATGTGCGCGCCGGCGTCCTATCCCGGCCCGGAGTACTATGCGGCTTGGAAAAACGTGGTACTCTACGACGAGCACACCTGGGGCGCGCACAACAGCGTCGAGGCGCCCGACCTGCCCGGTGTCAGGGAGCAGTGGCGGATCAAGCGGCAGTTCGCCCTCGATGCCGACAGCATGTCGCACGAGCTGCTGGCGCGGCTGCAGCCGCAGGGGCCCCCCAAGCCGCGGAGCGAGACCGCGGTTGATGTCTTCAATACCCACTCCTGGCCGCGCACGGACCTGGTCCTGCTGCCGCCTGCTCTGAGCGCTGCCGGCGATCTCGTGGTCGATGACAAGGGGAACCCGGTCCCGTCCCAGCGGCTGACGACGGGCGAGCTCGCGGTGCTGGCGGAGCATGTGCCTCCGCTGGGCGCCAGGCGGCTGCTCGTCAGGCCGGGGAAAGCGCTCGACCGCGGCAATTGCCGGGCCGCGGCCGCGAGCCTCGAGAATGCGCTGCTCTCGCTGTCCGTCAGCCCGAAATCGGGAGCCATCCAGAGCCTTGCGTGGGGAGAACCGCGGATCGAGCTTGCCGACCTGTCGAAGGGGCCCGGGCTGAATCAATATCTGTATGTGCCGGGGAAAGATCCGAAGGATGCGCGCACACTGGCCAAGGTGCGGGTGAAGGTCAAGGAAAACGGCCGCCTGGTCGCTTCCCTGCTGGTCGAGGCCGATGCGCCGGGCTGCAGAAAATATGCGGCGGAGTACCGCGTGTTCGACGGCAGCCCGCGCGTGGACATTATCCATCACATCGACAAGCTGGCAGTGCGCACCAAGGAGGGGGTGCACATCGCATTTCCGTTCAACGTTCCGGGCGGGCAGCTGCGCTACGATGTGGCGAGCGGCATCGTGCGGCCCGAAGCGGATCAGCTGCGCGGCGCCTGCAAGAATTTTTTCTCGGTGCAGAGCTGGGTGGATGTTTCCAATGGCGCCTATGGGGTTACCTGGACCTCGGCGGATGCGCCGTTGATTGAAATCGGCACGATCACCGCCGAGCAGCCGTGGGCGGAAGCCGCCCGGTCGTCGTCGACGATTTATTCCTACCTGATGAACAACTACTGGCACACGAACTACAAGGCCGACCAGGAAGGGCTCTCGGCGTTCCGGTTTGCGATTGTGCCGCATGCCGCGTTCCGGCCGGAGCAAGCCGCGCGCCTCGGGAGGGAATCCCGGGAACCGCTGATCGCGATGCTCGCCGACCCGGGCGTACCGCCGGCGGCATCCCTGTTTCAGGTCCGGCCGGCGGAGGTCCAGGTAGTGTCGCTCAAGCCCATGGCGGGCGGCGATGCCTGGCTGGTGTACCTGTACAATCCGACAGGGGCGGCGCAGCGGGCCGTGCTGAAATGGGGCAAGGCGGCCGGCGTTGCCATGGTGCGCAGCGACAGCGCCGGTCGCCGCGGCGCCCGGATCAACGGCGAGCTGGAAATCGCCGCCTGGGGCAGCGCCTACATCCGCGTGGATAAAGAGACCTCCCGTTGACCTCACCATTTTTGGACACGGAAGAACACGGAAAAAAACACCCGTGGAACTGTTTGCCGCCGTCCTCCCCCGTCCTTAATTAGTATCTGTCGCGAAACTCCCCTCGAGTCCTCGCAGCGCGGCCCCGAAGGGGCGACAAGATAATAGCCCCGGGCGCAAGCCCGGGGTTAGGCGCGAAATCAGCGCCAAGCCCCGAAGGGGCGACAGATAGTGGTTGCGAATAAAGATCTTTCGCCCCTGCCGGGGCTCCTTAAATGCAACATCCTATCCGGGGGCTTGCGCCCCCGGCTATTGTCTTTCCGCCCCTC
>CAYGWQ010000350.1:0-5626 GCA_964353465.1 uncultured Acidobacteriota bacterium | reverse complement strand
ACCGGCGGCATGTTAAACCGGCAAGTAACGCCAATATATCCCTCAAACCGCGATTATGCATCGCTTTTTTGCCGGAATGCGATGACATTAAAAATCCTGGCGCGCAAGTAGGCCCCGGCCGCCGGACGGGGTCAGGGGTGATGCGGGGGGGGGTGTAGGTAGAACGCCGTCTGGCAGCCGGCGCCCACTGTCCCTGCGATGCTGCTGTTCGCTGCAGCGGTTTCCGGTAGCGGTAATCGGGCCAATGGAGCTATTCTTACACTTCCAAGCTGCCGAACGGCCGTCACCGAAGTGCGTCAAGCATGTCCTTTGGGCTGTGATCCGTTGAAAAGGAGCGCTCATGAGCTACGTTGATAAAAACCTGCTGCAGGGCGAAGAAGTCGTCTATCGCGCCAAGCTTCACAAAATCATCTTTCTGCCTGCTGCCGCGCTCGCGGTTCTGGGTGTTCTCGCAGCAGTATTGATCGACCTCTATTTTGAGAACCGGCAGGCAGCGATCATTACGGGCGCCATATTGCTCGTTCTCGCAATCGTGGTTGTCCTTCCCCGGTTCATCCGCTACGCCACATCCGAGTTCGCAGTCACCGACAAACGGGTGATTTTCAAAGTCGGCCTGATTCACCGGCACACCCTCGAACTCGTGCTCGCCAAGATCGAAACTGTTGGTGTCGATCAGAGTATCCCCGGCCGGATCTTCAACTACGGGACCATCATTGTCACGGGTACGGGCGGGACGCAGGAGCCGTTCAAAGACATCGCCAATCCACTCGCGTTTCGCAAGCAGGTCCAATTCGAGCTCTCCGCTACCGGCACCCGGGGAGAGAAATAACAGCGCTTTCGGATCACGATCCCGGCTCGCAGCAAAACTCCCAGCCGGAAACCTGAATTCTCTCGACCTGAACCAGGGTCCTCGCTATGATGGCCGACACTTGCCCTGTTGAACGTCGGAGCGGCCGGGCTGTGGTTGGAAAGGCGACATCACGAAACTCTGCCGCGCCGGCCCCCAGGAGGTGGAACATGACGGCTGCCGCTCGGAGATTCATAGCGTTTGTAATCCTGATACTGTGTGCGTTGACGGCTTCAGCGGCTGCGCAATCGCCTGAAGAATATCAGAAGCGACGGCAGGCGGTGCGCTCGAAGATGGAACCGAACAGCGTACTGATTCTCAGGAGCAGTGAGCGGTCCGATGAAGGCCCGTACCGCCAGGAGAATAATCTCTACTATCTGACAGGCATCAACGAGCCTACCACTTCCCTGCTGCTGTATGCGGATGGCGCCGCAACCGCGGCACCGCGCGGTTCCGGCGGAATGGCGGCAGGGTTCCGCGAAATCCTCTTTTGGTCTCCGGCGGGCTCCGGTCCCGGCGAGACACAGGCACTCCCCGAAAAGCCGGGCTTCGCGACCGTGCGGCGGCCGGCCGAGTTTCAGACATACCTGGATCGCGTTCTCCTCAGTGCTGCGCCGATCCTGTATTTCGATTATCAGCGCTCGCGCAACCTGGACGAGCCGCTGACCGCGGACGAAGAGCTGCTCAAGAGGGCGCGCGACCGCGGAGCCGCCTTTGCAGTCAAGCCGGCTGCCAGTCTGATCGCGACGCTGCGGCGCAGCAAGTCTCCGGCCGAGATCGAGACTCTAAAGACGGCGGCCGCTATTACAGCCGAAGCGCTCAAAGAGGCGATGCGCACTGCGGACCCGGGCCTGTACGAATATCAGATCCAGTCGATCATCGAGCACGTCTTCTCATTCAATGGCGCGCGCCGGCCGGGTTTCTCCACGATCGTGGGTTCGGGGCCGAACTCGTGTATCCTCCATTGGAGCGAGAATACGCGCCAGACCAAGGATGGGGATCTCGTCGTGCTTGATGTCGGGGCGGAGCACCAGATGTACACCGCTGACATCACACGCACCATTCCGATCAATGGCACCTTCACGAAGCGCCAGCGCGACGTCTATGAAATCGTCCTGCAGGCAAACCAGGCGGCCATCGAGATGGTGGCGCCCGGCGTGGACATGGGCGATATCAACAGAAGGGTAAACGACATTCTCTCGCAGGGCCTGATCAAGCTCGGACTGATCAAAGATGCGGGCGGGCTGCGGAAGTACTACACTCACGGATTGAGCCACTCGGTGGGGCTACAGGTGCACGATGTAGGCGGGCTCGGAAAGCTGGAGACAGGCATGGTCATCACCATCGAGCCCGGTCTCTACCTTCCCGAAGAGGGCTTTGGCATTCGGATTGAGGATGATGTTGTCGTAACCGGGAACGGCCACCTGGTAATCACCGGAGGTGTTCCCAAAACCGTGCAGGAGGTCGAGGAACTGATGAAACAGGCTCCCAGCATGGACCTCAAGCGGTACCTGGTAACAAAAACCGGCAAATAGCAGGCAGCTCAAAGGGGGATTCATGAACTCGATACATTCGATCGCAATTGCTTTTACCAGACTCGTTATCCTTCTCGTGCTGTCGGCATTGTGCGGCGGCCCGGTGGGTGCTCAAACCGCCGGCAAGACGGCGGCGCCCGCGGGCGCATCTTCCCTGCGTGCGCTTAAGACACGCCCCGAACGCACCAACTATGTCGAGACCAGCCGTTACGATGACGTAATCCAGTTTATGAAGGCGGTGTCTGCGGGATCGCCGCGTGTTCACCTGACCACGTACGGCTATACCTTTGAAGGGCGCGCGCTGCCCTTGGCCGTGATCGGCGCCAAGGATGCCAGCCCGGAGGCCGTCAAGGCAACGGGCAAGACGCGCATCTATGTTCAGGGCAATATCCATGCCGGGGAGGTGGAAGGCAAAGAAGCGTGTCTCGAGATAATGCGGGACATCGCACTCGGGCGGCACGCAGGCTGGTTTGATTCCGTGGTTCTGCTGATCAATCCCATCTTCAACGCCGACGGCAATGAAAGAATCAGCTTGACCAACCGCCCATCGCAGAATGGTCCCATCGGTGGCATGGGACAACGCCCGAACGCGCAGAATTATGACCTCAACCGGGATTTCATGAAGCTTGACGCGCCCGAGACGCGCGCATTCGCACTAATGATGTCCCGCTATGATCCCCATATTGTAGTGGATCTGCACACCACGGACGGTTCCGCGCATGCCTACCAGATCACCTATGCGCCACCGCTGCATCCGGCGACCGCTGCCGGCGTGGTGGATGTCCTGCGCAACGGCTTGCTGCCGGCGGTGACGAAGGCGATCAAGGCCAAGGACGACATGGACTATTACTATTACGGTGGTTTTGGGGGCGGCGGCCGTGGAGGCGGGATGCCGGGAGGCCGTGGCGGCATTCCCGGCGGACAGGGCGCTGCCGCCGGAGCCAGGGGCAATGTGGCGGGCGGCCGAGGGGATGTGACGGGCGGCCGGGGTGATGTACCGGGTGGGCGGAGCGGAGCTCCAGCGGAACGTGCCTTTACCACCACGGAACCCACCGCTCGTTACGGGGTCAACATGGTCGGCTTGCGCAACCGGCTCGGGATTTTAAGCGAGACCTTCAGCTATCTCCCGTTCCAGGATCGCATCAAGGCAGCGCGCCGTTTCGTGGAAGAAATCTGCAATTATGCGCAAATGCACAGCGCGGAGATCATCCAAGCCACCTCCGATGCCGATCGCCAGTCTATTGTCGGCCGGGAGGTCGGGTTGCGCGGCAGGGCAGTGAAGTCCGCCGAACAGGTGGAGATTCTGCTGACCGAATTAACGACGGAAAAAAATCCGTACACGGGACAGATGATGCGGCGCCGTCTCGATGTGCGCAGGCCCGAGAAGATGTATCAGTACATTTCGTTTGAGGCGAGCGAGACCACCATTGCACCGCGGGTCTACTTCGTGCCGGCGCTGCGCTTTGCGCAGGATCGTCTGGAAGTGCACGGCATAACCTTCAGCAAACTGGATCAGGCGCTGGCGATTAAGGGCGAACAGTTCCGGATCGAGTCGTCCACTCAGGTGGAGCGGGAGTATGAAGGACACAGGGCGAGGACGCTGACAGGGAAATGGGAACCCGCCGAGCTGAACGTGCCGGCCGGGACTCTCATGGTCCCTGTGGACCAGCCGCTGGGACGGCTCGTCTTGATGCTGCTCGAGCCGCGCTCTGAAGACTGTCTGGCAGCCTGGGGCCTGATGGAGGATGTGTTGGCCCAGCAGCCACCCTTATACCCGGTGCTGCGCACATCGGAGGCTGTCCCCGCGATCCGATAGCCAACCGGCCACGGATTGCAGAGATTCGTCAGAAAATGCATTTAGCTGGTTTCTATCGCAAAACTCCATAATGATCCGTCCTGGACCTTGACCTAGACGTGGACGTGGACGCGGCAAGAACGGATGGAAATCTGCTAAATGTCACGTTTGCAAAAGTTTATCGCGGACAGGATTGTCCAAGACCACGTCGAAGTCCAGGTCGAAGTCCACGCCGCCGAATCGGTGCTTCGATTTATTGAGAGCCGTAAAAGTAATGCAACACCCCCCCGTCTTAAGCTGGGTTTGTAGGCTTTTCGTGGTGGCTTTATGTTGCATTATTTATGTTGCTCTCTATAAATAACGGATTTCGCGACAGAAACCAGCTAAATCAGAAAGCGCTGCGCAGAGATTCCATGCCATCCGTGGCGAACCCCTTCTCAACCTGGCAAGGACGCCTGCCGGGTAGTCAGAACATCCGCTTGTGTCGGTTTTCGCAGCTGCTCGGGAGCAAGCGGGGCCGACGTGCGCGTCGAACCATCCGCACTGGAAAATTCAACCTCGTATGCCAGGGATCCCTGGGTGTACACATCCGCGATCGTGCCCACATCGCCCGCCACTATCCCGTAGGCGGGGATATCCGCTGTGGCGATTACCGTCTCCAACAACTGAAATGCCTCCACCTCAGCGCCTCCTTGCCGGGAGATGCCGGCAGGATCATCACTCATTTGATGCCTGCTTCGCTTCTCTTTCAGACTACATCGAACCGGTCATGATTTGGAAGCAAGATGAATTACTGCACAGAGGCCCCCGGATGGTCTTATTCCATCATGGCTCTCAATATCTTGAGGAAAGCTTCCAGCGCCATGCTTTTCTGAAGTTCCTCGATGGACGAGTGCCGCACCTGCCCGTCCCGCACCGGGACGAGAATCGTGTCCATAAAGGCATGTGCGGCATCGTTCCATGTCAGAAAAGCCACGAATTCTTCGCCAGGCTTGCATGGAATCTCAGGCCCCGCGATGCTCCCTTGCTCGCTTCTCCATGTGCCGGCCGATTTTTGCAGAAAGTTCATGGCGAATTCCCGGGGCTCGCCTCGGTAGCGCCGGAACACCTCAAAAACCGCGACCTTGTGCTCAGTGCAAACCGTCACGCAATGACCCTCGGTGTGCAGCAGCCTGGCGCCCAATGACTCTTGAATCCGGAGATACACAACCGCATCGACACTCCTCCAGAGGGTGGGGAGATCCTCCATTCTGTGAATGTCGCGACCGGCTTCGGCGAGTTGGAGGACAATGTCAAAGGCGAGATCGCTGCCTGCGGTCACTGCAATGCCTGTCCGCTTCCAGTCCTGAAAGCCCGGAACGACAATCTCCAGGGAATATGACCCCGCGTGCAAGCCCGGCATCCGGAAACGCCCCAGTTCATCGGTTACGGCCTTGACAGGCTGGTCCA
>CAYGWQ010000349.1:0-5628 GCA_964353465.1 uncultured Acidobacteriota bacterium | reverse complement strand
GATCTCCTCCATTCCAGGATTAGCGCTCAGCAGTGATTTCTGTTAACGTGCCATTCTCGCACAGGCCGGAGCCTTTCAGCGCGGAGAAAATGACAGGTGAAAAGCGGCACTCGGAACCGCGCAGCAACAGCAACTCCAATGAATCAAGCGCGCCGGATCTTACTCCGGTTTCAGTCGCGAAACCTGCTCCGACCTTCAGTCCAGCCCCGCAGGGGCGGAAAGAGAATAGCCACGGGGCGCAAGCTCTGATCGTTATACACAAATCGGGGAACGATAATGAATAGCACGGAGAGTTCCTGCTTCGCCCTTTGTATGATCCAAGTTGCGACACCGTTGGGCATAAAAAAGAAACCAGTAGTAGTAGCTTTCTCTTTGCTTCTTTCTCTTTGTGAATGTCTGTGGAAATGTGAAAAATCATGGGATGTGGATCGAAAACATCCGCAAAAGAATACGGGCGGAAGAAAGCGTACGCCCTTCAGGGCTAAACGCCGGTCAATGTAAAGCATGATTCCAATGGAGGATTCGTCTATTCCTTGAAACCTCGAAGGGGTGAAGCAGCAGAGCCCAGGGCGTGAGCCCTGGGTATCGACCGGAAGAAGGAAAAAGCCCTGAAGGGGCGAAGCAGATGGATGCTCGAACTTGTGTACAAAAATCAGGGCGCAAGCCCGGGGTTAGGCCCGAAATCAGTGTAAAGCCCCGGAGGGGCGACAGAAAAGGGCCGTGAACAAAGATCTCGCGCCCCTGCCGAGGCTCATTCGACGCGCCACCCTATCCGGGGGCTTGCGCCCCGGCCGCTATCTTCCGGCCCCTCCCGGGCTTTGCCGCAAGGCCTCGGATATCATTTCGCCACAGACACTAATCTATTGCATTTGAATGCTCGAGGGGGCTACCCTCGGGTCAAAGGGAAGGTGGTCATGCGGACAAGGATGACAGCCTGCTTTGCTCTGCTGATGCTTCTGTCAGCAGCGCCTGCCCGGGCAGGTGCGGAGCGTTTGTTTCAGCTCGCCGGCAAGGTCGTAAAGAGCGACGGCAAGCCGTTTCGCAACACCCAGCTGGTGCTTTTTTTGCAGAGTGCGCTGACCCCGTTCAACGTACGCACCCTGGCTGACCTCGACGGGAGTTACAAATTCAAGAACCTGCGCCCAGGGATATACTCCCTGATAGTCGCTGTCCCGCTCATCGGCGAGATGACCCGGACGATCGAGATAGGACCCAGCTTTGCAGACTCCCAAGGGAGAGTTACCCTCAACCTCACTTTCGACAGCAAGCCGGATACGACAGCCAAGACCATTTCGGCTGTCGCACTCAGTATTTCCAGCAGCGCCAAAACAGAATATCGCAAGGCTCAAGACTGCCTGGCGCGGAATGACACGCCTGGCGCTATTGCTCATCTCAAGAAGGCGGTGGAGCTTGCTCCCCAGTTTTCAGCGGCGCTGAATAACCTCGGAACGATTGCCTATCAGGCGAGGAAGTATGATGAGGCGGCAAGCTATTTTCGCCAGGCACTCGAACAGGAGCCGGACGACTATGCGCCTCTGGTAAACCTGGGCGGGGCTTTGCTTTCGGCGGGCAAGGCGCAGGAGTCACTGCAGTACAACCTGCTCGCGGTGCAGGCCAAGCCCGAAGATGCTCTGGCGCACGCCCAACTCGGTCAATCGTACTTTTTCCTGGGTCGGTTCGACATGGCGGAAGTCGAGCTGAAAAAATCGAAGGCTCTGGATCCGGCACACTTTTCCTACCCGCAGCTGGTGCTGGCTGAAATCTACGCGCGGCAGCAGAATCCTTCATCGGCGATCATGGAGCTGGAAGAATTTCTGAAGCTCCATCCCGATTCAGACCGGGCGCCTGTCCTGCGGACCCTAATTCAGAGACTTCGAGGCAAAGAAGCTGTGAAAAAATCGGGGACAGTCCACCCGCGCCCGGCTAGAGTGCTGGTAATTGGGTTTCTGAAACGGGGCGCTTGGGACAGTCCCCAATTTTTTCACAGCTTCAGAGTGGATTAGTTGATGAATGCTCCGACTCTTATGGAGGTGACCCCGGGTAACAGCTATGGACCTGTTGGCGCAGCACCGTGAGTTTCTGAAGGACAATATCCGCAAGCAGGTGGATTTTTCCCGGACGGATCAGAACCAGGGGATCCCAGCCCCTCCCATTCAGAAGCCGTATCCGCCGGATGCGGCGCGAATTGACCTCATCCGCCCGGGTCAGTGGCCAAACCTCGACTCCCAGGACCTGGCAGCGGCAATTGGCAATCGTCAAAGCCGGCGGTCGTACAGCCGGGAGCCGCTGTCACTGGAGGAACTTTCCTTTCTCCTCTGGGCGACGCAAGGATTGCGGGGCAAGGTTGCCGCCGGCCACGCTTTTCGGACAGTGCCTTCGGCCGGCTGCCGACATGCGCTGGAAACCTACCTTGCCGTGCTCCGGATCTCGAATCTGGCTCAGGGTGTCTACCGCTATCTGCCCCTCTCCCATCAGCTCCTCCTTGAATTCGCCGACGACTGCCTTGCGGGCAAGCTGACCGAGGCCGTCTTCGGCCAGGCTTTTGCCGGCAGAGCGGCTGTCACCTTCCTATGGACCGCTGTGCCGTACCGCATGGAGTGGCGCTATGGACCGGCAGCGCACAAAGTCATCGCCCTCGATGCCGGTCACGTTTGCCAGAACCTGTATCTTGCCTGCGAAGCAATTCATGCCGGGACCTGCGCAATCGCCGCCTATGACCAGCAGAAAGTCGATGAGCTGCTGCGCCTGGATGGCGAGGAAGAATTTGCGATTTACCTGGCCCCGGTAGGCAAAATCACCCCCTAGTACACATCTTCGTACCTGCTCGGCTATCTTCTACTGTCTGAATCACAGTCCCTCGCACTTGCAGCTTGCGCCTGTGGACCAAAATGCGATACAAATGGTTGTTAATGCTGGAGTCCTTCCTATGATGAGCGGTCCGCTGCGTTTAAAATCGGTGGGATGTGGCTGCAAGCCCAGATGTGTGGCCATGAAACAGAAGACTGTGCGTGAGACCATCATCCTGCACAAGCGCAGAGTGCGCCATGCCGCCAAACAGTACCTGAAAACCTGCAGCCTCAGGGACTGGAACCGCATGCACGAAATGATCACCAATTGGGATTTCGATTAACTAACCGGAGTCGGGTGCTTTTGCTCCCGGGCTGCAGCGCGTTGCCATAGGATTACTGGGGCAGGTACCGCAATTCCCGGTTTCCAGAGGAGCCATCCATGCCCAGGAAATGCTTCGCTTTTTTCATCCTGCTGCTTGCCTCCGCCCTCTTCCTCGCCGGTTCCCAGAAGCCGGGCGGCGTCATAACCAGCCCAAAGGCAGAGTTGGGTTTCAATATCGGCGATGACTACCAGCTCGCCAACTACACGCAGCTCGCCAACTACTGGCGCAAACTGGCCAGTGAGTCGGATCGGCTGAAAGTAGTGGAGTACGGGAAGACCTCCGAAGGGCGGCCCATGCTGATGGGCATCATCACCTCGCCCGACAACCTCAAACGACTCGAGCGCTTCAAGGAAATATCCAGGCGCCTGGCTCTTGCCGACGGGTTGAGCGACGAGCGGGCGCGCGCGCTGGCAGCCGAAGGCAAGGCGGTGGTGTGGATCGATGCCGGGTTGCACGCCACGGAGGTCGCAAATGCGCAGTCGCTGACCGAGATGGTCTATCAGATGCTCACCCGCAATGATCCGGAAACGCTGCGGATTCTGAATGACGTGATCTTCCTGGCCGCGTTTTCGAATCCCGACGGGCTGGAGCTGGTCGCCGACTGGTACATGCGTGAAAAGGATCCGACCAGACGGTCTACCGGAGGCCTGCCGGTTCTCTATCAGAAGTATGTCGGCCACGACAACAACCGCGAGTCGCTCCTCTGCAATATGCCCGAGTCCGAGTCGATTGCGCGCGTTCTTTACCATGAGTGGTTCCCGCAGATCATGTACAACCAGCACCAGGCCGGACCGGCCGGCACGGTCCTGTTCATCGGCCAGATGCGCGACCCGTCGAATCCCAACCTGGATCCGCTCCTGGCGCCGAGCACCGAACTCGTAAGTGCGGCCATCCACTCGCGCTTCGTGGCCGAGGGAAAGCCGGGTGCGGTGTCCCGGTCGTTCGCCAGCTATCAGAACTGGTGGAACGGCGGCGTCCGCAGCACCGTCTGCTTTCACAACCAGATCGGCATCCTGTCGGAAATCACCGGGAATCCCACGCCGACCGAGATCTCCTTTGTCCCGAGGAACCTCGTCGCGAGCAATGACAATCCGTTCCCGATCCATCCGCAGAAGTGGCATTTCAGGCAGGCGATCGAATACCTGCTGACGGCAGACCGCGCCATCCTGAACATTGCTTCTGAGCATCGCGAAAACTTCCTTTTCAATGCCTATCGCATGGGCCGGAACTCGATCGAGAGGGGGAGCCGTGACCACTGGACCATGTCGGCCCACAAGGTTGCGGCAATCGAGGCCGCTTTGGCAAAGGACAACGTGGCGCGCGGCCGGGGAGGCATCCCGCTGAAATATTACGAAGCGCTGCGCGATCCCGCGGCGCGGGATGCGCGCGGGTACATCCTGCCGGCCGATCAGCCGGATTTCCTGACGGCAATCAAGTTCGTGAACAGCCTGATCAAGAACGGCATTACCGTTCTCAGGGCGACACAGCAATTCCAGGTCACCGGCAAGTCATACCCGGCAGGTTCCTACGTGATCAAGACAGCGCAGGCGTTCCGGCCGCATGTCGTGGATGCGTTTGAGCCCCAGGACTACCCCGACGATTTTGCTTATCCCGGAGGGCCGCCCGTCAGACCTTACGATGTGACGGGCTATACCCTGGCCTATCAAATGGGTGTCCAGTTTGTCCGAGTGCTCGAGGGATTCGATGGGCCGTTCGAGAAGCTGCAGGGCTTTGCCAAGGCACCGGCAGGCAAACTGACCGGAGCGGGCGGCACGGGGTACCTGCTGAGCCATCAGCTCAACGACAGTTTCATCGCCATCAACCGCCTGCTGAGCGCGGGAGAGGAGGTGTACTGGCTGAAGAGTCCGGTCTCGGCCGGCGGCAAGACCTATCCGGCCGGCACCATGTACATCGCAGCCAAATCCTCGACGGCTTCATTACTGCAGAAGCTGGCGGCAGAACTCGGATTGAATTTCGAGAGCGTCCCATCAAAACCGGCGGGAGAGGCGCTTCGATTGAAACCGCAGCGCGTCGGGATTGTCGACGTGTATGGCGGATCGATGCCCTCGGGGTGGGTCCAATGGATCTGCGGGCAGTACGGATTCAATTATCAAGTGGTGTATCCGCCAACTCTCGACTCAGGGAACCTCGCCGCCAGGTACGACGTGCTGGTTCTCGAAGACGGAATTCTTCGCGGCGGGGGACAGGCACGCGAGTCATCCGGACCGAACCCGGAGTCCATCCCGGCTGAACACCGGAACAAGCTGGGGACGATCACTGAGGCAAAGACGATTCCCCAGCTGCGGCAGTTCCTTGCCGACGGCGGAACGATCCTGGCGATCGGCAGCTCGTCAGGCCTCGGCCAGGCGCTCGGCCTGCCAATTTCCAACGCTCTCGTGGATGAAAAAACCGGCAGAGCTCTTTCGGGGGGGACATTCTATATCCCGGGCGCAATC
>CAYGWQ010000348.1:0-5648 GCA_964353465.1 uncultured Acidobacteriota bacterium | reverse complement strand
CAGGTCAGCGATGCCGAAATGACTTAACTTAGCGCTTAAGGGCTAAAGCCCGCCCCCACGTGTGAGTTCAATCACCCGGCACCAAAAATCGGACAGGGAGTTTCGCGACAGAAACCAGTGAATCCCGCAGGCAATCAGCCTTCGGTTTTCAGCTTGGAACCATTGACCAGCTCATTTCTACATTCAGATTCAGGATCAGCGATGTCAGTATTCGATTCGTCTCGGCCTGATACTTGCCTTATGCACTGGCGCATCAGGCCTCCAATTCCCTTTCGATCTGTTCCAGGGTCTTCCCCTTGGTCTCCGGCACGCGCCGGTGGATAAAGATGAAGCCGCCCGCGCAAATGGCGGCGTAGAGCCAGAAGGTCCATGCCGCTCCCAGCGCCGCATGGAGCAGGGGAAAAGTGTACGTAAGGATAAAGCAGGCAATCCACAATGCAGAGACCGCAACCGACACCGCGGCACCCCGGATGCGGTTGGGGAAGATCTCGGCAATCAGCACCCAGGTCACCGGAGCCAGCGAGAACGCGTAGCATGCGATCGTAGCCAGGACGGGAATCACCACGATCAATCCCTTCAACTGAAACTGGTACGCGAAGCCGATCAGCGTGTGGAAGATGCCGATGCCTGCGCAGCCGATAAGCATCAACGCCCGCCGCCCGAATCGATCCACGGTGCGGATGGCGACGACCGTGAACAGCACATTCACCAGGCCGGTGATGACGATGTTGAAAAGGATGGAACTCACGCCATAGCCCGCGGCCCGAAAGACCTCTTCCGCGTAGTTGAAAATCACGTTGATCCCGCTCCACTGCTGGAGAACTGCCAGCGTGATCCCCACGAGCAGGACCTGGATCATCTTCGGCTCCAGCAGAGCCTGAAAGCGGACGTGCTGCAATTCCTCGCCGGCCAGCGTCCGCTCGATGTCGCGGACCTCGGCCGCGCCGTGCAGTTCGCCGCCAATGCGCGCCAGAATCTTCTGCGCGGCCTGGCGGCGGCCGTTCTTCACCAGCCAGCGGGGGCTCTCCGGCACAAACAGTGCGCTGCAAAAGAAAACCAGTGAGGGGACGGCAACTGCCGTGAACATCCATCGCCAGCCGAATTGTCCGTTCCAGGACTCGCGGATCATTCCTGCCGTAGCCCCGTCCGGCACCGGATTAGCAATCAGCCAGTTGACCACCTGTGCGACCAGAATGCCGATCACGATGGTAAGCTGGTTGAGCGCCACCAATCGGCCGCGCACGTGCGCCGGCGCCACCTCGGCGATGTACATCGGTGAGAGGTTGGAAGCCATGCCGATGGCAACCCCGCCGATGATCCGCCAGACGATAAACCAGAAAAACGCGGGGGCCCAGCCGGTCAGGATGGATGAGGCGGTAAACAACACAGCCGATGTCAGCAACAGCCGTTTGCGGCCGTACAGGTCGCTCAACACACCGGAGATCAGTGATCCGAGCAGGCAACCGAGCAGTGCACAACTGTTCGCCCACCCGACCTGAGCTCCACTGACTAATGCAAAGTACTTCTCGAAAAACGGCTTTGCCCCGCCGATCACCACCCAGTCGTAACCGAACAGGAGGCCCCCCATGGCCGCCACCAGTGAGATGGCCCAGACGTAAGCCATGTTGTATTTGGCGGCACTTCCTGAGGCCAGCGTCGCGCCGTTCGCAGCGTTCATTCGTTTTGTCCCCTTCACATGGTCCTGCTGTCATTAACAGCCCGGAACATCGCGAGGATGTTCTCCAGCGGCACGTTGCTCTGAACGTTATGTATGCTGCTGAACACAAAGCCGCCGCCGTCGTTGAAGATTTCAATGCGCTCGCGCACCTCCCGGTAGACTTCCTCCGGGGTGCCGAAGGGCAGGGTTTTCTGCGTATCGACACCGCCGCCCCAGAAGACGATATCCCTGCCGAACTCGCGCTTGAGCGTGCGCGGGTCCATACCTTTGGCGGAACACTGCACCGGATTCAGCACGTCGAATCCGGCTGTGATGAATTCCGGAATCAGGGGGTAAACCGCACCGCAACTGTGGATGAACGTCTTCCATCGTGTCAGCTCGTGAATCCGCGTGTTCACCGCAAGGTGAAAGGGTTTGTATAGTTCGCGATAGGTTTGCACGGAACAGAACAGGCCGCGCTGCGTCCCGAAGTCAGTGCCCGTAACGAATGCTACCTGCACGCGGTCTCCCAGGGCCGCCGCCAGCAGATCGATGTTCTGCAACGCCACTTCGCACTGGCGCTCGAACACTCTCCGGATGTAGTCACGCTGGGAAACGGTGGCCATATACCACTCCTGCACCCCGCGAATGCCCTTTGGATTCTTCATCCACGGCACGGGGACGGTCGCGATGTCGCCGAATCCCATGCCCGGCAGCGTCAGGTATATGCCGTAGTCGGTGTTCTCGTAAAACCACCGCGTCTGCCGGGTGAAGTGCCCGATCTCGTCCTCGCGCAGTACTCCGAATTCTTCGCAGTTGTCGGCCGGATCGAGTTTCGTTTCGTCGAGAAGTTGCTGGCGGTTCAGCGAGTCGAAGAAATAACTCGCCGCGGGCATATACGCGCTGGGCGGCACGCTGGTATCGCCTTCGGGGTAGATCAGCCAGCCGCCATCCTTGCCGGGGGTGACGTTGAACTTATCCGGAACTAGCACGGGCGTGCCATCGGTCATAGTGAACGGCTTCCATCCTTCGCACTGGAAGCCGAACATGGTATTCGGCGAATGGATGCCGATGACGTCCAGACCGAGGCTGCGCCGCAGTTCCTCGTCGATCTCGCCGAGCATCTGGTACGGCTCGATGATCTTGACGCGATACTCCGCTGCGCCAAGTACGGCCTGGCGCAGCCGGTGCACCGCGCCCGCGCCCATGCCTGCCTGCATGCAGGCGCCGAAATCGACGCAAAGGCAGTCCGGTTGCCGGTGGCTGAGAGCGGCATTCAGTCGTTCCCGTGCCGTCATGATTGTTCCTCGAAGGATTCCTCCCAGATGATGCGTCCGCCTTTGGCAACGGCGACCGACATGGAGGGCACCCTGCCGCCCTTCACGGCCTCCAGGATCGTCGCGCGCACCTCGCTGAATTGCGGGTTGGGGATGGTCGCCTGCTGAGCGAGGAGAATACGCGGGCAACAGAAGGAAAGGGAAACCATGAAAACTGAGAGGCCGCACTGCATAATCAGCTTCTTTCGCGCGATACGTTGCCGCCGATGCAGGTCCAGAAGCCCCGGTATCCTCTGCCGCCATGTCTTCGCTTGTGTCATAACCTTCCCTCCCTAACGCGCAGGAATTCGGCCTTCATTTTTTCACCAGCCTCCGGAGAATGCAGATAACCTCCTGACCGCCGATAGATGTCTCGCCGACACTCATGCCGACGAACTCGTACCCGGCCGATCCTGCCTCTTTCAATTCCTTCTCCATGGTCGAGGTTCGCGAGGTCGCAAGCAGCTTGTACTCATGATGCTGGATGGGTGCTACGACATTGCGCTCCAGGATGACCGCCACCTCCTTGCCGCCGAAGGTCGTCTTGAAAACCGTCTGATCTCGATAGACAAACCCGGCATCCCCGGCCTGTTGCAGCTCTTTCTGCATGGTGGAGGTCCTGGTCGTGGCCAGCAGTTTGTATTGAAAACGCGGCTTGGCTTCCTTGCCTATCGGCCTGCTCATGACGGCAACCGATTCAGAACCGCCGAATGCGGTCCCGCCGCCCATGATAGCTTCAAAACAATACCCGGCGTCGGCCGCCATATTCAGCTCCTTTTCCAGCGTGGATGTACGGTTGGTCGCCAGGACCTTGTATTCATACTCCTGGCTTTGATCCATAAGGCCGGCCGCCATTTCCGGGAATGCGGTTGGTCCTGAAATGCCGGTCACGGGCATAATAGCCAGAGCTGCAAAGACAGCACAACAGATAAAGAGAAACACTCCAGATCTTCTCATTAACCCCTCCGATCGAGTCGTGCAAAGCCGGTAACAGGCTGCTTTTCGCGCTTATTGTATACGAAGTCCCTCACGGATGGTCCACTGATCGGCAAGAGATTGCACCTTGGATAGGAGGACAGGCTCGAAAGGATTTCAATTGGGACCCTGAAAGGGTCCAGCAGCAAAGCCCAGGGCGCAAGCCCTGGGAACTGACGTAGAGCAAGGCATCAGCCCTGTAAGGGCGGCGCAGGCGGCTTCGCCCTTTCAGGGCTGTTCTCAATTCGTCACGCCTGATCCCAGGGCTTCACCCTGGGCTGATCTGCAGCGCCCTTTCAGGGCTCACACCCTTAACGTAATGCCATTCAGGACAGGTTCGGATTCCCATGGCGATGGCGGTAATCGGGGGGATGCACCGTGGATAATGAGAGCTGCTACCTTGATGTCCTCCCGAATATGGAGCAGAATTTCTCGATGATTCGAAAATTTTTCCGTGCCAGCATTGTGGTGACTCTTGTTGCGTTGTGTCTGCCGCCCGTTGCTTCTGCGCAAAAACTCGTTTTTGTTGTCCGTCACTCAGAACGCGCGGATGGCGGGGCATCCCAGATGCAGACGCAGGCTGATCCCCCGCTTTCAGCTGCGGGTAACGCTCGCGCCGGTAAGCTGGCCGGCATTCTGGCAGACGCTGGCATACAGGCGATTTACGTTACAGAATTTCGCCGCACGCAAGCTACCGCCAAGCCCCTGGCATCGAAGCTGGGCCTGGAAGCCCGGCAATACTCCTCTAAGGATTCCGATCAGCTCATCCGCAAACTTCGCAGCGAGCATGTGAAGGACATCGTACTCGTCGTTGGCCACTCGAACACCGTTCCGGCAATTATCAAAGCTCTCGGCGGCCCTGAGGTAACGATCGCGGATAGCGAATACGATAATCTGTTCGTGATCGTGCCGGAGACCGGGGCCATGACGCGGATCCGGTTTGCGCCATGAAAATCAGAGGTGGGAACCGGCAACCATCTGCGGCTTTCTGTCACCAATTTCCTGGCCGACATGCCTGTGACAATGTATGACACAGCCATGACAAACCGTGCATGGATTCCGGCTATAATTTCCCGGTTTGAGAAGTCGAGACGGTCAATCCGGCTATGAAGCCGCGGACCGGGGGGCGGCAGAAAACAGGAGTCTGTAGACCATGGCAAATCGAAACAGCTATCCGCTGGCGGTAGTCGGTTGCGACTTCCGGACCGCGCCCTCCCATTTCCGATCCCGGCTTGTGTTGGACGAAGCTGCAGCGAAGAAGATCGGCGGAGAATTGGCGCGGCTGCAGGCTGCCGATGGGTTTGCAGATTTGAACACCTGCAACCGCAACGAATGGATCCTGTCGAGTCACAATGCCCGCTGGGCGGCTGAGCTGATGCGCACCCAGATGAAACGTCTGGCTGGCGATGATGCTGCCGCCTGGTTCGAGCCTTACACCTATACGGGGAAAGAAGCCGCCAATCACATCTTCCGCGTCGCCATCGGCCAGGAGTCCCTGGTGGTGGGCGAGCGCCAGATTGCCGGTCAGGTATTCTCAGCCTTCGAGGCGGCTCGCCTCCGCGGAACCTCATCCCGCATTCTGAACGGTCTGGGGTCCATTGCGGGGCGGCTGGTCCGGCTGGCTCTCCGCCGCGGTTGGCTCGAAAGCGCTTCGGTCGGAGTACACAGCCTGGCAATCGCCTATCTGGAGAACGCCTTGC
>CAYGWQ010000347.1:0-5649 GCA_964353465.1 uncultured Acidobacteriota bacterium | reverse complement strand
GTGGTTCATCTCCGAGTCGCGACAACGCAGCAGCTGCACGCCCGACGCCGCGCTGAGAACGGCGGCTGGGGGTCAGAATTGCAATATGCTATGGCGTTTTCCTGTATAATTATTCAAGCCTGAGAACCAGCCGCAGAATGTGAAGTTATTTTTGCGCAGCCCCTTAGTGAAGGGAAATCGGTCAAGTAAAGAAAGTTCTCGGAAAATAGCATGGAAACTAGTCATGCAGGACCACGCTAAGGAGGCCACTGTGAACCGTCAACCCGTCGTTATCACTGTAATCGATCAAGCCATGCTCCCTGAACCTGTTCATGAAATAACTTACCCGGGACCGGGTCGTGCCGACCATTTGTGCATAGGGTTGCGTCTCCCGTTTTTACGGCCTTTGGCCAAATTCGGCCCGTCCAGAACATAAGATTGTCACATTAGTCGGGTAGGCGGTTAGATTCTATGTGGAATGTCATCCGCAGGGAGTCTATCGGCCGCGAAACGCCCAGGATACCCCGCTTTATCACCTGGTCGAGGATCACTTCGACGAACTCGAGCGCGTCTGGGATGAGCGCTACGAACGCGAGCACGGTTTCTGGCGCCCCGTCTTCCGGCAGGTCGTCGAACAGTTCCTGGACTGCGGCGATCTCCGGTGTGGCTTTGCCCGGCTGTGGTGCGCGACCTGCCGCAAAGACCTTTTATTACCCTATAGTTGCCGGCGAAGGTGTTTTTGTCCGTCATGCCACCAGAAGCGCGCCCTGCTGTTTGCCGAACACGTCGACCAGGAAGTCCTGAGCGATTGCCCCGTCCGCCAATACGTCGTGACCATTCCCAAAATGCTGCGCCTGTGCTTCAAGTACGACCGCAAGCTGCTCGGTCTGTTGAGCCAGTGCTTTTACGCCTCGGTCAAGGATCTTTTCCAGGATGCCGCCCAGGATCGCCGCTCCCTCCCGGGCATGATCTCATCCCTGCAGAGCTATGGAGGATGATCCCACCAGGTTTCACCCTCATCTTCACAGTTTGGTCACCGATGGCCTGGTTTCCGCGGAAGGCTCGTTTGTCCCCATCCCTTGCCCCGATCCGGTCCGGATTATGGAGCGGTTCCGCCACAAACTCGTCAAGGCGCTCCTGGCGCGCGAAAAGATCTCGCCCCGCCTGGTGGAAATCATGCGGAATTGGAGGCATCCAGGCTTCTCCGTCTATCAAGGCGAGCGGATCGATCCTGACGACCATGAGGCGCGTCAGCGCCTGGCCGGCTACATGGTCCATCCGCCGATTGCCCTCGAACGTCTGCGCTATCGCCCTGAATCCGGCCAAGTCATCTACCATGGCCGCCAACGGCAGCGGTGCGGCGATGCCGGGCCCTCGCCAGCCCGCATCTTCCCGGCGCTCGACTTCCTGGCCGCTTTGTGCACCCATATCCCGGATTCCGGACAGCAGCTGGTCCGGTACTACGGCGCCTTCTCCAATGTGCGCCGGGCTCGGGCCGGCGCTGGCGTTTCGGATCCCGCGGCGGTTCCGCCGCCGCCTGGCAAAGATGGCGCCTGCGCCGACGAGTTCCGGCGCCAGGTCAGGAGCTCGTGGGCCAGGCTGATAAAGAAAGTGTACGAAGCGGACCCCCTGGTTTGCCCTCGCTGCTCGGGCCCGCTCAAAATCATCAGCCTGATCGGCGACGGGGCGGTGATCGAGAAGATCCTGCGCCACCTGAAACTCTGGGATCGGCCCGAGCGCCCGCCGCCGCCTGCGCCCGACAGAGCCATACGCTACGATCCCGACATTCCCGGGTTTGAGGAGGTCAGCCGGTGGTCCGATGCGGCCGAGTGAGATGGACGGCGGCGGCCTCCTCTCCGGCTCAAGGCGGCCGCCGATGCCTCGGCGGAAGTGTGCCCGAAAGCAGCGCCTGCGCGGGGCAGGGGAGCGAGGCGCGACGTCGCGCCTCGCTCCCCTGCCCCGTTTTGCCGTCCGTCAGGAGCTTTCCCCGATTTGGCAGCCGCTTCCCGCCTGAAATCGGGGATATTTCCCGATCCCTACCCTCATTCATGGCATCGTCACTCAGCCCCTCAAAACAATTGCCTATCATTCAAAGAATACTTTCCCGCAGCACTGTACTGTGCTGGAGATCTGGACATGGTCATGGCATGTGACTTCCTGGCGAAATGGCCGACCTTGGAAAAATTACAGAAGAGCCGCCCCGAAACCATTCGCAAGTTTTACCGAATGCACGGCTCGAGGCGCAGCAAGGTCATAGAGAACCGTCTGCGGCAGATCCGTGCAGCCCTCCCTCTGACAACGGATGCGCCAGTCATTGAATCGTCGGTTTTCATGGTGAAAAGCCTTGCCCCTCAATTGCATTTATTGATTGAAGCCGTCACGCAATTTGATCAAAGAATCAAGGAAGTCTTCCAGAAACAGCGGGATGCGCAGATTTTCAACAGCTTTCCCGGAGCCGGCGCCGCCTTGGCTCCACGTCTGCTTGCGGCGATGGGGTCCGACCGGAGCCGTTTCAGTTCCTCCGTAGAGGTTGCGGAATACTCTGGCATTGCACCGGTTACTGAACGCAGCGGTAAATCCAAGTGGGTGCATCGCCGCTTTGCCTGCTCACATTTTGTGAAGCAGAGCTTTCATGAGTTTGCCGCGCAATCAATCCTATACTGCGACTGGGCCCGTGGTTATTACGATCGGAAAAGGACTGAAGGGAAGCGCCATCATGCCGCGGTCCGTGCCCTCGCCTATAGGTGGATTCGAATCATCTATCGTTGCTGGAAAGACCGGATATTCTATGACGAAGACAAATACGTAAAGGCATTGCGGCCGAGGAAGCCTGATTTGCCGCATTCTTCGACCCCCAGCGTATCTTAAGACTCGGAGCACGCATCGTCCCGCTACGGATCCGTCGATCCTACCGTCCGACGGTTTGCCCCAGACGCTCGAGCGGGGCGATGCGCTTTGATCCTCAAACGCATTCTCAGATGTCGTCCTTCAGAGGATTCTTCTATAAGGCTCGCGCTGGACCAAAGCCCGCGTGCTCACAAAAAAACAAGGAAAC
The DNA here is from genome assembly GCA_964353465.1 of uncultured Acidobacteriota bacterium. Lineage (GTDB taxonomy): Bacteria > Acidobacteriota > UBA6911 > UBA6911 > UBA6911 > JAFNAG01. Next base: position 2,615 of record CAYGWQ010000347.1, on the reverse strand, counting down.
AAGAAATGATTATATCCAAACACCTCATAAGGGATCCTCACGACTCCGTGCGAGTCAATGGGCGAGGACGGCCTTCCTGGAGAAAGCTCTAAGCTAATACTTTTCTTTGACAGACTACCTCAGATGTCTGGGACTTCCTGGCACGAGTTTTTTGCGGCAGCCGGCCTCTCCCCCCTGGTTTGGCCATGCAGAACCCATGCCGCGAGCATTCAGCCGATAGAGACATGCGGATGAAAGAAAAAGTCAGAACGAGGCAGAACGATACAAAATGACCGGCGCAAAACCACCGGTCGGCTTGGAGTGCAGCTCAACGGAGAACAAAACAACCAAACCAGGAAGTGTGGGGTAATTTCCTCGAATTTTCGTCCGATTTATCTTGCGCCAGCGCAGGTATCTTCTGATTTTGCGTCAGGAGGTATTCAGATGGTAGCAGGATTTATTGATTGGCTGTCATCACAGGAGGGAGCACCCGCTTCCCAGCTTTGGTTGCGGCCAGCGGCCGCGGTAGGTTACTACACACGCGTTACACACGGAAGGCATTTCTATGGCAGGAACTGTCGGCTTTCCAGACCACCACCTATGTTTCCCACCCGCTCTGAACTCCGACATAAGCAGCAGTTCAAGTGCTATGAGTCGGGCCTCATGAGCGATTCCTGGCTAACGGATGCCCGCTAAGCTGCGGCCGCGCGTGATGCTACCACGACTCGCTCCGATCGCAGCCGCCCAAAAAGCGGCAGTCCGCGGCCGGCAGCTTCAGCGGCGTGTTAGACAGCGCGCTTCTGAAGCTGCGGAGTGAAGTCCCGAAACTCAGGGTCGCTCTCTATGGATGTGTCTGCGTACCACACCTGGTCCACACCGGGCGGAGGCCCAGCAGGGAAGGCCGTCTGGATCGCGTCGAGCATCATCCCGTCGTTCATGAGGGCAATGTCGTCGTTTTCGACGAGCAGGATGGTCGTGACTCCAGGCGCTTGGTACTTCGCGAGCTTCTCCGCCTTTCGATCGAAGGCAACCTTGACCCGCAAAGGGAGGGTATCGTCGTCCGGCTGGAAGCGGGCGAAGAAGGCGCCGGGGCGACGGTCGCACGACTTGACGACGTGAAGCCGGAAGGGGATGCCTGGAGCATTCTCGATGACCGATCGTCCGTCGGACAGGCGGGGCGCCTCGTTGGTAATCCAGCTCTTGAGTGCCGAACGCACTGCAGCCCAATCTTGACCGATGCGTACCGCGTCATACTTAAGCGTAATGTTTAGGCGAAATGGCAGAAGGACGCCTAACTCCTCCTTGAGCTTGCCCGCCACTCGCGTGAACCAGTCCGCGTCGCGACGCTGATTCGGCAGGGTGTCGATGCTGGTGTGTTCGATTGCAAAGGGGCCAGCGGTCGCATCGATGTCCGATGACTCCCGGTTATCCTCGTCGGGCCTCCGCTCGACGTGCAGGCCGGGATGGCCACGGTCCCTAAGATGAGCCACGAAGGCATCAACCAACTTACGATCATTCATCGACTGCTCTTCTTCGCGCCGCCTTTTGCGCGTCTGTCCGAGCCGGATGTTAGTCCGCGCCGCACGATTTACAAGTCGTATTTATCGGTTTTGTCCCACACGCCATTCCACGACACCGACGGACGGATGGTGGCGGGTTGGACCCCGTCGCCTGAGACGACAATCGTGAACCGATAGACGCCCGGGGTTACCAGCAGCGTGCTATACCGCAAGGGCGTAACCTTGGTAGATGGGATGAATGCCGGCGATGTGGGCCGTGTCGAGAACACGTCCACGAAGTGCGGGACGTCGCGCGGGAGATCGAGCCCACCAAAGGAGGCCTCCGCCTGGGATGACCACGCCAACTGCAGGCTCTCGCAGTAATCAGTCGGTTCGAACTTGCCTGACGCGCCCTTACGCTCCATGTTGACAAGGTAGGCACGGCAGCTCTTGGCAAGCGTGGACTTGGTGTTCACGACTTTCACGCGAACGTAGAGCGCCTCCGACTGACTGGCTTGGCTGACCTCAGGTGTTCTCGTGAAGAAGTGGCTTGACGTTCCAAACGTCAGCGTCAGCCTCGGCGCATAGAGCCACCGCCGCAGTGGCTCAGCGAACAAAGCCGTCAGGAACCCTCCCACAAAGCCAATCACCGACGGTATCAGCGGATTCACAATAGCCTCCCCCAGCCGCGCCTCGCACACTCGCTTCGAGTGGTCTAACGTCCTGCGGCTGAGCTGCCACGTCTTTCAGCGGTCCGCTCGAGTCGCTTGTTGGGCAGCCCTGTTGAGCTTGAGTACATCCCATCGGTTCAGATACCGCTGTTTTCCCTGGCCAAACTTCAGACCTCCTGACATGCTACCCCGAAATTCCTAGGAATATGTGCATATTTGCGGACATGGGTGCGCACCGAAATATGTCCGCTTTTTTTCCTGTAAAAAACTGCCCTGTTTGCCGACTGCCTCCCCTAGGTCCATTGTGAGGCTCTCGTGATCAGTACCAAGAGTGTTCAATTCGGGACGAAATATCAGTCCGGAGGTGCGCACCAAAAACTGTCCGCTTTTTGCTCTATCAATTCCTAAGATTCTGGGCGTGGCCGCTCCAGATGCACTCGCGGTGGCACTGCTTGGATTTCGGAAT
>CAYGWQ010000346.1:0-5701 GCA_964353465.1 uncultured Acidobacteriota bacterium | reverse complement strand
TCCATCAGGGCGATGTGGGGCATCTCCTGGATAAACAGCTTCTGCGGATGATCGTATTTATAAATACTGGCGATGTTCAGCGTCGGGATGCCGCCGGCGTCGCCGATGAAGAGGATCACGTTCTTGGCCTGGGCATGCGCTGCCTGGGTTGCCAGTGCGAAAAAGGTAAGCAAGCAAAACCATCGTCTCATCTGTTTTTCCCCAAGAAACTTGGATAAGGCATCAAGGTAGCCCATGGATTGGCCCCTGTCCACGACTATCCCCGGAAGTTAAGCAAAACATCAATCGAAAAAACTCTTTGCGCCAGGCGATAAAGTGCGCTATTGCTGTTGCGATGCTCCTCGCGCCATTCCATTCTGGAGGGCTGGAAAATCAAATGCAAAAAGAATCAAGTCAAAAGCTTCTCTGGGTGTTGGCTCCGCCTGTCCTGATCTTCTGTCTGTGTGCATCTGCGCTTTCCGCGAGAGGACAAAAGTTGAAAGTGGAAGAAGTTGTAGCCAAGCATCTGGGATCGATCGGCACCGCCGAGGCCCGCGCGTCGATAAAAAGCCGGCTCGCCAGCGGCACCGCCGAAGTGGTTTTTCGCCTCGGGGGGCAGGGGACCCTTGCCGGCAAAGGCCAGATGCTCTCGGAAGGCCGGAAGGTCCGCCTGGCACTCTCATTCGGTTCGCTCGACTATCCTGGGGAGCAGATAGTCTTCGACGGCGAAAAAGTGAATGTCGGCCAGATGCGGCCGGGCCAGCGGAGTCCGTTCTCGGCTTTCCTCTACGGACATGATGTCATCGCAAGAGAGGGACTCCTGGGCGGGGTTCTCTCCACCGCATGGCCACTTCTCGATCTTGTTGCGCGGCAACCCAGGCTGGATTATTCGGGACTGAAAAAAATTGAAGGCAGGCAGCTGTACGAAGTGAAATACAAAGCCAAAAAAGGCCCGGGTGATCTTCAGGTTGCCCTGTACTTTGATCCCGAGACATTCAGGCACATTCGCACGCAATATCGCCTGGTTCGACCTGCAAGCATGGTTACAAACCCAACCGAGTCTCCCTCCCAACAGGACACGATCTATACCCTGACGGAGGTCTTCGACAACTTTAAAGAGACCGAGGGATTGATCTTGCCCCTGTCCCACAGGCTGGACTTGACGATCGAGGCTCAGAACGCCACGATCATGACCCATTGGAGTTTCACCGTCACCGGGATAGCGCACAATCAGCCGATGGATCCGAAATCCTTCACCATTCGGTAGCCCCGCCGGGCATCTTCTCCCATGAGCCAGATTTCGATCATGTTGCGATAGCCGGGACTGCGCCGCCCCGGGGCATCACGCGCCCAATCCCCTGGGCCCGAAGGCATCCTCCGCAAGCCGGATTGGAGCAGATCCCCCACGAAGGGTGGGTTTGCATTTCTTCTTCCTGCATCAGCGGCGCTTCCGGTTTCCAATAAATAAGACTTGTCAGTCACCCCGGTGCGGATATGATTACTGAAAAATCGGATCTCGGGGATTTTCAGTCAGAATGAATGCATCATTCTGCGTTCTCAAGATGATCTAAAAATGTTCAGGAGATCTTATTTATGAAGCCTGTTGCTCCTTGCTCCATCGTTTTAGCGGTCATGCTGACGTTGACTATACCGGCTTTTGCGCAGAAATATGAAGGAGTTGCAGCCAAATCGGGACAAGCTACCTTCAAGTTTGCGGGTAAGGATCTTGCGTTCGGTTATGTCGAAGGTGGGTTTCAACAAATGCAGGGGTTCACGCTCGTTACGCTGGTCTTCAAGCCGGATCTGAAGAGCAAGGAGAACACGCATTTGAATCTCACTTTGATGTATCAGGCTCCAGGGAAGGTGGATCTGGATTCAGCCTTCAGCATGAGTGGGATCGGCATGTTCTCGGATGGAGATGTCAGCCGGTTCACCAAGGGCAAAAGTAAATGTACCATCACCCTCGCCAAAGCTACTGCGACTGAGGTGGTGGGGACTGCGGATTGTCCGCTCCTGCATAACATCGAGGGTGAAGTGATGCCGCCGCTAACAAACCTTAAATTCTCCGCCGCTACCAAATAGCGCATCACTAGCTTCACCCGCGTTCCACTTGCCAGGGGACGAGCCGTGAGGCAAGCCATTGCAGGAGAAAGTTGCCGCTGATGCCCAACAAGGCGGTGACGGCCAGGGTGGCATAGAGATCCTCGGTGCGCAGCGTTTCCCATGCGAACCAGATCATGGCACCCAGCCCTTCCTGAGAACTCACCAGCTCCACCGCGATCGTGAGCAGCAAGGCGGAATTCAGCGCCAGGCGCAGCCCGCTCAGCACGAAGGGCAGGCTGCCGGGGAAGACGACGCGGGTGAAAACCTTCTCCCGACTCGCTCCGTAGCTCGCGGCCACTTCGAAAAATACGGGACTGATCTGGCGCACGCCGGCCATGGTGCTGATCATCATCGGGAAAAACGCAGCCAGGGCGATTACGATTACTTTGGAGCTTTCGCCGATTCCGAAGATAAGCATGATCAGGGGCAGAATCGCGATCTTCGGCACCGGATGTGCCGCGGCGATGAAGGGGTCCACAATGGCCCGCAACCGCGATGACCAGCCCATGAGCAGGCCCGCCAACAGGCCGGCGGCGCCCCCGCAGCCCAGTCCGGCAGCCATCCTCAGGAGCGTGGCGGTGAGGTGGGTCAATAAGGTTCCGCTATGGAGAAGTCTCACGAAGGCGCTAAAGATGGCCGATGGCGCCGGAAAGGAGAGGGCCGAAAGCGCGCCTGTGCGCGCGCCTATTTCCCACGCCGAGAGGCAGCCCGCAAGAATCACTACCGGGAGCCACCACCGGCGGGACGGCCAATCCAGGCGAAGAGCCTCTTTCAGCTGAAGATCTGCAGGCTCTTGCGCACTTCGTCTTCCAGCATCTTCCAGATCCGCCATTTGATCTCCATGATTTCCGGCCGGTCAACTGCCGTCAGGTCCCTGGGCCGCTCCAAAGGAATGGGGATTTCCGCCCGCACCCTGCCGGGCCTTCCCGTCATTGCCAGGACGCGATCTCCGAGCAGTATAGCCTCCTCGATGTCATGCGTAACATATACAACGGATTTGCGTTGCTCCTTCCAGACCAGAATCAGCTCCTCGCGAAGGACAAGCTTAATCTGCGGATCCAGTGAGCCGAAGGGCTCGTCCATGAGCAGGATCTGCGGATGGCTCACAAAGGCGCGGGCGATGCCGACCCGTTGTTGCATCCCCACGGAAAGCTCATGAGGAAAGGTGTGGGCAAACGGTCCAAGCCCGATCTTGTCGATGAAGGCCCGAGCGCTCCGGCGCCGCTCGTTCCTGCCGATGCCCTGCATCTCCAGGCCAAAGGCGGTGTTGTCCAGGACGTTCATCCAAGGGAACAGGCCATGGTCTTGAAATACCAGGGCACTGCGCAGACCTCCGTTCTCCGGCGGCCCATGAAAGAGGATTTCCCCGGAAGACGGCTGCAGCAGGCCGGCGATCAGCTTGAGCAGCGTGGTCTTGCCGCACCCGCTGGGGCCGACCACGCATAAAAACTCGTGCTCGCCGACGCAACAGGTGGCATCCGCCAGGGCCGGAATTGCCCCGGTGCGCGTCGCATACGTTTTGCTCAGGTTCCGGCATTCAATCCACATGGGAAGTCCAAGGACACGTCATTGCCGCACGGCAGTCCCGGTTCGCTGCGCTTGTTCGACAAAACGCGGGTCCCAGAATTCCTCGGTGGCAACCGGGCGGTCGAGGAAACCCTTGCTCCTCCCCCAGTCCTGAAAGTCCATGATGCTCTGCGTGCCGATGCGCCCATCGGCGCGGAAGGCGGGCCAGCAGGCTCTCAGCAGGAAATCACGATCCAGACCGGCGCGACGGCCCAGAATCTCCAGGTTGCGTTCGCTTTTCCCCTCGTTGTATTGGCGCACTGCCGCAAGGTACGCAATCATAAACCGCCGTCCCAGGTCCGGATTTTCCTCCAGGAGCGAGGGGCCGTACACGAGGCAGGCAAACTGGAAGTCAGGAATTACCTTTCCCGCCGGCATCCAGAGGATTCCGCACCCCGCTTCCAGTGCCCGACTCAACCACGGTTCTGTCGTGGCGGCCAAATCCACAAGACCGGTTTCCAGGGCCCCCACCTCCGCTTCATGCGGGATGTCGACGAGTTCGACTTCGCTCGTCTTCAGGCCCGCCAGGCCCAGCAGCTTTTCCACATAATACCCTTCAAAATTCACTTTTTGTATGGCGAGCCGGCGACCGCGAAGCTGAGCCAGGTTTCCCGGCATCCCGGAAGCGGACAGCGCCCTTCCGGCAATCAACCCTGAATACGCGCACCCGCCGGCAGGGATGTACCCCTTGTCGGCAACAATCCTGATGTTCGCTCCCCTGGAGATAGCGTTCAGGATACCAAGGCTGAGGGTTCCGCCCCAAACATCCAGATCACGGTGGATCAACGCCGGAAGAGCTTTGGCAGATTGATCCATTCTGACCAATTCGGCATCAATTCCCTGGGCTGCAAGATGGCCGCCGTCCGCGGCAATGAAAAGGGGTGCAGACGAGAGGGCCGGCAATATCAACATGCGCACGCGCGCCCGCTCCGGCTTGCCTTGCTTGTTGCGAACGCACGCACATGTTTGTGTGACCAGCAACAGGGCCAGAAAGATGCCGACGATTCTCACAATGCGCTCTCTCATCGAATTCGAGCTCGGGAAGCGGTAATATGCCACAGAGAGGCGGATCACAGCTCGAAGGGCCTGATGCCGGTGGGTCCTCTGCGGGAGCGGAGCTTGGGTATTGAAAGCGGAGGGAAATTCGAAAGGAATTCCAGGTATCCCACGAAGCTCAGCCTCCCTGCCTCCCGGGCTCGCCTCAAGGCAATGACATCCTCCCGGTTCGTGGGAAGATCCCTTTGCAGATCCATCAGTTTATAGGACTTTTCGGATTTCATCGTATCTTTCGAGCATGCCTTGCTTTTCAAAATATCCGCGGATCTCTTCCCTGTCAGTCTCCGGCAGGCGGAGCAGGAACAGGATGTCAGCCATCTCCTGGAACACCCGCCCGGGGTCATTCTTCATAGCCTGTATTTTCATCGCGGCGATGTGTTCCGGGCGCGGAACCGCCAGGGAAATCCCGTGCATGACCGGCATGATCCGGGCGGATTCGAACAGCTGCCGGCTGGTTTCGCCGGTGACATACACGAAGTCGAGCCGGCCCATCGCAGGATCGGCATTCAGGTGATTGGAATAGCCGGTTGAGAGGTGGAGCGTTTCATAACCAAGAGATTCAAGGAATGGAACCAGCCTGGCCTGCGCGGCAAATGCAGCCACAAAGTCCAGGTCCGACGTCGCCCGGCTCAATCCGTAAGCGTGAAGGCTGAATGCACCTATCACCGCATAGGGAAGTCCCTCGCTCTCGAAAAATCCAGCGATGTTTCTGATCACCCTCGCAAAGTCCACATGGCCCTCCTGAAGCCGGCGGATGGCTGCACTGAGAGTATTTTACGAGCATACTGAATTGAGATTCGGCGCACAACACCAAAGGAACTTTGGTGACAGGCTACTCGACCTCGAAATTTTTCCGTAATCCCCGTGAACGAATTTCGAGGTTGAGTAGCCTGTCACCCAAACCTGTAGGTGACTGTCCCGAATGGCACTAAGTTAAGGATATAAGCCCTGAAGGGCGGTGCAGACCAGCCCAGGGTGAAACCCTGGGATCAGGCGT
>CAYGWQ010000345.1:0-5759 GCA_964353465.1 uncultured Acidobacteriota bacterium | reverse complement strand
GTCCACTCCGAGGAAATCGGGCTTCGGGCGGCCGATTTCGGCGTCCACTACTGGACCAGCCATCATCCTTATATCGTGCCCGAGCCCTGTACGCTTGAGCCGACAGAGTCCTATTCCCGGCAGGAACTCGACGAATACATCGCAATTCTGGAGCATGTTGCTGATGAAGCCTGCCGGGAGCCCGAACGGGTCAAGACGGCTCCGCATAACAGCACAATCCACACCATTGACCACGGGCCTTTGGATGATCCGGCGCGCTGGGCAATGACCTGGCGTGCTTATGTGAAAAAAAACCGCCACTGCCGGAAAACAGAGGAACGGCCGCGGGGAACGAGTAATCAGGCCGGCAGCCCGTGAACCCCGAAAAACGGCGAGAAGCTGCGCTCGTGAACCGAGCGCGCCGGAATACCCTGACCAGAGACGAACGGAGGCTCAGTCTATGAACGACCTCAAAGGCAAACGCGCCCTGATCACGGGGGGCGCATCAGGCATTGGCCGTGCTACGGCTTTGTTGTTCGCTGATAGGGGAGCTTCCGTGGCCATTGTGGATCTCAATGCGACGGGTGGGACTGCGGTTGTCGACAAAATCGAGACCCTGGGCGGGCGCGCGCTCTTCCTCTGTTGCGACGTCACGCGCGATGCAGACTGCCGGCGGGCCATGCAACGGACCGTGGGCGAACTGGGCGGCTTGGATATCCTGTTCAATAATGCCGGCATTATCCTCCGCACCACGGTGCTGGAGACGAGCGAGGAGGAATGGGATCGCGTGATGGCCGTCAACGTCAAGTCGATCTTTCTCCTCTCCCGGCTAGCCATTCCCTTGATGGTCGAGGGCGGCGGCGGCGTCATTATCAACGTTTCTTCGGGCTGGGGGCTGGTCGGCGGTCGCAGGGCCGCATCCTACTGTGCTTCGAAAGGAGCCGTCGTGCAGCTAACTAAAGCCATGGCCCTCGATCACGCAGCACAAAAAATCCGGGTCAATTGTATCTGCCCGGGAGACACGGATACCCCGATGCTTCGGCATGAAGCAGATCAACTCGGCGAACCGGCGTCGGCTTTTCTGGCGGAGGCCGCCCGGCGGCCGCTTGGGCGAATCGGGAGGCCGGAGGACATCGCACATGCGGCCCTGTACCTCGCCGGTGAGGCCTCATCCTTTGTTACCGGCACGATTCTGGTCGTCGATGGCGGCGGTCTGGCGGGATAGGCCCGTTGTTTTTCGGCCGGGGCGCGCCGATTCCCGGCAAGGAGGATTCCATTGTTCTGTCCGAAATGCAAAATCTCATATCCGGCCGGCCAGTCCGCCTGCCACTCCTGCGGCACGGCCCTGGCTGAACTGCCCGGGAACGCCATCGATGCCGATGATGATCCGGTGGATTTGCTGAGAACTCCGGACATCGCTCAGCTGGCAGTCATCAAGTCTCTGCTCGAATCCTCCGGAATTCCCTTCACCATTTTCGGCGAAGAAGGCCTACACACTTTCCCTCTCAGCATGGCGGGGGGCTTTTTCAATCCTTCCGCCCTCGGCGCCGTGATACGAGTGCGGCGGCAGGATCTCCCGGCAGCCAGGCAATTGCTGGAGGAAAGCGTAGCGCCACCCGAAGACGGCTCCGAACAGTAGGCCCCGGCTGCCCGCCGGGGCGTGCTATCAGTCCTCACCGCCCCTCAGGCCTTCCAATCCTTCCCTGACAATCAGCGGGATAAGTACCAGGGCGGCCAAAGGGTCAGCCCACCACCACCCTGACACCGCGTTCACTGCCAGGCCCGCGAGCGTTGTGGCTGAAAGCCAGGCGCAGGTTATCGATTCGTAGGCGTCGGCCCGCAGTGCCTTGCTATCCAATCTTTCCGCGATTCTTAGCTTGGCCCTTCCCAGTATCGGCATGACTGCCAGAGAGACGGCAGTTAAGGCGATGCCGACCATGCTGGGCTCCGGTTCATGGCCGATACCCATCAGCCGCAGGCTCGAATCCATCAGGATGTAGAAGGCCAGGGCCAGCAGCAAGGCTCCTGCGATGCGTGCGGACCATGCTTCCGCTCTCTCGGTTTGCGCCTGCGGCTTGCCGCGCATCTCGTAAGAGAACCGCCACCCCACAACGACGGCGCTGGCGGTTTCGATGAAGGAGTCAATGCCGAATCCGATCAGAGCGATCGATCCGGCTGCGATACCGGAGGCAACGGCAATCGCTCCTTCCAACACGTTCCATATAACCGTGAACAGGGCCAGCCGCAAGCCGCGCCAGATTAAGTTCGCCCGCAACTGCGGCATTTCCTGCGGGCAGGTCTCAAGAGTGCCCGGTTCCGGTTCATTCGACATAGGCGCCCCTTCCAGCTGATGTTACCATACAGGCTGAATAGGCATTGAAAAGCCAAGCGGGTCTTTCATAGAATCCACTGCGGTATTTGAGGGCCTGGTGGATCTTATAGTCGCTTCTTCATGCGCAAAGGGACAAGAAATGAGAATATGCAAGACAGGTGCCGGCATGGCAGCCATCCTAGTCCTGTTCCTCGGCTGGGGATCGCAACCTGGGATGCCGCAGACCGCAAAACCAGGATCTGGTTTCTCGCTGACCCAGCAGCAGGCTTCGCATTTTGCCGCTCTCGCTCTCAAGTGCATTCGCAAGGAATATCCCAACAAGCCGGAGCACGTGCTGAATGGTGTTCCCGATGTGCGGAGTCCCAAGACGCTGCACCCGGCGTTCTACGGATGCTTCGATTGGCACTCATCGGTCCACGGCCACTGGATGCTTGTTCGGCTCCTGCGGCTGTTTCCGGACTTGCCGCAGGGCATGGAAATCCGAACCGCACTCAACGAAAATCTTGCTGCAGAAAGCATCCGCGCCGAGGTCGCATATCTCGAGGCTCCCAATCGGCAGTCCTTCGAGCGCATGTACGGTTGGGCGTGGCTTCTTAAGCTCGTCGAAGAACTGAACGGCTGGCAGGATGACGACGGCCAGAAATGGTCCCGTAATCTGAAGCCTCTGGCAGATACCATTGCCGCCCGGTATGTCGATTTCCTCCCCAAGCAGACCTACCCGATCCGCACGGGCGTCCATCCCAATACCGCCTTTGGCCTGGCGTTCGGATTTGACTATGCCCGTGCGCTCGGAAACCGCAAGCTGGAAAACCTGATCGCAGAACGGGCCCGGACCTATTTCCGGAGAGATGCCGCCTATCCTGCAGCCTGGGAACCGGGAGGGGAGGATTTCTTCTCACCCTCCATGATGGAAGCCGACTTGATGCGCCGCGTTCTGCCGCGTGATGAGTTTCCAGGTTGGTTCAACCGGTTCCTGCCGGACACAGGCCGGGGTGAACCCAAATCGCTGCTCGAGCCCGCATTGGTCACTGACCGAAGCGATCCCAAGCTGGTGCATCTCGACGGCCTCAATCTCAGCCGTGCGTGGTGCATGCGCAACATTGCCGCTGCGTTGCCCGACGCCGACCCGGCGCGCCGGATCCTAAACGCCTCGGCGTCCCGCCACGCGGAGGCGGCGCTGGCACACGTGGCGAGTGGCGATTACATCGGCGAGCATTGGCTCGCATCCTTCGCCGTGTACCTCCTTTCGCCGGCGGAACGGTGAGAATCTTGCGCGTGTAACAAACTGCGAGTTCAGATTGGCGCTTTTCGTGGTACAAAGGGGATGTCAGCTTGCGAAAACCCGCGAGATCCAATAGATCTGATGCCATTCCCCCAGGATCTTCGCAGTCGCGGCTGGCTTTCTAAGGAGCTGTATGCATTTAGGGATTGACTTCGGCACAACCCGCACTGTCGTGGCAGCCGTGGATCGGGGCAACTACCCGGTGATCAGCTTCCAGACTGAGACGGGAGACATGCAGCCGTGGTACCCTTCGCTCATCGCTGTACACGGCAGCCAGACGCTGTTCGGCATCGATGCCCAGGCGCACATGGGCGAGCCGGAATGGACCTTTCTCCGATCGCTGAAGCGATCCCTGGGCGAGCTGGTGCCGGACGCCTCGGTTACCATCGGCAGCCAGTTCTTTCCGGCCTTTGACTTGCTGATCCAATACCTCACCCATCTCCGCACAGACCTCTACAAGCGCTCCAATCTGGAGGTATCCTCGAAAGAGCCCCTGGAAGCATTGATTGCCGTCCCCGCCAATGCCAACAGCAACCAGCGCTTCCTGACCCTGGAGGCTTTCCGGCGCGCCGGATTCCGCATCCTGGGCATGATCAACGAGCCCTCGGCCGCCGGTATCGAGTTTGCCCACCAGCACGCAACGAACGAGTGGGCGGTGCGCAAAGAGTATCTCGTCGTTTATGACCTGGGCGGCGGCACCTTCGATGCTTCCGTCATCGGCAGAGAGAATCAGTGCCATCAGGTGATCACAGACGAAGGCATCGCCCGACTGGGGGGAGATGACTTCGACTTGTTGCTCCGGGATCTGGTTCTTGCCCGCGCCACTGCGGGCATGACCCTTTCCGAGCCTGCAAGCTATCAACTGCTCGAGGAATGCCGCCGGCAGAAGGAGAGCCTGCATCCCAATACCCGCAAGATTGCAATCGATTTAGGCCGGTCGCTGGAAGGAGTCGGCACCGTCATCATCCCGATCGAGGAGTTTTATGCATGCTGCCAGCCGCTCGTCGAGCGTACGATTGCCGCAGTCGAGGCGGCCATGACTCGTGCGCGCCAGAGCGATGACGTGGTTTGGAACGACGTCGCCGTGGTGTATCTGGTAGGCGGCTCAGCCGAGCTGCCGATTGTAGGCCGCATGCTGCGGGAGCGCTACGGCCGCCGCGTGCGGCGTTCTCCCTATCCCCACTCGGCTACAGCAATCGGCCTCGCCATCGCGGCGGATGCTGCCGCAGGCCACGTGCTGCGCGAGCGCTTCACCCGTCACTTTGGCGTCTGGCGCGAAGCGGATTGCGGCGCCCGTGTGATCTTCGACCCGATCTTCCATAAAGATACGTTGCTGCCTCGGCCCGGAGAACCTCCTCTGCTCCACACGCGGAGCTATCATCCGGTGCACAATGTCGGCCATTTTCGCTACCTCGAGTGCAGTCGTCTGAGCCAAGATGGCCAGCCCGACGGCGACATCACTCCCTGGGATGAAGTTGTGTTCGCCTTCGACCCGGCTCTTCACCCGGAGCCCCGGCTGGAGCTGCTGGAGGTCCGCAGGTGTGAATGGATCGAGGAGCAGGAAATCGAAGAGAGTTACTTGTGCAACGCTCACGGCGTGATCGAAGTGACCATCACTAACAAAACCGCAGGTTACGCCCAGAAATGCCGGCTCCGCGTGGCGCCTGCCCGCCGCTCAAAGCGAAAAAACAATAACGGGAGAAATTGAAAAGACCGTAACTGGTTGTGCCTTTTCCGAAACGTTATAAATAGGAACGCCTAAGCCATCGCCTCCTGCCGCACCGCTAGTCCTCCATACCTCCGGAAACGGACATCACTCGGCACACAACCTTGGCATTTTCTGCCACGCCCGAGTTTGCTACACTTTTGTGTATGGGCGGGAAACGAAATCCATTCCGGCGCTAGGCCCACCGCCGAGCAGGAGAAACATGCGGTTGTCAAGATTCCTGATGCGCATCGCCATCCCCATCCTCTGCGATCTTCCTGCTGTGGGGACGCTTACCCTATCGGCCCAGAACCAGGGTGGAATCCTGAAACAGCAGCAGGGCCCTCCCGGAACCTTTCGCATCCGTGTCCGTCTGATCCCGGTCGATGTGAGCGTAACCGACCAGCGCGATCAACCCGTGCTGGATCTGAAGCGGGAGGATTTTCAGATCTTCGAAAACG
>CAYGWQ010000344.1:0-5782 GCA_964353465.1 uncultured Acidobacteriota bacterium | reverse complement strand
CCCGTGCCCGGTGTGCCTGAATGAGGGATCGGTGCTTCTATCCACACATCGCCTTCGTAACAAATGAATTATGCTCATGAAATCGACCGCATCGTGGTTGCTATCCTTAATGCGCGGGCTAAAGCCCGCCCCCACATTTGACTTCAATCCAACCGGCGCTACCGATCGGACAATGAGTCTCGCAACAGAAACTAATTAGGGAATTTGGCCTTCCCACAGGCAGTGTGCAGATGCATAATCAGCACAAGCAGAGGTCGTGCTCGGGAGCATCCTTGGACCGGGTGTGGGCGGGAATCGGAGATTGCCTGGCAACTTTCCCTTTAGAGGAGCTATGAAATGTGGAGAGTACGTTGGATTTGTCAAGGTAGCATCGCCTTAATGATTCTGGCCTTCATGTCATTCGCCCGAGGGCCAAAAATTGAGGGCAAGCAGACGCCGGGCCAGCAGGCGTGGCGCGATTCCTTCACGGTGGACAAAGCGAATCTTGAGAACACGGGCAGAAATCCTTATATGATCCTGGAACCCGGCGACCGTCTCATCATGGAGAAGGGTAAGGACACTCTGATCATCACCGTTCTCAATGAAACAAAGCTTGTCGACGGGGTGGTGACCCGTGTCGTCGAGGAAAAGGAGACCGCGGGGGAGCAGTTGGCCGAAGTGTCGAGGAATTACATTGCTATCGACAAGACCACGAGCGACATCTATTACTTCGGCGAGGATGTCGACACTTACAAGGACGGCAAAGCGACCGGTCACGAGGGGGCCTGGCTGGCTGGAGTGAATGGCGCCAGGTTCGGGTTGATGATGCCCGGCAAGCCCAAGGTGGGAGAGAGATATTACCAGGAAATCGCGCCGAAGATCGCCATGGATCGGGCTCAGATCATTAGCTTAACAGAAAGCGCAAAGGTGCCCGCGGGGCTTTTCAATAATGTCCTCCATACCCGGGAGTCCAGCGCAATCGAGAGCGGCAGCGAGGACAAGTGGTATGCCCCCAACGTGGGACTGATCAAGGATTCCGACTTCGTGCTCGCAAAGACTGAGAAAGGCAGGTCGTAGCTCCTCCAGGCAACGGCGTGCGCGTGCTTCCTGATAAGGCCTGTACGCTTGTCCACCCGAAGATATTTGTTGTGAAGAAAGAACCATGAGGTGTAATTTTAGATTCAGCGGAAACCTCAGTAGAAGCGGTCTCAAGAGTTGATCCCGGGAGCTCGACGCTATCGGGGGGCAAGTCTGTGGTATATGCGGGAAGCATCGTGACATGCCTTTGCCATCGGAGAGGCGTAGTGCGGATGCTGATGCTGTCCTTCCTTCTGCTCCCCTCCGCGAGCGGTTTTGCGCAGGCGAACGCAGGCCAAGCTACTCCCCTGCTTGTGCCGCTCCCCGTGTCCATCGAGTGGAGCGAATCGATCCATCCCTGGACGGAAAGCAAGCTGGTCGCCGACCGTTTTTCATTCCTGGCGGGAACAAAAAAACTCAAGTTTCAATTCTCCAACCAGACCCCCGTCTTCCTCGGCGGCAGCCAGTTTCAAGGACTGCCGGGAGGCTACAGGATCACGGAGTTCTCACTTGCACGAAAATGGGGCACGATCCATGCTTTCCGCAGCCTCGGCTTCAGTCCCCGCACCGTGCCGTCTGGGCAGGCCCGTAGTTTCACCGGCGCCGCCCTGGAAATGCCGAGATCCATTCTGGGCGCGAACCTCTCGGCCTATCTGCTCCGTGCCGCTCCTGATGCGCGTGCGCGGCTGCCGGGAAGCAGCCAGATGGCGGCGCCGGTCGGCGCTCAAGTGGGGCTCGCGCTTTCCCGGGAGTTGGGAAAGAAGACCCGGATCCTGGCCGAATGGGTTCAGACCCACTATGCAGCCTCATCGGGCCTGCCCGGCGACCGGTCCCTGCTTTCCGGCGGGACGCGCCGCGGACTTATGGTCAAGTTCGACAGCACGCTGTCGAAAACCGATCTTGACTTCACTCTCATCACAAGGGATGAGGGGCTGGCTAATCCGGCCATGCCGATGGTTCGGCCGGCACAACAGACTCTTCGCCTGGATGTGCGCAGGAAATTCAAGCAGCATCAGTTTCAATACAGCAATCTGTTCGACAGCCAAAGAGCCGTTCCGATCCTGCAGTGGGCAGTCAGGGGTGTGAGGGAACAGACTATCCAATGGGCCTATGCCCCAAAGCGCTTGCCCCAGATCGCGGCATCCCATACCTGGAGCCGGCAGCATGCTGCGAACAAGTATGAGGAAGAGGGGACTACCCGGCTCTCCCTCGGTAAAACCCTCCGGAGAATAAACGCAAGCGTGGCCCTTCTCCGGATCTCGCGCGTGGACCTCCGATCATCATGCCCGGTGCTGGCACGCTATGCGGCAACTGCCGACTCTATATTCGAGATCCGCAAGGACATACCGCTGCACGTGCGCTATGAAATCGGCAGGCTGTCTCAGCTGATATTTTTGCAGCGCTTGTCCACTTCCGGCCTGCAATTGGACACGCGCATCCATCTCTGGACGGGCAAACTGTCTCTGATTCCGTTGCTTGACTTCCGAAGGCAGGGAGGCAACTCTCCGGCTCTCCAGCTTTCTGCGGTGCGTTTTGCTGTTGCAGCACAGATCAAGCTGCCGCGCCGATTCCCGGGAACCGACCTCCTCATCAATCTCGGATCCCAGCATCTCAAATCTGTGGGACGACCAGGCCAGGGCGGCAGGGAACTGTCTCTGCACTGGAACTTCAAACGCATGTAATCCCCCCTGTCCCCAATGGCGCTTAGATGAGGATTTCAAATGGGACCCTGAAAGGGTCCTGCAGCAAAGCCCAGGGCGCAAGCCCTGGGAACTGACGTAGAGCAAGGAATCAGCCCTGTAAGGGCGGCGCAGGCTGCTTCGCCCTGTCAGGGCTAGTTTCCCGGATGTTCATGATCCCAGGGCTCACGCCCTGGGCTTCCCTGCCCCACCCCTTCGGGGCTTAATCACTTGATTTTGCGGAGCGAACAGGTGATTGCGGGCACTCTTGACTAAGTGCCATTCCGCCTGTTCCCAATGCCACGAGGATTGGAAGGCCCGGGCGTTGGAATCATGGAGAGCCTGCAAGGGCGGACGGCTGCTACACTTTTTTGAAGAGATCCAGAAAGGCCTGGCGGTGGCTGTTCTCAACTTTAGCGGGAGCGGCGCCGCTTCCCTGTTTCTCCACCAGGACCTTTGCCTCAAAAAAGAAACAGAGATTGTTTGCGCTCTTGTTGGGAACGCGCACTTCGACGGGCTTGATGCACTCGTTGCGAGCTGCAGGATCGAAGTTCAGGCAGTTCCGGCACGTATGCAGATCCGTCCCGCAGTTCTTGCAGGTGTCCGTAACCTGGATCTGATCGGTAATCTGGATTTCCGCCGCGCAATTGTTGCAGCGTGTAATCAAATGGAAGCGCGTTTCGATGCGCGCCCCGGCTCCTTTGGGTCGCGGTGGTGGCTTCGGTTTTTTTTCGCGGTCGTCATCATGCATGTAGCCGCGCTGACGATACTTTCTGCTCATTTCAATCCTCAGAAACACTCTTCTGGAGAAGACCTTCGCGGAAGGGGTTCACCAATATTGTACACGTCCCCAAGCACACGGTCCAGACGCTGTCCGACGTTTCAGGCGCCTGGCTTCTCTGTTACGGCGAAGACGGACACCGGCAAGAAGGATTCTGCGGGTGTCATGGCTTGATGACTTCCATCCTCTCCACGGGCTGTGACTGCCAGGATTCCCGCCAGCCCGGGAAGATGTAATGTTTACCAGAATAGGCTTTTATATTGTCTCATCTCAGGGTAATACGTCCACTACTTTTATCTGCGATTTTTGCCATTCAGCTTGGGGCAGCGCCGGAGGCGATTCCGAAGCGGTGCCGAACAAGAGGAAGGCGATGCCGGCTCCTCTCATTCATTGGCATCCTTCATGCGAGCTAACTCGGATTGCAGCTTTTCCCATTGCTCCATGAAAGACGTCAGTTCCTCCTGCAGCCGGGCGTGTTCGTCCATGGTGGTTCGAAACAGTGTATAATCGCGGTAGAGTTCTTCGGTTGCCAGGAGTTGTGCGAGCGCGGCGATCCGCGTCTCGTGGGTATGGATGGCAGCCTCGATGCCGTCGATCTTCTCTGTCAGCTGTTGTATCCGGATAGGATTGACCTTCCTCCTGGGGCGCTCGCGTGCTGCACCGTTCTCCCGGCCTCGCGCTGAGCTTTCAGACTGGGGAGCCTCTACAGGTGCGGCAACGCCGCCCGAGGTCTCCTGTTCGGTCTTTTTCTTCGCCAGGTAGTCCTCGTAATTGCCGAGGTAGGTCGCGGCGTTCTGGTTGCCGACCTCCAGTACTTTGGTCGCCAGACCGTCGAGAAAGTAACGGTCATGGCTCACGAACACGAGTGTGCCTTCGTACTGTCGCAGCGAATCCATCAGGATGTCCTTCGATCGGATGTCCAGATGGTTGGTGGGCTCGTCCAGCAACAGACAGTTGGCGGGCGAGAGCAGCAGCTTACACAACACCAGGCGGCTCCTTTCGCCGCCGCTGAGGACCGAGACCAGTTTCTCGATGGAGTCGCCGGAAAATAGAAAGCAACCCAGCAAAGTGCGCAGCTGCGGCACAATGTAATGGGGCGCGACCTCATACACTTCTTCCCAGACGGTCTTCCCGGAGGTGAGCAGCTCGTCCTGGTCCTGAGAAAAATAGGAGACCATGACATTATGGCCCTCACGGCGCTCTCCGGACATCAGGGGCAGCCGCCCGGCAAGGATCTTCATCAAGGTGGACTTTCCGGCGCCGTTGGGACCTACCAGAGAGACCCGTTCTCCTTTTTCGAGGATCAGGTTCAGGTCGCGGAAGATCGCAGTGGTGCCATATCCGGCGGTGACATCCGTCAGCTCGAGAACCACGCGGCCCGTCCGCGGCCCTTCCGGAAAACGGATGTGTATCGGCTTGGCCTCCGGAGGCAATTCGACCAGCTCCATGCGTTCGAGTTCCTTGAGACGGCTCTGCACTTGGGCTGCCTTGGTCGCCTTATAGCGGAATTTGTCCGCAAAGGCTTTGATGCGCGCGATCTCTCGCTGCTGCGCCTCGTAGGTCGCCACCAATTGCGCCATCCGCTCCTCTCGTTGGCGAAGGAAGTCCTGGTAGTTGCCCCTGTAGAAGTGAACCGCCCGGTTGCGTATCTCCAGGACGCGCTGGATCGTGGCATCGAGGAAGTACCGGTCATGGGACACGAGCACCAGCGCGTGAGGATATTCCTGCAGGTACCCTTCCATCCAGTTGCGGGATTCCAGGTCGAGATGGTTGGTCGGCTCGTCCAACAACAACAGACTCGGCTGCTGCAACAACAGCCTTGCCAGCGCGATGCGCATCTGCCAGCCGCCGCTGAACTCTTCGCACGGGCGTGCCCAGTCGTTTTGCGAGAAGCCGAGGCCGTTCAGAACGGCTCCCACCCTGGCCTCCAGGGCATATCCTCCGCGCAAATGAAACTGCTGCGTCAGGGACGAATAGCGCTCGGTTGCCTTCTCATAATCGGGACCCGAATGCGGCATGTCGGCCAGCTCATGCTCCAACCGGCGGCATTCCTGTTCCAGGCTGCGCAGCTCCTCAAATACCGAGAGCGCCTCCTCGAAGACGGTGCGGCCACGCACAAAAAGCCCATCCTGCGGGAGGTAGCCGAAGCTCAACTCCCGCGAACCGATAACTCCGCCCTCATCCGGTGTCTGCAGGCCGGCCAGCATCTTCATGAGGGTGGATTTTCCTGTCCCGTTGTCCCCCACCAGTCCGATGCGATCCCGCT
>CAYGWQ010000343.1:0-5828 GCA_964353465.1 uncultured Acidobacteriota bacterium | reverse complement strand
GAGACCTCCTGCGCCCAAGGCAGGCGCGCTACCAGGCTGCGCTATGCCCCGACCCGGGATGAGGCGTTCATTCTAACTCAGGTCAAGCATGGATGCCAACCCCAGCTTGCTGCCTCCGGACCGGGGCGGTCAGCGGCCTCCAAGCTCCCCTAGCAGCGCGGCAACGGCGCGCGCACGATGGCTGCAACGATTCTTCTCCTCCTCAGCCATCTCGGCGAAAGTGCGTCCCGACTCGGAAACCACGAAGACCGGATCGTAGCCGAAACCCTGCGTACCGCGCGGATCTGTCGCGATTTCACCCCGGCATTCGCCTTCAGTCTCGCACAGAATCTTGCCGCATTGCGCCATGGCCAGAGCGCAGACAAACCGGGCTTCACGGTTTCCTGGGTGGCGTTCGAGTTCCAGGAGCAGCTTACGCACTCGATTGGAGTCCGAGGCGTCCGGACCCGCATAGCGAGCCGACCTGACTCCCGGCTTGCCGCCGAGGGCAAAGACCTCGAGACCCGAGTCGTCCCCAATAACCGTCAACCCGGTGTCCATGGAATAGCCCAGCGCCTTCAACCGGGCGTTTTCCGCAAAAGAGCTTCCCGTTTCGGGCACATCCTTTTCAACTGCCGCCTCAGACAATCCGATGACCTGCCAGCCTGCGGGTGCCAGGAGCGTACGGAATTCCTTGAGCTTTCCCGGATTGCGCGTCGCTATGACGACTCTCGGCGCAAGTGCCAGCAGGTTGGGATTATCCAGCATTTTCCCATCCTTTACTCGCGATTGCTAAGCATTGCCGGGGCAAAGGCGGCGGAGATCGACACCGCGAGCGGCCAATGCCGATCTTTGCGATTCAATAAGTTCCTCGATCCCCTCGGCGGCGAGGCTCAGCAACACCTGCAGCTGCTCTGCCGAGAAAGGCTGTTTTTCCGCCGTCCCCTGAATCTCGACGTAGAGCCCGCTCCCGGTCATGACGAGGTTCATATCCACGGCGGCGCGGGAATCCTCTTCATAGGTCAGATCCAGGCAAGGCTCTTCGCCGATCATGCCGACGCTGGTGGCGGCGACGAAATCGACAACTGGGGAGTACTCCAGAAGTTTCCGGTCCATAAGGCGGATGACAGCGAGAGAGAGCGCCAGGAAGCCGCCGGTGATAGCCGCGGTGCGCGTGCCGCCGTCGGCCTGGATCACGTCGCAGTCGATCAGCAGGCTGCGGTTGCCCAACATCCCGAGGTTTACCACGCTGCGCAACGAGCGGCCGATCAGGCGCTGGATTTCCACGGTGCGGCCCGATTGCTTGCCGCGCGCCGCTTCGCGCGGAGAGCGGGTATGGGTCGAGCGGGGAACCATGCCGTACTCTGCGGTTACCCAGCCCTGGTTCGCCTGATAGAGAAAGGGCGGGACCTTGTCTTCGATGCTGCATGTGCATAAAACTCTGGTGTCCCCGATGCTGATCAGCACAGATCCTTCCGCGTGCCTGGTATAATCCATCTCGATCCGCACTTCCCGCAGGGAATTGGCTTTTCGCCCGTCAGTTCGCATAAGTGGTCGGCCCCTAATCCGACATTTCGGAAATCTCGCAACGATAGTCGCCGAAAGTCTGTATTCTAACACGACCGGGACGCTACATTCGAACAGTCCGGCTGCCGAAATCGGCAGGATGAGGGCGCAGTGTCCGGATCGGAGCCGGTAAGAGCTAACCTATGTTTTCTGCAGCACTCGGACTTTGACTTAGACCTCGACGTGGACTTGGACAATTCCACCCGCCATGATCTTTCCCAAGCTTGACGGTTACCAGATTACCGGCCGATTCTTGCCGCTTGCCACCACGATTATCGAATGTTTGCCGCGCGATAGGCAGCTTTGGCCGCCCAACTCCGCCGTGCGGCCTTTCTATTCAGCGTCCAAGTCCATGTCGAAGTCCAGGTCCACGTCCAAATCCACGTGTGTGAAGTGGTTCAAGGTAACGCTCTAGATCGGAGCCCAGGTTGAATTCCCATACGCGTTCCCCTAGTATTTAGACATGTCTTATTATTATGCCAATACTCCATCCGCGTCCTTCGGGGGGCCGATTACCCGAGCCGTCAAAGCGCTGATCATTATCAACGTCGGGGTTTTCGGTCTGCAGCTGCTGAGCCGGGCGGCCGACATCCAGCTTCTCGAACCCTACTTTGGACTGATGCCCTGGCGCATTACCCATGAGTTCATGATCTGGCAGTTCGTGAGCTACATGTTTCTGCACGACAGCCATCAGTTTTTTCACATTTTCATCAATATGTTCACGCTGTACATGTTCGGGAACGATCTCGAACGCGTCTGGGGTCCCAAGCGGTTCCTACGGTATTACTTCGTCACCGGCATCGGCGCCGGGCTTTGCTCATATCTGCTCGGTGTGAACAACGTTACCGTGACCATCGGCGCATCGGGTGCCATCTACGGCCTGCTGCTGGCGTATGGATTGCTTTATCCTAATCGACTCGTCTACCTCTATCTGCTCTTTCCCATCAAGGTCAAATGGCTCGTGATCATCATGGGCGCGCTGGCGTTTCTTTCCTCCATTACCGGCAGCGAGCCGGGAGTGTCGAATATCGCTCACCTCGGCGGCCTTGTGGTTGGGTATGTCTTCCTGAAAGGGCCCGGCTGGGTTCAGCAACTCCAGTTCTACCAAGCGAATCGGCGACGCGAGGAAATGAAGAGGAAATTCGAAGTTTACTATGGTGATGTGCGGCGCAAGATCGAGGACGATAAGAAGAAGCCCACCATCCACTGATGACCGGCGGATCGCAGGTGCGTAGCCCCTTATTCTCGGTTTTTCCAATCAGGCCGTGTGTGCGCTGGGACACAGAAAATATGTCCCGGCCGTAGAATAATCATTGCCCGTGATTATTGTCACAACCAATTGAAAGGAGGCATCCCATGTCGCATCGGAAGTATGTCATGGCCGGAGCTGCCGTCATAGTCGGGATCATGTCGATCGCACTCGGGTCACCCGCCTTCGCGGAAGGCTCCACCTATTACTTTCCGCAAATCGCCGACGGCAGGACCGGCGATCCCGGCGTCTATTACATGAGCGAGATTCGTTTCAACAATGTTCAGGCCACCGCCACGACGGTAACGCTGAGATTTTTCAAGGAGATCGAAGGAAAACCCTGGGCGGTGGATCTGCGCAGCCTGGAGCGCCCCGATGCGTCGGGGAGCCTCAGCTCCCGGACCTTCACGCTTCAGCCTCTTGAGACCGCCAATTTTAATACTGCCGGCACCGGCACACTGCTCGTGGGGTGGGCCAGCGTGCAGTGCTCCCAGCCCCTGGTGACCACGGCGAGCTTCACCATGTTCCGTGTCGGCACGCCGCCTCAACTGCTCTGGCAGGCGGCAGTACTGCCTGCACCGCCCGCGAACCTGCAGGCCTGCGAGGCCAATGTGAATCCGTACCGTGATGTCTTCGAAGGGATTGGGGCGGATACCGGCTTCGCTATCGCAAACCCAAGCGATCATGGTGCCACGGTCAGAGTGATGCTGTTGCCACGATGGGGCAATCCGCTCGCCGGCGACCGGACTATTCCCATCCCCCCCGGCGGCCATTCCGCGGTCTTCCTGTCGCAGCTGTTTAACGATCTCTGGTGGGGGGACAGATTTCACGGCACCGTGCGTTTTTCGAGCAACGTTGCCGTTTCCATCGTTGCCCTAAAGCGTTCTTACGGCGGCGTGACCGACGTCTATTCCACGATTCCGGTGCAGCCGGAGGTCGATCTCAAGCGCGACATCGTCTGGGACACGGAGGACAACAGCACGTTCAGCCGTGCGCAGCCGCTCAGCGTGCCGGCGGAAATTGTCGGCACCGCCAACTACCCGGACGACACCTCGGATGCCGACTTCTTTTCGATCAACCTGCTGGCGGGCCAGACTGTGTATGCGTTTCTTCTGGCCGATACGCTCGATTCCCCGCTGGACGGCTCGCTGGTGTTGTACGATTCGTTCCAGATCCAGGTGGCCGCTGCCGACAACAGCTATGCCGGCCTGCGGGACGCGTTCCTGGTGCACACCATAGTCACTACAGGGACTTACTACCTCCGGTGCAGCGCTGCGGACAATGAGGCCACGCGGGGGGAGTTCTATCGTCTGTTTGTGAAGGTAAGGTGAGCAGACCCAGGGATTGCGACCGGGGAGCCGGTTTTCCGGATCTCCCCGATCACGAGAGGAAGCGGCGGGCGGGTCCCGGCCGATGACCCTGCAGGTTCCGGGACCCGCTCCGGCGCTACTTTTCGGCGCGCCGGCGCAGGAAGGCCGGCTCGTCGAGGTCATTCTTGATCGAGGCGAGGCGATAGTCGATCGATCGCTCGGAAGCGGCATGGAACTCAATCCCTTGCGCACGTCCGTGCGACTCGACTGAGGCTGCCAGCGGGATGACATTGGAGCTGCGCAGAGTTTCGTGCGCCGCCTTGGCATTGAATCCCGTGGCGATGACAGTGATTTTTATGCGGGCACCCATCGCGTCGTCGTACACCGCCCCGAAGATGGTGTCCTCAGGATTGGCGGCCTCTTCGATGATTTTGGCGGCGGCATCAACCTCCTGGAGGCGGAGACTGTTGCGCGACGCGGTGATATTGATGAGCACGCCCTTCGCGCCCTTGATCGAAGTCTCCTCCAGGAGCGGGCTGGCGATGGCGCGCTGGGCGGCCTCGACCGCCCGGTTTTCCCCCTCCGCAATCCCCGTTCCCATGAGGGCCATGCCCTTTCCGGCCATAATGGTGCGGACATCCGCGAAATCGACATTTACCACGCCGGGCATGGTGATGATGTCGGAGATTCCTTGAACCGCCTGACAAAGCACATCGTCGGCATAACGGAAGGAATCTTCCAAGAGCGCATCTGCTCCCATGGCATACAGAAGGCGCTCATTCGGGATCGTGATCAGGGTATCGACGACTTCTTTCAGCTCACCGATGCCGAGTTCGGCATGGGCCGCCCGCTTCTTGCCTTCGAAGAGGAAGGGCTTGGTGACAACTCCCACGGTGAGTGCGCTCAGCTCGGTGGCCAGACTGGCAACCACGGGCGCAGCCCCGGTGCCGGTTCCGCCTCCCATACCGCACGTGATGAAGACCATGTCGGCGCCGTCGAGCAATTCGATGATCCGCTCGGTATCTTCGAGGGCCGCCTGGCGCCCGCGTTCAGGGACCGCGCCGCAGCCGAGCCCGTTGGTAAGTTTCGCTCCGATCTGAAGCTTAGTGGGTGCGAGCGAGCTGCGCAGCGCCTGAAGATCGGTGTTGGCAGCGATGAAGTCCACCCCCTCGATTTTTGCCTGGATCATGCGGTTGACCGCGTTCCCGCCGGCGCCTCCGATTCCCACCACCTTGATGCGCGCGGGGGGTTTTCTGTCCTCTTCAAAGGTGAACTTGGGTATTTTTTCTTCAAACCGCAGTTTCTCGCCTTGCATCGTCTCTCCTTTTGCTTGGAAACCTAATTGCCCACCCATGATAAAAATCTGTTGACAAACCAGGGAGCGGCACTGGCCTTTCCCGGGCGTACTCTACGTTCACCGTGGCTCTGGACCGCGAGCATGGCTAAGCCCACAGCCGTGGCATAGACGGGATGGATCAACTCGTCCGCCAGGCCGGGAATGCCGTGCGGTACGCCCTGGCGGACGGGCATTTCCAGAACCTGCGCTGCCAATGGCAGCATGCCGCCCAGCAGGCTGCCCCCTCCCGTGAGGACTGCGCCGGTTACCAGCTGTTCACGGTATCCCGAGCGCATGATCCGATCCTTGATGAGCTCCAGCAACTCGATCGTGCGGTCGCGCAGGATCTGGCATATGGCCCGGCGCGAGATATCGCGCGCCGCTCGTG
>CAYGWQ010000342.1:0-5843 GCA_964353465.1 uncultured Acidobacteriota bacterium | reverse complement strand
TGAATTACCTACCGGTCTTTGCTTCTTTGAGCATCTTCGGCCTTTCTCTGCTTACTCTTCCCGTCCTCTTTGTGCTCACCAATTTCCTGTTTTCACTCCCCTTCTTCATCCTGTTACCCCTGGTATACATTTTTCTTATGCGATTCCGCGAGCTGCTGGCGGCGAAGGGATCCGAACGCCATTTCCTCCAACACCTGCGCAGCCTGACGGTCAACCCGCGCGATGCCGATGCCCATTACCAGCTGGGATTGCTTCACTTCCGGCGCGGCAATTGGGACGCAGCAGAGGGCTACTTTCATGCAGCACTCGAAATCGACCCGGGTGATCCGGATTACCACTACTTCATGGGACGTGTTTTCGAAGGCAGGGGAGACTGGTCCAACGCGGCAAGAGAGTATGAAATCACCTACAGTCTGAATCCCGAGTACGCGCTCGGCGACATATTTCGCGAAGTAGGCAAGGCCTACCTGCATTTGGACCGGCCGGATAAGGCGATCGAGTTCCTCCAGTTTTTCCTGGCGCGCCGCAGCTCCGATCCGGAGGGAAGGTACTGGCTTGCCGTGGCCTTGAAGAAGACCGGCAGGGCCGACGAGATGAAGATTCAGCTCAACACAATCCTGGATCAGGCGCGTTCCCACCCCCGGTTCTTTCGCAAGGAACACAGGCAGTGGATCTACCGGACACGCACCCTGCTGCGCGGCACTCCGGACTGACCTCCGTCGGGCTCTTCAAATACAATTAAATACAATCCCGGACATTCTGATGACAACACCCGGCCTTGGACTTGCCTATACTCACCCTTCCAAGCGAGGAGAGCCATGCCATTTTTCTGGTCTTCGGTGTCCGGTTTTCAAAGGTACGTCGAAACGGGGAACATTTCCTACCTGTACCAGATGGATACGTTCGACAAGGTCATCGTAGGCGCGTATTTCGCGATCCTGGCGATCCTCAGCTTCTATGGTTTTCACCGGTATCTTCTAGTCTGGCTTTTCCGCCGGCACCAGGATCGTGCGGCGGTCGTTACCGAGCGCTTCCAGGAGCTGCCTTTTGTAACGGTCCAGCTCCCCTTTTACAACGAAATGTACGTTGTGCAGCGGCTTATCGATGCCGTGTGCGCTTTCGACTATCCCCGCGACCGGTTCGAAATCCAACTGCTCGACGATTCCACGGATGAGACGCAGAAAATCGCTCGTGCGACAGCCGAGGAATGGCGCAAACGCGGCATCGATATTCACTATATCCACCGTGATAACCGCTCCGGATTCAAGGCCGGCGCCCTCGAAAACGGCCTGAAAACCGCCCGAGGCGAGTTTGTCGCGATTTTCGACGCTGACTTTGTGCCGCAACCCGATTTCCTGCAGAGGACCATTCACTATTTCACGAACCCGAAAGTCGGGCTGGTACAAGGACGCTGGGAACACATCAACCGGAATTATTCGTTGCTCACGCGGGCACAGGCAATACTTCTGGACGGCCACTTCATGATGGAGAGCAACACGCGCTTCCTCAGCGGCCGTTTCTTCAACTTCAATGGCACCGCAGGCATCCTGCGCAGGCAGGCGATCCGGGACGCCGGCGGGTGGGAGCACGACACCCTCACCGAAGATCTGGATTTGAGTTACCGGGCTCAGATGAAAGGCTGGAAGTTCGTTTTCCTGCCGGATCTTCCTGTGCCTGCAGAACTTCCCGTTGAAATGAATGCCTTCAAAGCGCAACAGTGCCGCTGGGCGAAGGGTGCCATGCAGACCGGCAAGAAAGTGCTGCCCAGGCTTCTGCGAGGCGACTACAGTCCAGCGGAGAAACTGGAGGCCTGGTACCACCTGACCGCAAATATCTCCTACCCGCTGATGCTGCTCTTGGCGCTGCTGCTTTTTCCCGCCCTGATCGTACGCTTCAACCAGGGCTGGTTCGAGCTGGTGACAATTGACTTGCCCCTGTTCGCGCTTTCTTTTGCCAGCGTCAATTGCTTCTACGTTACGGCACAGAAGGCGCTGCACCGTGACTGGTATAAGAGGATCCTCTTTCTGCCCGCACTCATGGCGATCGGGATCGGAATAACCATAGCGGTCGCGAAATCCGTCCTGGAGGGAGCTTTGGGCATGAAAAGCCCCTTCGTGCGGACCCCTAAATATTCCGTGGAGGGGAACAAAGGGGATTGGAAGAAGAAGAAATATCGCGGGCGGGTGGGCCTGATCCCCATGGTGGAGATCGCCTTTGGCCTCTATTTCAGCTACATGAACTACTACGCCTTTTCCATGGGCATTTACGGCGTGATGCCGTTTCTGTGCCTTTTCCAGTTTGGCTACCTCTACACCGGCATCGGCACGTTGCTGCAAGGAATCAAGCAGATTCCTCTGCCTTTGCCGAAGCTGCTTTTCAGGTTCCGCTGGGTCTTTTCGAAGGAAGGATTCAACCCGAGACCCGAGTTTTAATGCCGGCGTGCCAAGGCCGATTCCAGCGCCTCTCCCGTGTGTTTGCGGTAATCGTCAGGCGTGTCTATATCCTCCACCGTTCCGGCTTCATTCGTCGGCAGCCAGGCTGCTTCACTCTTGTAGCGGGCGACGATAAGCTTGGGATTGGCATCCGGAGACGCGGCCAGCAGTTCCTCGATCAACGCGCGTCCAAAAATCACCGGGTGGCCGGCCTGACCCTTGAAGCGGGGCAGGGCCAGCGGAGCCGCGGATTTACGGAAGAGCCGGATCAGGTTGCGGACCAGGTCAGCCGATACCAGAGGCTGATCCACCGGCCACATCAGGCAGCCCGGGCAAACCGGATCGAAGCTCTGTGCAGCCAGCTTCATGGAAGAAATCTGACCGCCTGCCGGGTCTGGATTAATGAGGATGTCGACGCGGTAGGTAAGCAGCAGCGGACGGATAGCCGGCTCATGCGTTCCCAAGACCACGCGGGCATCCGGAAGCCTGAGGGTATCGAGAGTCTTCAGGATCCGTGTCAGAAAAGTGTCCGTGCCGAGCGGAAGCAGCGCTTTGGGGTGCCCCATCCTTGAAGAATCGCCTGCCGCCAGAACCACCGGGATGATATCCTGCATATTCTGTCCGGAAAGGACCGAAGTCACATCCGAAAAGGGGACATTCCGCTTTTCCAGTTTGCTATAGCCATTTGAGTGCCAAGCCGGGAAAAGCGGAATGTCCCCTTTTCGTTCTGCTCTATTGCCTGCCGAGAAACCTGCCCTGGAAGCCGGCGTCGGGCTTGGATAGGTCAATAATCCTGCCGTTGAGAATGATCATTTCCGGCTTGCAGTCCCGGATGTCCGCTGGTGCCTTTTCCGGAGGGGTTCGCCAGATAACTAGGTCGGCTCGTGATCCCGGAGCAATGATGCCGCGGCCTGTGAGGCGGAACTCGCGCGCCGCTTCCGATGTCCAGCGGGTTAGAATCCTGGCGGGATCGCCCGACCAGTCAACGGGGATTTGGAAGCGCATCACCTCAGCACGGGGTGTTACTGCGGCCCGGAACCAGGATGCAACCCGTCTCATGCCGGCCAGCCCGGCAGCTTTATCCGGGGAGTCTTGAATCCAGGCGCGGCCGCCTGCAGCTAACCAGTTTGCCAGCCGCATCTGGGTCTTCTCATCTTCGCGCGCAGGTTCGCCAACAATAACGAATCCCCAATCGAGTCCCCGTGGTCCTGCCCAATCTTCCTGAGCGGGATCCCGGCGTTGCAGGTCGTCCCAGGATGCGGTTTCGAGAATGGTCACGAAGCCCCGGCGGAGATATTCGACGGCACTGCGGTTTTGGGAAAACAAGGAGCGCTCCGGGTCCCAGGCAATGAGCCCCGGCGTCACCATTACTCCTGAGCAGTCGATAGTCTGATGCGCGCTGAATACTCCTAGATCTCCCAGGTCGGAGACGATGGCCGTGCCGCCGCCGCCCGCTCGCATATCCATGCGGATACCCAGGTCGCCGCGGAACAAGGGAACCCCTGCACCGTTAAAGATCCAAGCGTTGCGCAACATCAGGTCGTAAATCGGATTGTCACTGTTTAGCTTGAGCGCGTCGAAGACTGCAGGGTTTGCGTTTTGGATGCGGCCGGTCGACAGCGAGTTCAGTACGGCCAGGATGCCGACGAAGTTCAACTGCACAGCGAAGTTGGCGGGAGCTCCGGCAGGGGTCCCGCCGCTTTCGATCAAAACGACGGGAGTTCCCATCAGGGTGAGGCTGTCGCCGAATGCCCGCGGATTGTATTCCTCATCGTATCGGGATATGTGCCCATAGGCAAAGGGTGATAACGCCTCGTAAAGCACCGCTGTTACCCGCTTGGCGAGGTTATCGGGTACTTCGGTTTGCTGTTTTTTCGCTGCCGCACCAGGCAGGTCTGCAGCCACCGCCAGCAGCGCAATCGTGGCCACCTTTCCCGTATCCCCCACCGTCGTTAGTCCGCTCTGATTGTGAAGGTTGAATCCCAGGATGGGTTCGTAACGATCGCGAACGGCCTTGAGAATGCGTCCTTCGGGAGATTGAAGCATGCGCGCGTCACGGTTGATGTCTATGCCCTGGGCATTGCGGCGCTCGTCACGCTCAGCTCCGTCGGGATTCAACATCGGCATAAAGAGGAGCCTGTACTTGGCCAGGAGGTCCGCTACCCAGGAATCCTGACGATGCCGGCCGAAGAACCGCAGCAGGTCGACTATCGCGCAAGTGGCGGTGGGCTCGTTCCCGTGCATCTGTGACCAGAACAGTATCTTCTGCGATCCCGAGCCCAGGCTGACCAGATAGATCTCGCGCCCTTCGGCCGATGCACCCGCCTGCTCAAGCTGCAGGAAATCGGGATATTCCTGCGCGAACGCCTGCAATTGTTTTTTTAGAGCCGCATGTTTCAGGGAATTCGGGATCACGGGCGAGATGTGCTCTTTTTGCCAGAGTTCGGCAATCTGGCGCGTGTCGAGTTCATAGAGGTCGCTGGCTGGAGTCGAGCTGAAGCCGGCCAGCATCGTCGTTCCCACCAGGATGCCCAGGAGCATTGATGATACGTCCATATCTCCTCGCCTTCACAGCACCAAGCTGCTATGGTATCAGATAAGGGTGGATGAATCTTATCATCTTTGGGAAACTCGGTAAAAGGCGCCGCTTCGGCAGCGCCGGGAAATCCTCGGATGGGTGCGGATCGTGTCGGGGTGTTGCAGCGAAAGGCATGTATGCAACCGATCGCATTGTTGTGGCTGGCACTGATAGGCCAGGGGCTGCAGGCTAATCCACCCGCACAGACGAAGAGCGGCGGGGCAGCAGATCCGGAAAAAAGCGCATATTTCGCTTTCGTGGATCGCGACTTCATTTTTACCATCGAAATGGTCAGTCCCGGAGTTCCCTTGCTCAACTTCGTTTCCATGTCGGATGAGGAGAAGGTGCTCTCCGCCAAGCTGGTCCGCCTGACCTTGGAGAACCGCAAGGCGTCCGCACTAACCTTCCTCGTTGATACGGGCGATCCCAAAGAACCGGTCACGATCCCATCCGTCACGATGCGGCCGAGATCCTCATTCGGAGTGAGGATTAAGGGGGACTTTGGATCGGAAAAGGAGGTGCTGGGAGTGACCCTACGGGTGGGCGCCGAGGATTTCAAGCTGGCCCCGTTGACGAGCCTGGCATTCGAAAACCTTGTGATAAAGGTTAACCGGATCAACCTCGGCTCGCCGGATTTCCGGGACGACTGGCAGGCAGTCAAGCTGGAAGTGCTCGGCTCGCGCATGCCGGCGCCCCGTCGCTCGCCCGGGACTGAAGCTGGTTTTGAACCGCAAAGACCTCCAAGACCTCAAAGAAACTGCCGTGCAGCTGGTTTCTATCGCGAAACTCCCTTTTGGGGCGGACTCGTCCGTCAACCAGAGCGATCATGTGCG
>CAYGWQ010000341.1:0-5879 GCA_964353465.1 uncultured Acidobacteriota bacterium | reverse complement strand
GTTTTCTGTCGCC
This sequence comes from uncultured Acidobacteriota bacterium, assembly GCA_964353465.1. Classification (GTDB taxonomy): domain Bacteria; phylum Acidobacteriota; class UBA6911; order UBA6911; family UBA6911; genus JAFNAG01. The sequence continues at coordinate 5,866 of CAYGWQ010000341.1, read as the reverse complement.
CCTTCAGGGCTACTGCCCGTGTTTGTCGTGACCGGGGGCAGCACCGCTGCGCGGCTCGCCCCCGGCTATTTTCTCTGCGCCCCTCCGGGACGCCATGTTTTGAGACAGTCTCGACGTCCAGGGCTAGGTCCAGGTCCAAGTCCACGTGAAGGAAAGGGCTTAAGTTGACGCTTATGGGGTTCACGCCCTGTGCTTCCCTGAAGGACACTATCCGGGTAGCCGTTTTCCTTCGCCTCAAGTCCACAGATAAAGAGAAAGGAGCTCCGTCTTATACCGTTTACCGGCTGCAAGAGAAACCGTTCCGGTCACCAGGTGATTGATTCTGGGGCAACCCTCGGTTTATGGAGGCTGGCTGGGCATAAAATGACTGGTGTCAACAATAAGGATCGTCAGACCCCATTGAAAAACCATAAAGAAATCCGCCATAATCCCGGGACATACACGGGGCGGAGGGCTGGCCCCTGAAAGGAGACTCTCGTTGCATCTGACAAAACGCTTCGATGATGCCCTGATATTCGCGCTCGTTGCGCATGCAGGCCATTTCCGCAGAGGCACGGAAATCCCATATGCATCCCACCTGCTGGCGGTGGCCAGCATCGTCATGGATTATGGCGGGAACGAAGATGAGGCGGTTGCCGCCCTGCTGCACGATTCAGTAGAGGACTGCGGCATTGATCCTGAGCAGATGCGGGCCCGCTTCGGGGACGAAGTCGCAAACATCGTCGTGGCCTGCAGTGATTCGCTGGAGAAGAATCCGGACAATAAAAAGAGGTGGCGACCGCGGAAGGAAGCCTATCTCGAACACTTGAGGACAGCTCCTTCGCCCGTGCTGCTGGTCTCGGCGGCCGACAAGCTTCACAATGTCCGGTCGATAGTGAAGGATCTCACGGAGATCGGATACAGAGTCTGGGCGCGCTTCAAGGGTGATAAAGAGGGGAGCCTCTGGTATTACGAAACCCTGGTCGAGATCCTCAAGGCGAGAGGGGAACATCGAACGCTGGTGGACGAGCTCGCCTGCGCCGTTGCCGAACTCCAAAGACTGGCTGCAACCACATGATTGAGACAGCCTGCCGGCGGAGCCGCGCCCATCCTATGGAAATCAGATAGCTGCGAAGTAGTTCAGGCATTAACCGCGACCTCGAAAGTGGTAAGAATTGGGCGCGGGGATTCTTTCAGGGAAAACTTCGCTTGAGAGTTTCTGTCGCGAAACTCATTGTTCGATCCGCAGCGCCGGCTGGATTGAAGTCGAACGTGGGGGCGGGCTTTAGCCCGTGCATTAATGAAAACAACCTCGACCGGTAGATCTCATGAGCGTAATTCATTTGTTATTAACGCGATGCGTGGACAGAGGCACCGATCCCTCATTCAGGTATACCGGGCACGGGCTAAAGCCCGCCCGCACATGATTGGCCTGGTTGACGGCCGATTCGGTCCCAAAAGGGAGTTTCGCGACGGTTAACCGGCTGGGAGAGAATCCATGAAAATGAGCGACAGCAGGAAGCTGGGAGCACCGGAGGAGATTGTCGTTTTCTCGATACTTAGAGAGGCAGCCTGCTCCGAGTGTGGCGCGGAATTGTCGAAGGGCAGCTTCCTCAAGATGGAGGGGAAGAAGCCGCTTTGCCTGGAGTGTGCCGATCTGGACCATCTGGTGTTCCTCCCGCGCGGGGATACGGCGCTGACGCGAAGAAGCCGGAAGCATTCAAACCTGTCTGCGGTGGTCGTGCGGTTCAGCCGCAGCCGCGGCAGATACGAACGCCAGGGACTGCTTGTGGAAGCCGTGGCGCTCGAGACGGCCGAGAAGGAATGCCTCGGGGACGAAGATCTGCGGCGAATCGCGCGAGAACGAGCCGCCGTCTCCCGTGAACATGCTGATGAAAGATACGTCTCACAGTTTACGGAACAGGTCGTTTCCCTGTATCCGGGCTGCCCGCGCGAAGAGGCCGAAGGCATCGCGGCGCATGCGTGCCGCAAGCACAGCGGACGGATCGGCCGTTCCGCCGCGGCAAAGAAATTTGATGCTGAAGCCGTCGAGTTGGCTGTGAAGGCACATGTGCGTCACGTCCATACTAAATACGACCGCCTGCTGGCCCAAGGGCGGGAACGAATCGAGGCGCGGTCCGCTGTTGCGGATCGAGTGGCGGAAGTGATGGACCGATGGCGCGGGAATGCCGGTCCCGGGCGGGCGGAATGAGCGCTCCATTGCCATCGCGCGAGCACACCCCAAACCACGAAATACCCGACAGTGCTTCCGTGTTTTAGGTGCTCAGGATCGGATGTACCCTTCGAAGGATCTGATTCATAAGATTATTGCGGTTGTGTGCGCCGGGAAGCCTGTTCCCTGCTAATGGCCAGGATTTCGCCGGGGGAAGCTGTTCCGGTCTGATTGAGTTTCCGGATGGTGACTCCGGCGACGAAGTTGCCGAGCTGCGCGGCTTCGACGGTGTCACTCCCCGCTGCGAGCGCAAGGCCGATACCTGCCAGGGCACTGTCCCCGGCCCCCACGGTATCCACCCGTCCCATGACCTGGATGCCGGGTATCTCGCAGAGGCCGCGATCATCCATGACAATGATGCCCCGGCGGCCACGGGTCACGAACACCGGTTTGCCAAACCGTGTGAACAGTTCCGCGGCGGCCGAAAGAGCCTGCTCGCGGACGACCTGCGCTTCCGGAGCCCGCACCGTCCCGCACAACCGCGTTGCCTCCTGATCGTTGATCTTCATGAAGGCACCGGAATAGGATTCGCTGAAATGCCGGCTGTCGACGATGAAGATCTTTTCAGGGAATTCCCTGATCAGGCCCACGACACCCTCGCGGAATGTTTGTGTGTGAATTCCCTGCCGCACCTGCTGGTTCACTATGATTGCATCCGCTTCCGGAATCCGGAGCCGGCATCGCTCCAGGAGAATCCGGGCGGTCTGGGACGAGAGCTCATTGAAATTGCCGAAATCGAACCGGTTGCTCTCCATCTCCTGAATATGGGGCTTGTTGTAGGCGAGTGTGGCCCATCTTTCCTTCTGGACCAGCACGTCCTCCGTGTTCACTCCGATTTGCTGGAGCAGGCGGATCATCTCGTGCCCCCATGGATCGTCGCCGATGACTCCGAGCGCCCGCACATCCCGGCAGCCCGCATCCACCAGGTTGTTAACGACATTGCCGGCGCCCCCGAGCGAGTACCGTTGCTCACAGACCGGGTTTGTCATCAGGCCCGTCTCGAGCGACTGTTCGCTCCTCGAGGAATCGACAAACCAGTAGATGTCGAGGCAGTAGTCCCCGAGCACCAAGACACGCGTGCGCGTGATCCGGTCGAGAATCCACTGCAGCCGGGATTCTGTCAGAGGTGTGAGATCCCTGGTTTTGGCATCACGAGCCTTTTCGAGCATTTTCCCGTCTCCCTTCGCTTCCCTCTAACATACAATAATTTCCGGGCTCTCTCTGTGTCTGCTTCGAAAATAGCTCTTTGAGAACCTTTGAGGCCTTTGAGCCTTGGAGGTTGGCCTGCTGCTCAACCTCTAAGACTCCAAGCACTCGAAGAATCTCAAAGATATGCATCTTTTTCATGCGTCGCAGGGTGCGCGTTCGCGCATCAGGAGAATTCACTATGCCGATCAAGGATCAGATCCCCGATTTTCTCGACCGAACCCGTGCATACCTGACGAAATCGCTGCTGCCGTTCTGGATGGACAAGTCGCCGGACCCCGGGTACGGCGGGTTTCTGAGCTATTTCGACCGCAACGGCAAGGCCACCGGCGAAACTGCCAAGCCGTTTCTGATGCAGATCCGGATGCTGTTTGCCATGTCGGCCGCTCACCGCGCGGGATATGGAGACGGCCGGTGCGCCGGACTGGCCAGAAATGCGGCCGATTTTATCATAGACCACTACTGGGACTACGAGAACGAGGGGTGGTTCTGGATCGCCGATCGCCAGGGGAATCCGACGTCCAGGGACAAGGTCGGCTATGGCCACTGTTTCGGCATTTACGCCTTCAGCGAGTACTTCCTGGCAACGGGCGATCCGCGCGGCCGCAAATTCGCCGAGAAGACTTACGCCGCCGTCTGCAAGCACATGGCAGACACGCGCCACGGCGGGTTTCTCGAGCTCATGGATCCGGGCTGGCGGCCTGTGCGTCCGGGTGTCTATGGCGGGGATCGCAAGAGCCTCGATGTGCACATGCACATGATGGAGGCTCTGACGGCTTTCTACGAAATGACCCGACACCCAACGCACCGCCGGCGGCTCCTGGAGATCATTGACCTGATCCTGAACCGCATGCTGCGTCCGGATGGCACCGGCTATATCCAGTTTACGATGGATCTCGAACCGCTTCCGGCTATCCTTTTTGCGGTTTCCTGGGGACGCGACGCCAAGCCGGCGGATGGCGTTGCACGGCCCATGAACATGACGTCACCGGGGCACAACGTGGAGTTTGCCTGGCTGCTCCTCCATGCGGCGGACATTCTCGGCGTGCCGCGGCAGACTTACGCCGACCTGGTCCGCAGGGTCATGGACCACTGTGTCCGCATCGGCATCGACCACGAATTCGGCGGCGTGTACGCCGATACTCCTGCCGACGCTCCGACCGCGCAGTACGAGAAGCAGTTCTGGCAGCAGGCGGAGGTCCTGATCGGGATGCTCGATGCCTTTGCGATGTTTGGCGATGAGAAGTACTGGGATGCTTTCCGGAATGTCTACGATTTCGTTTTCACCAAAATGGTCAACCTGGAGGCCGGAGGCGAGTGGTTTGAGAGACTGGACAGGCAAGGCAGGCCGACGGATGACGCCCTGGGTCACGCCTGGAAAATCTGCTACCACACCGTCCGGTCCATGATCGAGACCGTCCGCCGCCTGGAGCGACTCATCTGAAGTGCAGATTGCACCGCACTGCGCACTGGGGACGCGCACTGGCGACTGACGACGGCAAGTGATAGACGGGGGTGCAGTCCGGAGGGAAGTTCCCGGTTTTCTGCGTAAACGGCTGTAACGGCCCTCGCCCCACTTCTTACAGAAGTACGGAAATTAGCGTGACTGTAACGCATAAGTGTAGTATAATGTTTGTTGCTCGATCAGGTGTTTGCCCTGCGTTACCAACGCCAACCGCAGACTCTTGAATGGGATTGGCGTCTCCCGTGTGGATCCCCCGAACCAGCGCCAATTAACAAAATGTAGGTGATCCAAATACACTCCTGCGCTGCAGGAGCAACATCAATAACTGAAAAGGAACTATGACAGAACAAGGTACAGTAAAGTGGTTCAACAACGAAAAAGGATATGGATTCATCAGCCGCGCATCCGGGGATGATGTCTTCGTTCATCACTCCGCAATCCAGGCAGCCGGCTTCAAGTCCCTGAACGAGGGGGACACGGTCGAATTCGGCGTCACGAAGGGCCCCAAAGGTCTCCAGGCCGAGAATGTAGTTAAGCTATAGCATTGAGCGTCCAAGCCCGGAACTCCCAGTTCCGGGCACAGCTCCCCGGCGGGGAAAACCGGGGACATCCCCAAGTGGCAGCTAGATTTTGTAAAACCTGTGTAAAAGGTCTGTAAGGCAGGTTGCAGCCGCTCCCGGCGAGTTTTAGCATGACGGGTAGAATCACCCGCAGAACCATCATTGCGGATTTGCGTCACAGGGGTTGCCGAAGCCGGGAGAAAGCGTGATCCGAGCCTGTTTAAAGCGAGCCAAGCCGCGGTTGAGAGTCGTACTCATCAAGCCCTCCAAGTACGACGATGAGGGGTACGTTATTCGCCACTTTCGCGGCGTCCTCCCAAGCAACACCCTGGCTTGCCTCTACAGTCTGACGGAGGACCTCAAGAGCCGCAAGTCCCTAGGCGAGAACCTCAAGATCGAAACAACTGTGCTTGACGACTCGGT
>CAYGWQ010000340.1:2985-5884 GCA_964353465.1 uncultured Acidobacteriota bacterium | reverse complement strand
GCCCGGGTCGCGCGGGGACTCGCCGAGAGCCGCCCCGCTGCCGAAGGGTGTGCGTGTTAAGATGGGAGAGATTCGCCGCATGTCGTTTCCCCGGGCCAGCGACCGGTAGACATATTGACTCATGCAGTAAAAGATCCGTGAGTTATGGCTGGAGAGCATCATGGGCGTATCCCAGAGGAATCGCTGCCGCTCTCCTTGCAGGGGCGGAGGCTGAATCGAGCCTCCTTCCCCGGTCCGGAGATTGCGCCGGGTTATCCTGCCGTCCTGGATCTCGGAATAGATCAGATCCGGATCATTGGGATCGGCCAGCATGACAAATCCGTCCCCGCCGCCGACGCTGAACCAGTCCTGGTTTCGGTTGCCGCGGCCGTTGCGCTTGCGGCTTGGACCTCCCCAGGAGCCGTTATCCTGGAATCCCGCATAGACGTTGTAGGGCGTCTTGGTGTCGATGGCGAGGTGATAAATCTGCGAACCGACGATGTTGCTGTGATAGAGCCACGAGCGGCCGCGGTCCCAGGTCTGATAGGCGCCTCCGTCATTGCCGAGCAGCATGTGGCGCCCGTCAACGGGATCAATCCACATGGCATGGTAATCGCTGTGCGTGCCGCGGCCGATGGTGCCCGCAAAGGTCTTGCCGCCGTCGCTCGTGCCGAACAGCGAGAGCCCGAGCAGATACAGGATATCGGGATTGCCCGGATCGACACGGATCTTGCTGAAGTACATGGGACGGGAGAGCGCGCTGTTGACGCGCGTCCAGCTTTCCCCGCCGTCGATCGACTTGAAGATCCCGCCGGACTGGAATCCGTTAGGCCCCTGCTGGTCCTGGACATTTTCGCGCTGTCCGCCGTAAGTGGCACCCAGGGGACGTTGCGGGCCGGCGTCCTCCCGTCCCGCACCGGTGCGCTCGGGACTCGGACCACGCTTGAGCGCGGCTTCGATCTGCTCTTGGCTCATGCCGGCCAGCTCGGATTCCACGCAGGCGTAAAGGATGTTGGGGTTCTTCCTGTGATAGTCGAGCCCGATGCGGCCGAGACGCATCGTCGGCAGACCCTTGGTGAGCTTGCGGAAGGTTTTGCCGCCGTCCGCGGTCTTGTAAATGGCGCTTTTCAGGCTCCATTTCACCGAGGGATCGTAATCCGGGATGCTGTCCTGCATGTCGCGCTCGCGCACGTACGTGGCGAAGAGCAGGGTGTTGGGATCGGCCGGGTGCATGCGGATGTCGATCACGCCTGTGCGGTTATCGACGTAATGAATCTTGTTCCACGTTCTGCCGCCGTCGATCGTCTTGAACAGGCCGCGCTCCTCGTTGGAGCCCCAGAGCCGGCCGAGCGCCCCGACGTACACGATATCCGGATTGGTCGGGTGGATGACGACCGCCGCGATCTGATAGGACTGGCGCAGCCCCATGTTGGTCCAGGTCTTGCCTCCGTCGGTCGATTTGTAGACTCCATCACCCCAGGAGGCCGAGTTGCGCGGATTTTCTTCACCCGTGCCGACCCAGACAATGTTGGGATCGGAAGGCGCCACCGCCATGGCGCCGATCGAGATCGAGCCTTCCTGCTGGAACTGCGGCTCGAACGTCACCCCCGCATTGACCGTCTTCCAAAGCCCACCGGTCGCCGGCGCCACCCAGAAGGTTGTCGGATCCTTCTCCACCACCGCAAAGTCGACGATCCGGCCCACCATCACCGATGGGCCGATCGAGCGCCATCGCAAGGGTTCAATCATCGCCGGCTTCAGCGTAAGGCCGGCCGCTGCCTGCGGAGCCTGTCCACCCTGCTGCACTCCGGCTGCGAGGGGGCCTATCGTGAGAGCGATGATCGCCCAGATGTTCCAGCACCTCATACCTGGTAAGCCAATCCGTTTTCCATGACGATTCATGCGGAATCCTCCCCCCCATCATAAGATGGGGCCAATGCTTTTGCATCTCTCCTCTAAACTGCGCGGCCAAAAGCAATCGATTTATTTCACGCGCCACTCGATGATGCCGAACTCGCGCCAGATCGTGTCCTTATTAATTCTCATCGCCGCCGGGGGCCCGGCGGCTCCGCCTTTGTAAAGAATGCTCTGAGGCTCAACCTCGAGGCGAACGGCCGTCGTCTCCACCGGCTTAAAGTCAGCCTGGTTGAACTTGTCCTTGTCCACGGTATAGGGCTCATGGTTGGCCACCGGTTTCCACATATCCCCGTCCTTGTATAAGATCCGCCACGAACTCGGCAGCCGGCAGAACCGCCTGTCATCCACGAAATACACCTTGGATGAGGAAATCCGAGTGGGAGCCTTAAAAGAATACTCGATCCACGCCGACTTGCTATCGGGAGGCCTCATCCGGAGGTAGAGATGCGATTCATCCGCAGAGTGCAACGGGTCCACGCCGTCATAAACGGCGCAGATATCGTCATTCTGGTCGCCATAGCCCGTCCAGGCCTTTTCAATTCCCGCAAACGAGTTCACCTGAACGACCGGATCGGGCAGCACGGGCTTGACCCGGGCGGTTTCAGCATTGCGAGCTATCCAGACGGTCATCTCGCCCATCCCCCTGTTTGCCCAGGCGTAATACGGAATCGCGACGATGTTGTGCGGCACGGTCTTCGTGGACACGCCATCCGCGCTTCGCACGAGGGCCTGCACCTGGCCGGTGACCACCTCTACGCCCTTCAGCAAGCCTGGCCGGTATTCCCCTTGCAACACCGCGTTATCCGGGATCACCAGGTTCAAGGCGCTGCCGCCGTTATCCGGCCATTCCACGCAATAGACCAGAGGACCGCGCTCCAGGGCGACCCGCCCCCTGTCATCCTGCACCCGATCATGCGCCAGCACTTTGCGCACGGGCATCGGCAGATTGAGCGCAATGACATCGCCCGCCTTCCATGTCCTCTGCAACCGCACATATCCGTTC
>CAYGWQ010000340.1:0-2975 GCA_964353465.1 uncultured Acidobacteriota bacterium | reverse complement strand
TTCAACTAGATCGCGTGCCGGGCGTTCCACCGCCTCTGCAGCCGCACATAGCCGCTCTCCAACTTGATCGCGACCGGGATGCCGTTTACGCTCAGTACCGGCTTCTCGGTCGTCGAATCCATATACCGATAAAGGCCGCCCGGCAGCGGAGTGTTCCGCGCCCACCCCGGAACCCGGACCATGACCGCAAATGCCCCCGCGCGCTCCGGGTTGATGGACATCTTCACTTTCCCTTCCCAGGGATAGCGCGTCTCCTGAGTGATCTTGACGTTGGTTTCGGCGAGCTTCACGTCGGCCTTGGAGCCGATGAAGAGATTGACGTAGATCTCGTCTCCAGTCTTGGCATAGATGTAACTGCCGATGGAGGCCATCAGACGCACGACGTTGGGCGGACAGCACGGCACGTTGATCCAGTCGAACCGCCCATAGTTGCCATAGGACATCAGCACGTTCTGATAAAAAAAGCGGTCTCCCTTCAGGGACACGCCGCTGAGGAAACCGTCGTAGAGAACGCGCTCCATCGTGTCGATGTACTTCGCGTCCCGGTGCAGCATGAACAGCCTGTGGTTCCAGACCACATTCCCGTACGAAGCGCAGGTTTCGTGCCAGGCGCTCACGTTCGGCAGTTCGTAAGCTGCGCCGAATTTTTCCTGCTGCCGGATAGAGCCTATCCCGCCTGTCAGGTACATCTTTCTGGAGACCACATCCTGCCAGAGCGCGTCGTCGGCCTTCGCGTAATCCGTCTGTCCCGTCAGAGCCGCGATATCGGTCAGTGGGATATAGAGATACGTTGCCCGCACGCAATGGCCGACCGCCTCGGTCTGGGCAAGCACCGGTTTGTGGTTCTGGTTGTATTCCTTTTCGCCCGGGTATTCACTCGCGGACTGCTGCTGATACTCCTCGCACCCCCGGATGTCGAGGAAAAATTTGGCCAGCTGCCAGTACCTTTCTTCGCCGGTGAAGCGGAAGAGACGGATGAGGCCGATTTTCTGCCCCTCGTGACCGGAAATATAGCCCTTCCTGCCGGGGCCGTAGATGGCATCCGCCGCATCCGCTGCTTTGAGCGAGAGGTCCAGCAGCCTGCGGTCGTTCGTAGCCTCATAATAGGCGACGGCGGCTTCAGGAGACGGCCCGCCGCCGCGCATGGCCTGGGTGGCGCTCTCACTTGCGGCGATCGATCTTTCGACGGTCGCGTCGACTCTTTTCTTGATGTATTCCTCAAAGGCAGGGTCGTGCCGCTTCGCGATGTGGTAAGCGGCGCCCTCGAGAATTCCTCCGCCGATCGTCCTTCCCCCCCGCTGTTCATATTGCAGGATGCAATGCTGAATGGACACCGTCCGGTTGACCTCCTGCTTGGGCGCCCAAAATTCGTCTGTGATGTTGACATGGGTGAGAGGGACGGCTTCGACAGGGTAATCCACTTTTTTGGGCGCATTTTGAGCGCTGCTAAAAAATGAGAACCCTGTGATCAAGAGTGCCGACAGGATCGAAACGGGATGTTTCATGCTTCCTCCGCTTCCAAGGTTTTTTCATCGACCTTCGGGAAGTCGCCTGTGAGTGATCGCTTTGCGCGGCCGGCAGGAGGATATCAAGAGTCGGAACTGAAAGCACGCAAGAAGCGTCGCTACTCGGAAGCACAAATGGTAAGCGGGAGCATTACACGCTTTGAATGCAAAGATGGAATGCTGCCGAGCTAACCCACTTCGAAGAACTGGCGGGGAAGCCCTGATTGCCGGATGATAGATTGAAGGGTTCCGACTTAACTCATGACTATGACCCTGCGTAGCGCGGGGTTCCGATAAAATCGGGCACAAAATCCAATTGGTGAAAGCGCAGCCTGTCCCGAATGGCGCTTAGATAAGGATTTCAATTGGGACTCTGAAAGGGTCCAGCTGCAAAGCCCAGGGCGCAGCCCTGGGAACGGCCGGCAGAGCCGGGATCAGCCCTGCAAGGGCGGCGCATGCTGCGTCGCCCCTTCAGGGCTGGCTTCCCGGATGTCCATGATCCCAGGGCTGCGCCCTGGGCTTTGCTGCCCCGCCCCTTTGGGGCTTAAGCAGGTGATTTTAAGGCATTAACAGGTGATTATGGCCTTTCTTAATTAAGCGCCATTCCAGCCTGTCCCCGATTTGACTCTTGACAAGGATTTATTCCTTTCTAAAGTAAGGATATGTCACGGATTACCAGCAAACTCCAGGTGACCTTGCCGAAGGCCCTCGCAGATCGCTATCGCATTCGCCCCGGGGATGAGATCGATTGGCAGGACGCCGGAGACACCATAAGAATCCTGCCGCGCCGCATTCCGCAGGTCAGGGTGTCGACCGAAATGAGATTGCATCAGTTCGACCAGGCCACCGAGCGCCAGTGCCGCCGGCAGACAAAACACCCCGCAAAAAGGGGCGGCGCGAGAGGTTGGACGAGAGAGGAGCTCTACCGGCGTGGCCGCGCTAATTGACACCAACGTCCTCGTGTACCGCTTCGATGCGCGTTTCCCCCGGAAACAGCGCGCCGCAACCGACCTGCTCCGGAAAGGCATAGCCGCGGGCAACCTGCGCGTTCCCCATCAGGCGATTGTGGAATTCGTGGCCGCCGTGACAGGAAAAACCGGTAAATCGGGCGCCCTGCTGTCGCCTTCGGAAGCCTACCTGGAGGCAGAGGACCTTTTCAATCAGTTCGAAGTGCTCTACCCGACCGAGGCGCTGGTGCGACTCGCAATCCGGGGAGCCGCGACCTATCAGATTCCGTGGTTCGACGCCAACATTTGGGCCTATGCGGAATACTATGGGCTTGAAGAACTGATCTCCGAGGACTTTCAACACAACCGCTTCTACGGCAGAGTCCGCGCGTCCAATCCATTTGTCAATGCCTGATTGCGGAAGAGGTCTTGCGGCGTCGTTCTTACAAAGTCCTGCACAACTTTCATGATATCTATCGCGGGTTGGTGAGCAGTTGGGTCTTATACGACAATTCCGGATCTA
>CAYGWQ010000339.1:0-5933 GCA_964353465.1 uncultured Acidobacteriota bacterium | reverse complement strand
CACCAAGCCTGCGCAGCGTGACGGCCTCTTCCGCACGCCTTGGATACGCGCGCTCTCAGCCCTCCTCTTTATCTTTCTGCTGGGCCTTATCTTCAATGCCGACGGGGCATTTTACCAATGGGGCACCCATCGGGACATGCTCCGCCAAATCTCAGTGATCGGCATGCTGGCGTGCGGCATGACCCTGGTCATTATCACTGCCGGCATCGACCTGGCGGTCGGCAGCGTTCTCGGCCTGAACGCCGTGCTGTTCGCCTTGCTTTGCCTGCGCCTGGCCTGGCCGCCTCTCCTTGCCGCCGGCGCCTGCTTGCTCGTGGGTATTTGCTGCGGAGCTCTCTCGGGGGCGGTGGTCGCCCGGTTTAAAATGCAGCCTTTCATCGCCACACTGGCGATGATGGTTTTCGCCCGCGGTCTCGCCAAATCGATATCGGGAGGGGAGAAAGTGTCTCGGGCCGTGCTGCAGCCTGACGGCTCCTATGGCTATGTCGACCTGCCGCATTTTTTCCAGAGGATCGATTACCGGGTCCTTGGCGGCAATGTGGCCGTGGTGACCCTGATCTTTCTGGCCTGCGTCGTCATTTGCTGGATTCTCCTGGCGAAGCTGCGCTGGGGCCGTTACTTTTATGCGGTCGGCGCAAATGAGGAAGCCGCGCGGCTCTCCGGAGTGCCTACCCGGCTGGTCAAGCTCCTAGCCTATGGCCTGTCGGGCGCTTTCGCGGCGGTTGCCGGCATCTGCCAGGCCGTGCAGGAACAACAGGGCGATCCGGAGGCCGGCGCAACTTACGAGCTGAGTGCGATAGCCATGGTGGTCATTGGCGGTACATCCCTGATGGGCGGGCGGGGTCGGATTGCATTCACCCTGCTCGGGACTCTGACTATCGGCTATCTGGAGAAGATCCTGAGCATCAACGCTGTGAGTGAGGCCAGCAGGCTCATTCTGACCGGGATCATCATCGTCGCCGCCGTCCTGCTGCAGAGAAAAAGTGAATAGAAAGGAAATCTCCCATGAGTGCGTTATCCAGAATTCTTCTATCTGCAGCCATCCTGTTACTAGGCATTTTCTCTCTGGCCGGAGAACAGAAGTGGGTCGTTGGCATGAGCCAATGCAATCTGGGCGAGCCCTGGCGGGTCCAGATGAATGCCGACATCCGGAAGGCAGCTGCCGGATATCCTGAGCTGACGGTCATCTTCAAGGACGCGCAGAACGACACCCTGAAGCAGCGGGCGCACGTGGAGGAGTTTGTCAGCTCGAGGGTCAGCGTGCTGATTATCTCGCCGAAGGAGGCCGTCCCCTTGACCGCACCCGTGGCCGAGGCATTTCGCCTGGGTATCCCGGTCATCGTCCTGGACCGCCGGGTGCTTGGCACCGAGTACAGCACATTCATCGGCGCGGATAACAAGATGATTGGCCGGGCAGCGGGCAGGTGGGCTGCCGGCAAGCTCGCCAACAAGGGGAAAATTGTCGAGCTGAAAGGCCTGATGACCTCGACGCCGGGGCAGGACCGGCACAGCGGCTTTCTCGAGGGTATCAAGGGAACGGGCCTCGAGGTCGTGTTCGAAGCCGATATGAAGTGGCTCGAGCCCAACGCCCGGAAGGAGATGGAGTCGGCCCTGGCTGTTCACAGGCAGATCAGCCTCGTCTATGCGCACAACGATCCCGGGGCACATGGTGCCTATCTTGCCGCCAGGGCCGTCGGGCGGGAAAAAGAAATGCTGTTCGTCGGGATTGACGGCCTGCCCCAGGAGGGGCAGGTCTATGTCCAGCAGGGCATTCTCGCAGCCAGTTTTGAATATCCTACTGGAGGGAAGGAAGCCATTGAGGCAGCACTCCGGATCCTAAGAGGTGGAAAAGTTCCCAAAGAGATCACCCTGCGCTCCCGCGTCTTCACGCCCGAGAACATCAAGAAAGGCGGGGAATGGCTGGACCAGACCACAGATGGACGCAAATAAGCGCTACGAAAGCCTTCGGCGCACAGCATAAACCCGCCTGCGCAAGAGCTAATTAGTATCTGTCGCGAAACTCATTGTCCAACCCGCAGCGCCGGCTGGATTGAAGTCAAATGTGGGGGCGGGCTTTAGCCCGCGCATTAAGGATAACAACCACGATACGGTCGATTTCATGAGCGTAATTCATTTGTTATTAAGGTGATGTGTGGATAGAAGAACCGATCCCACATTCAGGCGCACCGGGCACGGGCTAAAGCCCGCCCGCACATGATTGCTCTGCTTGACGGACGATTCAGCCCCAAAAGGGAGTTCCGCGACAGGGACTAATTACTATCTATCGCATAACTCGTTCGGCCAGCAGGCAAGCCCCAGCGGGGCGGGAAGACAATAGCCCCGGGCGCGAACCCGGGGTTAGGCCAGAAATCGATGCCGAGCCCTGGAGGGGCGACAGAAAATGGTTGCGGACAAAGATCTTTCGCCCCTGCCAGGGCTCATTTGATGCAATGTCCTATCCGGGGGCTCGCGCCCCCGGCCATTATCCTTCGCCCCCTTCGGGGCTGTGCCGCAAGGGCTCGAATATCATTTCGCGACAGAAACTAATGAGGACGCCTATCTGTATCAGGGTCCACCTGCGGCTGCCTGCAAATCCCCAGGGCTATCAGCCTGTTTGCACGCCGCCGGGGCCGGGCATCGCGCGCAGCACGGGAATCCTATCTGCAGCGGGAGGCAAGGGCGGCAAATCTGTGTAGGGCTCCGCTTGATACCAGTAGCAGCAGGAGTAGAAATTGTCGCCGCGGTTGTTGGCGTGCCCGTGCTCCATCGTGTGCTTCAGGTAGCGTGTGAAGGTTACCGGATTGTCGCCGTGCCAGCGATAGCAGAGGTACCGGCCGCCGGTGCGCTCGGGAAGTTGGATATACTGTGCGCCGTACATGTGGTGGGCAAAGGCGCGCGCCCCATCGCGGCCTCCGAAATTCCAGCTGCCGAGCAGGTAATCCTCCGAACCGGTGCCGACAATCAGCGGTTTCGATTCGTCGTCGACAAAAATCATGTCGTCGCCTTCGCCCATCCAGAACTCATTGTTCTGCAGGACGCCCAGCGTGATGCCCATCAGGTGGCCGCGGCCGCGGGTTTCGCCGTAGACGTAGTTGTTCTTGCCGTCCGGATTCAGCACATCCTTGCCGTCCGGCCCGGTAACCGGCTTGTTCGGTGCAGCCTGGCGGTAGCCGGCGTGAAAGTACAGGACGTCCTCAGGCAGCGACGGCAGATCCATGTAATCGATGTTGGAGTAAAAAGCGCCGACGTTCTGCTTGCCCTCGTTGGTAACGGTTATCCGAGCCTCGGCCCGGTACGGCATGGCGAAATAGCAATTCAGCGATTTGCCTGGAGAACACGCAAGATACTCCGACTCATAGATGACATACTCGCCGAGGTTGAGGCCGAAAAAGTCGCCGATCGGACTCTCGACACTGGGCCTGGTCCTGCCGTCCCAGTACATGCGGAGCACAATCTCCTTCAGGTGATTCTGGGCGGCGCTAATCGTAAACCAGATATGCGAGATCATTCCCGGGCCTTTTGCCTGAAAGACCTCCTGGGTTGCCCCCGGCTGAATGGGCCAGCGGTCGCCGTTGCCACCGGTCCTGTCATAGCTGGATTGCTTCAGCGACTTGTAGTTCTGCGCGCGCACATAGGTCGGCAATAAGCCTGGGCCGGCGTCCCGCCGGGCTTGCTGCTGTGCCTGGGCGCCCGCCGGCATAGCCGCCAGGCCGCTCAAGACCATCAATTTCTGCAAAAAAGGCCTTCGTCCTCCCTGCTTCCCCTGCAGTGTCATATGGATCCCTCCTTTGGCGGTTGGTGTGGCGATTCTATCACCTTGGCCGGATAAAAACACATCTGCACTTCCATGCTGTTTTTTATTGCGCCCTGACTCCGGCGCATTATGCTTGGGGGGTGTTCTGCGCCATCACGAGTTATTTTGAATTGCCGTTTGCAGATCATGGGTCGAATTGCCGATAATGGATCCCTGAGCAGTGTTCCCAGAGGGAGGAGAACTCGATGAAAACGGTTTATCTTGTCGCCAGTGGCGACCTGCGGTTGGCGGCCAATCAAAACTGCTGGCCCGCGCAGGAAGCAATGGAAAGGCAGGTGATCGCCGCTGTCGCCCGGGAGGGATGGCAGGTCCAGCGCGCGCATCCGTACGATCCAGTGCAACAGCACGGTTTCCTTGACAGCCAGAAACGCGGCATGGAAGTCTTCCGGTCGATCCCGCCGAAGGCGCCGCTGATCGTGGCGGAGGCCGTGTGGCAGTATTCGCATCACGTCCTGCCGGGGCTGATGACCCACCAGGGGCCGATTCTGACGGTGGCCAACTGGAGCGGCACCTGGCCGGGCCTGGTCGGCATGCTGAATCTCAACGGCTCACTCGCGAAGGCAGGCACTCGATACAGCACACTATGGAGCGATGATTTCACCGATGAGTTCTTCGTCCGGGGCTTGAAGAAATGGCTGAAGACCGGCAAGGTGACCCACCCCACTCCGCATGTCCGGCCGTTCGCCCGCGAACGAGTGCCTTCGGGTGCAGCCAAGGCCGGGATCAAGTTCGCCCGCGAGTTTCGCAAGAACAAGGCTATCCTGGGGATCTTCGATGAAGGTTGCATGGGCATGTACAATGGCATCATCCCCGATGAGCTGCTGGCCCCCGCGGGCATCTATAAAGAGCGGCTGAGCCAGTCCGCGCTCTACGCCAGGATGTGCACGGTCTCCGACCAGGAGGCTCGTGCGGTCTATGACTGGCTGCTGGCGAAAGGAATGAAGTTCGAGCTGGGCCGGGATGACAAGACCGAGTTGACCGAAGCGCAGGTGCTGGCCCAGTGCAAGATGTACATCGCCGCCGTGCGCATTGCCGCCGAATTTGGCTGCGATACCATCGGCATTCAGTATCAGCAGGGCCTCAAGGATCTCTCTCCGGCATCGGACCTGGTCGAAGGTTTGCTCAACAACGTGGATCGCCCGCCGGTGTATCACGAGGTCACCGGCAAGGAGTTGTTTGCAGGTGAAGCGCTCCCACACTTCAACGAGGTGGATGAATGCGCCGGGGTGGATGGATTGATCACCAATCGTATCTGGAAGCTGCTTGGTTTTGCGCCTGAGACGACCTTGCACGACGTCCGCTGGGGACGTCATGTCAAGGCCGATGGCATCGACGATTTCGTCTGGATTCTCGAAATCTCCGGCGCGGTACCACCCGCTCACCTGGTGGGGGGGTATACGGGCGCCGTGAGCGAACGCCAGCCGGCCATGTACTTTCCGCTCGGCGGCGGCACGGTGAAAGGCTTGAGCCGGCCGGGGGAGGTGGTCTGGAGCCGTGTCTTTGTTCAGAATAACCGGCTGAATTGTGACCTAGGATTGGGCACATCCGTCACGGTGCCCGAAGAGGTTGCCCGGGAGAACTGGCGGCTGACAACTTCACAGTGGCCGATGATGCACCTGGTGATGCACGGCATCGCCCGTGACCAGTTCATGGCGCGCCACAAGGCCAATCATATCCAGGTTGCCTACGCGCCCGATCGACCCGGCGCGCGCCGCGCCCTGTACTTCAAGGCTGCGGCCATGCAGGAACTGGGGATCCACGTCTCGTTCTGCGGGCAGATACTGTAGCGAAACGGGGACATTTCGCTTTTCCAGTTTGCACTAGCCATTTGAGCGCCATGCCGGGAAAAGCGGAATGCCCCCTTTTCTTCAAAAACCTTGAAGGCCTCAAAGGACGAGGAGAATGCGCTTTGGCTGCGCCGGAGTGGCGGCCAAAGTCTGAATCCGCCATATGATCCGTCACGCCCCGCTTGCTATGCCTTCATTGCGGTCTTCGAGGTCTTTGTGGTTCGCTGGGCCTTCTGGCAATTAACAGCCACTGTCTGAACCGCGGCTCATAATCCAATTGGGTGCGGCTCTTTTGGAACGGCCCACAAGTGAATACAATATGAGGACTTATG
>CAYGWQ010000338.1:0-5942 GCA_964353465.1 uncultured Acidobacteriota bacterium | reverse complement strand
GGGTGCAATTGGAAGTGGGACTCAGTTGCTTGCCGCCGCTTTCAGAGCGAATTGGGCCAAAAAGCAAAAACGCCACGGATTCCACGGATTCCACAGATTCCATAAACCTAGCAGATGATACGTTTGAACTGGAGCGACCTGCCCCAGTACATGATTGAGAATTTTTTAACAAATCCGTGGAATCCGTGGAATCCGTGGCGTTTTTGTTTTGATTTCTCCAGGAGTGAGTCCCACTTCCGATTGCACCCTGGCTCTCTCATGATTTGAAATCGGCGCGCCAAAAGGCTATGCTGGTCGCCTCTACTGCCAGTGGCGCCGGCGCCGCCCGAACCCGGTGCCGGTCGGAGCAAGCGCGTGATAAAACGAACAAAAGGGGAGTCTTCATGATTGAGCCATCCGTGCGCACTCAAAAAGTTGAATATGCGATCCGCGACATCCTGCTGATCGCGGAGCAGGCCAAAGCCGCCGGAAAGCAACTTCTGTATCTGAACATCGGCGATCCGATTGCCTATGACTTCAAGACCCCGAAGCACATGATCGAGGCATGCTATCGGGCGCTGCTCGAAAACCACACAGGCTACGCGAATTCCTCCGGCTTGTTGGAGGCACGCGAGGCGATCGGCAGGTCGATCAGGCGAAAGGGCATCGCGAGCTGGCTCGACCTGTTTATCACTTCAGGTGCATCCGAGGCGATCGAACTCTGCTTGACGGCACTGGTAAACCCGGGAGAGGAAGTGCTCACGCCTTCGCCCGGCTACCCCCTATACTCAGCCGTCTTAGCGAAGCTGCAGGCGCAGGATGTTCCCTATTACCTCGACGAAGACAATAACTGGGAGCCGGATGTGGCGGACATCAGGAAAAAGATCACACCGCGGACGCGCGCACTGGTTCTGATCAATCCCAACAATCCGACCGGTTCGAGATACTCCCTGGAGGTGCTGGCGGAGATCGTCAAGCTCAGCCTCCAGCATAATCTGATGATCTTCTCCGATGAGATTTACGACAAGCTGGTACTCGACGGCGAGGATAGCCTCTCGATCGCTTCGCTTTCCGATGAAGCGCCGATCATCACGATGAACGGACTCTCCAAGAGCTATCTGGTGCCCGGGTTTCGCATCGGATGGGCGGTCGTGACGGGAAAGAAGAAGGAGATGGCGAGCTACATCGATGCGGTCAACCGATGCCTCCGGGCCCGGCTGTGTGCGGTGGCGCCGCTCCAGTATGCAATCCGACCTGCCCTCGAAGGGCCGCAGGACCACATTGAGGAAGTGAAGCAAAAGCTGCGGCGCAGAAGGGATATTACTTACAAGCGGCTGAATGCCATACCCGGGATCTCATGCGTAAAACCGACGGCTGCTTTCTATGCCTTCCCGCGGCTTCATATTTCTCAGCCCGATGCGGAGTTTGTTGCCGAGCTGATTCGAGAAACCGGCGTGGTGGTGGTTCACGGCGATGGATTCGGGCAGCGCCCTGGGACGCGCCACATGCGCATCGTGTTCCTCCCGCCGGAGAAAATTCTGGAGGAAGCATACGACCGGTTGGAAAAATTCATGGCTACAAGAGCCGGCAAGGCAGCCAGCGCCTAGTACTCGGAGCGACAAGGGGACATTCCGCTTTTCCAGTCTGCCATAGCCATTGGAGTGCCAAGCCCGGAAAAGCGGAATGTCCACTTGTCGCCACCATCATTCCCCACTTGTCTCGGAGGAGCTATGAAGACTTTACTTCTGTCGCGCAAAGATATTGAAAGCTTCTTCACCATGAAGATGTGCATGGATGCCGTGGAGAAAGCCTTCGCCGGGCTGGCGGCGGGAAATGCCAATATGCCGCAGCGCACGCCGATCGCGTTGCCTGAAAAAGCGGGGCTCGCGCTCTTTATGCCGGCGTACATCAAGGATCTTGGCGCGTTGGGCGCCAAGATCGTTACGGTCTACCACAATAACGTCCAGAAGCACCAATTGCCTGCGGTTCTCGGCACGATCCTGCTGCTCGATGAGCAAACCGGGTTTCCGATTGCAGTTATGGACGGCGGATTTATCACCGCCATGAGGACAGGAGCCGCCAGCGGTGTTGCCACCAAACACATGGCCAGAAAAGAAGCCGCGGTAGGGATGATCTTCGGCACAGGAGTCCAGGGGTTCACCCAGGTCCTTGCCATCCACGAGGCAAGGCCGCTCCGCAAACTGCTGGCCTGGTCGATTGATGCGGTGGAAACGAGGCAGGCCTTCGCAAGCAGAATCACCCGGCAGATAGGGATTCCCGTTGAGCTTGCGGATGAACCTGCAGCCGCTGTGCGCCAGTCTGATATCGTAGTGCTTGCCACCAGCGCCGCAGAGCCGGTCGTGGACGGCTCGTGGTTCATGCCCGGAACTCATGTCAATGGCATCGGCTCCCATACCCCCAAAATGCGTGAGCTCGATACCCAATCTATCCAGCGAAGCCGGGTCGTCTGTGATCTCACAGATGCCTGCAAGGCCGAGGCGGGCGACTTCATCATTCCGGTTCAGGCCGGCGCGTGGTCATGGGACAAGGTTGCCGGAAACCTGGGGGATGTAATCCTGGGCAAAGTCCCCGGGAGAACCTCTCCGGAAGAGATAACGCTGTTCAAGTCAGTGGGCCTGGCGATCCAGGACGTTTCGGCCGCTAGAGCCGTCTACGACGAGGCAGTAAAGAAAGGTATCGGCACTGAGTTTCAATTCTAGGTTTTCGGTCGCTATCAGGCGCAGACCACAATAATCCAAAGCCCCCTATATGAACCACGAAATGCACGAAACACGCCGTGGCACTTTCGTGTGTTTGGTGTATTTCGTGGTTTCGGCGTGATGGCCATTTCGATAAAGGCTTGGTTGCTTTTGATTTGTTGGATATTATATTGTTTTCGTGGGCAAAGACCGCTTGGCTTTGAGGCCTGCCCGATGCCCGCCCCCGCCCAAGGGGGGAATCCTTGGAAATATAAATTGGCCAATAATTTATGGTTTCCAGCTCGCCTATTTCCTTAGATGAACGGTCCCGCGAGATTCTCCAGTGGGTGATCTCGACCTTTGTGGCCACCGGCCAGCCTGTCGGGTCGCGAACCATCTCCCGGCGAAGCAGCGAGCACTTGAGCGCGGCGACGATTCGAAATGTCATGGCGGATCTGGAGGAAATGGGCTATCTGCGCCAGCCCCATCCGTCGGCGGGACGGATCCCGACCGACAAGGGTTATCGTCTCTTTGTCGATACCATGTTGGATAAGCGAGAGATCTCTGCCGGCGAGAGGCTGCTGATCGATCGCAGCCTGATGTCGGAAGATAATCCGGATCAGCTCATGGCTCGCACCAGCCATGTCCTGTCCCATGTTTCTCAAAACCTCGGGATCGTGGTTTCACCTCCAATAAGCAAGGTAGTCCTGCAGCATATCCAGTTCATCAGGCTCTCGGAAAATCGCATCCTGGTTGTCATGGTCTCTCGCGCCGGCATCGTCCAGAACAGGATTATCCATCCCACCGAGGAATACACCCAGATCGATCTGGACCAGGCAGCACGTTACATCGTCGAGCATTTCAAGGACAAGACTCTGGCGGAGATCCGATTGCTTCTCTCCAAAATGATCGGCGAGGAGCGGGCACTCTACGACCAGTTCGTGCGCCGCGTGATCATGCTGAGCTCTCAGACATTCTCGGAAGCAACGGAGGAGGGCGCGCCGGAGATATACCTGGATGGAGCCTCAAACTTAATCAAGAACCCCGAGTTCTCCGATATTGTCAGGATGAGAGCACTTTTCGAGATGATCGAGCAGAAGAGCAAGCTGGCCTCTCTCATTTCAGAGTGCATCCGAGGGGATACCCAGGAAGTTCGAATCACCATTGGCAGCGAGAATGCCTTCCCGGGCATCGAGGATTGCACGCTAATTGCCTCACGCTATATAGTCGATGAGAAGACCATCGGCTCTCTGGGTATACTCGGTCCGACCCGGATAGAATATGCCCGAGCGATATCCTTGGTTGAATATGTGGCCAGGCTATTCGGTCAAGTACTTGGTAGTGAAGGAATAAAGGCATGACTTCAAACAGTATTCCGCCCCCCGATTCTGCCGATGCCGCTGCTGCGGAGCACGCGGAGACCGCAGAAACGACCGTCACAGGAACTGATGGGGCGACAGCTGATCCGATGGCCCAGTTGCAGGCAAACCTCGAGGCAGCTAAGGCCGAGTCGGAGCAATGGCGCGATCGATTTTTGCGCAAGGCTGCCGAGATGGAAAACTTCCGCAAGCGCTCAGACCGGGAGCGTGCCGAGGCAGCAACGCTGGTGAAGAGTTCGATTCTCATCGAGTTCCTCCCCATCATGGATGCCTGCGAACGTGCTCTGGAGAGCTTTAAGAAAAAAAACAACGAGCGTGACCTCATGAACAATTACCGGGAGGGTGTCGAGCTTCTTTACAAGAAGCTGGGCAATACTTTGAACCGCCTTGGAGTAGTCCCCCTCGAAGTCAAAGGGAACAAGTTTGACCCCAATCTGCATGAGGCGCTTACACATCTGGAAACGCAGGAGTTCGAGGACAATACGGTCATCGAAGAACTGAGGCACGGGTACCTTTTCAAAAATCGCCTGCTCAGGCCTGCCCAGGTTGTTGTCGCAAGCTGCCCGAAAACAAAGGATCAAGGTTCAGCTCCAAAGTAATTATGGGCAAAATCATCGGAATTGATCTCGGCACGACGAATTCGTGCGTTGCGGTGTTGGAGGGATCTTCTGTTCAGATCATCCCCAGCAGCCTGGGTGGCCGAACGACTCCATCCATTGTGGCCTTTGCCGAGAAGGGGGATCGGCTTCTCGGGCAGATTGCCAAGCGCCAGATGGTCACCAATGCCGGCAATACCGTTTATGCCGTCAAGCGATTAATGGGCCGGCGCTTCGACTCGCCCGAGATCCAGAGACTTAAGTCCTACCTCACCTATCAATTAACCGCCTCCGAAAAGGGCGATGTGCGTATTGCCGTTCACGGCACAGAGTACAGCCCTCCCGAAATCTCCGCCATGCTGCTGCAACACCTCAAGGGCATGGCTGAAGATTTTACGAATGAAGCAGTTACAGAAGCAATTATCACTGTGCCCGCATACTTCGATGACTCGCAGCGCCAGGCGACGAAGGACGCCGGCCGGATTGCAGGCCTTGAGGTGCGCCGGATCATAAATGAGCCAACCGCCGCCGCCCTTGCCTACGGATTGGGGAAAAAGGATCGAGAGCGGGTGGCAATCTTCGACCTGGGGGGCGGGACTTTCGATTTATCCATCCTGGAACTGAACAATGGTGTTTTCGAGGTGCTTGCAACCTGTGGGGACAGCTTTCTTGGCGGAGAAGATTTCGATCAGCGTATCATGGATTGGATGATCGCGGAGTTTAGGACGGATTGCGGCATCAACCTTGGTGGGGATATCCTCGCCCGGCAGCGGCTCAAGGAAACGGCAGAAAAGGCAAAGTGTGAGCTGTCGACCAGCATGGAAACCCATATCAACCTCCCCTTTATTGCGGGTGATTCCAAGGGTCCCAAACACTTCGACAAAATCCTGACGCGTGCAAAGTTCGAAGGCCTGGTACAGGAGCTGATTGAAAGAACGACCGCCTACTGCCATAAGGCGCTGAGCGACGCCAAACTCACTCCCTCCGACATCGCTAAGGTCATACTGGTCGGTGGCCAGACACGCACACCCGCCGTGCAGCGGCATGTCGAAAAAATCTTCTCAAAAGCGCCATCTGCCGAAGTGAATCCGGACGAAGTGGTAGCGATCGGCGCCGCTCTGCAAGGCGGAGTTCTGGCTGGCGAACTGAAGGAAATCGTCCTGCTCGATGTGTTGCCCCTTTCGCTTGGGGTCGAGACCCAGGGCGGGCTTTTTACCCGAATTATCGAGCACAACTCTACAATTCCGCTGAAGAAAACCACTATCTTCACTACCGTCGCCGACAACCAG
>CAYGWQ010000337.1:0-5953 GCA_964353465.1 uncultured Acidobacteriota bacterium | reverse complement strand
GCTCATTAAATGCAATATCCTATCCGGGGGCTTGCGCCCCCGGCTATTATCTTTCTGCCCCTACGGGGCCAAGCCGGCACACGCTGCAACCGAATTTCGCGACAGAGACTAATCAGCATCTTAACTGAAGCGGCCGTGCTTTCTCGCTGCGTAGACGACCGCATCGATATTCACAAATGGTGTGCCCGGGGGTGTCCAGCAATTGGGGCCGAGGATGCTGCGCAACCCGCTCCCTTCGACGACCTGGATCACCTCTTTGCATTCCGCTTCGATCTCATCGGTAGTGCCGCCGGCCAGCGTTGTGGCATATGGCAGCGGGATTCTCTTATCCGTGACACTTGGGGTAGTAGCACCCAGGTTTCCATTGATGGCCTTGGCGCGCGCATTGCCCGCCCTGTTCTGCTCGACAATCTTTTCCACACACAGCCGGATGTCCATCGGGCCCAGGAAATAGCAATCGGCCTGATTCTGGGCCACCAGGTCCAGCCGATCATGCCAGTTCCCGCAGGGATGGAATACAATCGGCACCCCGGTTTCCCTCCGGATAGCCTCGATGAATTTCCTCTCCATGGGCTGCGTGAGTTTCTCGTAGGCGGCTCGCGAGACGCAGTCGGCCGAGGAAACCGGATCGTTGACCCAGACCATGTCTGCGCCGGCTTCCACTTCGGCTTTTACCATTTCCAACCAGGGATGGAGAGCCAGCTCCATGAGCTCCTGCGCCCATTCCGGATCGCGCACGACAATCGTAAACCATTTCTGAAAGCCTAGCAGGCAGCCGACCGTTCTGGATGGACAACTGCCCCAGGTCATGATGGGGACATGCTGCTTGCCCCCACCTCTCTTGAGCAGTTCTTCTTTGAGCCTGCGTATAACGTAGAGGACCTTGGGCATGTTGCCGTCTTTCCGCGGATCAATCTTCCAGTGGATCTTGTTCGTGTCGTCCTTGGTCTTGATGGCGGGCTCTTTGACCATGGGGACGTCGTTTTCCGGATACTTCAGGATGGTGCCCAGGGCCTCCTCAACCGGGCCCATCATGTCATAA
The DNA here is from genome assembly GCA_964353465.1 of uncultured Acidobacteriota bacterium. Taxonomy (GTDB): domain Bacteria; phylum Acidobacteriota; class UBA6911; order UBA6911; family UBA6911; genus JAFNAG01. The sequence goes on along the minus strand of CAYGWQ010000337.1, from coordinate 4,911 downwards.
TCAATCACACAGTCGTATTGGAACCGCTCCTGCCCGAGGATCTGCGCTTTCACGTACAGGTCCGGTACCTCCCATGCCTGCAGAAATTTCAGCCCCAGGTACTCGAGGGGTGCCGAGCGCGGATAGATGTGAACCGGCACCCTGTCAGGCTTCTCCCCGCCGAGGGCGGCCTTCATGCGTTCCATCGGCGTCATTTCCGTTACTTGATTGTATAGGTAGTACATGTGCCTGGTTCCTCCTGAAGGATTGTCCGGCTCAGCATGAACGGCTCCTGCCGCACTTCCTCTCCCGGTTCGACGACCACAAACTCCCTGTTGCTCCCCGGAGTTTCCGCGAGGCCGGCTCCTGTATGGATCAGCCGGCGAATGAGCGCGTCCGATCCTACGCGCTCCTCGTACTGCCAGCCCCAACGCTCAAGGCAAAAAGCGGCGATCTGCAGGGCCCGCGGCCGGTATTTCCCAAGCTCCTCCGGCGTGAAGGCAACAAAGCAGAGTTTCCGGTAGTGCCTGTACATGGCATCCGCGATCCATGCCGCTTTGTCCGGGCCGTACTTGGCGGAGCATTCCTGATAGGCGCTCCAGGGCTCGCCGCCGCATTCGAGCCATCCCGGGGTCAGGTAGTAGGTGGCCGGATTGTCCTGGAACGCCCGGAGGTAGGCTGCACGCGAACCCAGAAAGAGCGCGATGCAATCGTCGACTTGGGGAATGACCAGCGTGTGCTGGCGGGACTGCAAACCGACCAGGCCATTCCCGCAGAGGCCGTAGCCGATCAGAATCACGTGAGGCTTGCTCAAGACATCGATGTGAGCCTGGATCGCTGCTTTCATCTTCTGGGGTGTGAGGTGCAGCCCGTAATCCATGAAAATGACAGACGTGGTGCCATCCTCGACCAGAGCCGGAAGAACTTCCCGGAAGATTGCACAAGCGATGATCAGGACTGGTTGTTTCTCAGACATGGTCGAGCATTTCTCCGCGGCCTGCGAATGGCAAAATCATAACCACGAAATGCACAGCGCAGAATAGCCGCAACCAAACCATCTCACTTATGATCCCTGGAGGATTGGAGCCTCGAAGAGGCGGCAAACAATAGCCCCGGCCGTAAGGCCGGGGTGTCTGGGCAATGGAAACGAGCGCCGAAGGTGCGGCACATGATGTCTGTGCCGGTCCTCCGGACCTCCATTCTGTATCTCTCCCCACCCCGCCCTCACGGACGGGGCTATTCTCTACCGGCGCTTCGCGCCTCCGTGCTCTGCGTTCCGCTATGGCGTTTGTGGCGCCGGCGATTCGAGCTTGCCATCGCGATAGGCCCGGAGATAGGTCTTGCAATAGGCATCTCGCCCGCTGAGCGCCTCCGCGGCCGATATTCGGGCCATCAAACCCGGATCGGTGGGATCCATGATCGCCGCGTCCATACCTCTTCCCAGGAGCATTAATAAAAACACTTCGTTCAGCAGCTTGCGGGCCGGGAGACCATAGGAAACGTTGCTGACGCCGCAGCTGGTATGCACCCCGGGGAACTGGCTGCGGATCCTTCCGATTGCCTCAAGAACCGCCGGACCATGCTCCGATCCCGTGCTTATCGGAAAAACACAAGGATCCACATAAATGTTTTCCGCCGGAACTCCTTCAGCGGTCAACCGCGCTACCAGGCTCGCGGCGGTAGCGACGCGGTCTTCCAAGCCTTTGGGTGGTGCTGCCGAAGAAAGGCAAAGAGCGATTACCCTGGTACTGTACTGCTTCACCAGGGGGAGGATAGCTCGGAACCGTTCCGGGTCGTCGTTGATCGAGTTGATCATCGCCGGCTGCCGACACAAAGGCAGAGCCTGCCGCAACGCTTCCGAATCCGCAGAGTCCAGACAAAGGGAGACTGATGTGACCTGCTGGATGGTGTCCACCAGCCACTTCAGGTTTTCGATTTCCTGTCCGGCGACCCCGCCGTTGACATCCAGCAAGTGCGCGCCGGCCTCCACCTGTTTCAGGGCCTCTTGCTGGATGAAATTTGCATCTCTCTTCATGACCGCTTCGCCAATGCGTTTCCGCGTCGCGTTGATTCGTTCCCCGATAATCAGCACTGTCCGCCCCCTCTCTGTGCATGCACCGCCATGAGCGCCGGCTTGGAAGACTCACCGGGCGTGCATCCTGTTCCTGAAAGAAACCGAATGTCTGAGGCCTTGTGGTTCTACCCGCTGTAACCGTAACTGGATGTCCCCTTTTCCGCGTGATGGGCCGATATCTGGTGATAATTCTCCAGCAGGCGTTCCCCGATCAGTCTTGCCAGGCGCCTGAAGAGGAGCAATCCGCAGGCCGGATGGCGGTTGAAAATCTCGTTCAGCACATCCTTCTTTATCTTGACGACTCTGACATCCGCCAGGCATTCAGCCGAACTCGAGTAAGACTCCCGCCCCACAAGGCTTGACCAGCCCAGGGCATCCCCCTCTTTTTCCACGATTCGGGTGACGATGCCGCGATCGCCGGCACTAAGCCGCACCCGTCCGGTCTCGAGCACGTAAAGAAAATCGGCCGGATCTCCAGCTCTGAACAACATATCTCCTTTTGCGTGCGTCTCGCGAATCAGGCTTTTGGAGATTTCGTCCATGAACTCGGGGCTCATCCCTTGGAAAAGGTAGCCTTTTTCGACAAACATAATCTTTCCTCTCTCCCACAATCTCGGGATTCAAGGGGCCCGCAATCCCGAAATGCTCGTTCGACCCCATTACAATGATAACAACGTCTCGTTCGCGAAGGCACCGCAGATTTTGGCACAGGCACAGGACCGCCGGATCAGAACAAGCCCGTCACCTCACCTGTCCCTGTGTCTACGTCAATACGGCGGAAGCCGGGATTCGAGCCGGTCCCCGGCATCAAGCTGATGCTGCCGGCCACCGGACAAAGGAACTTTGCTCCTGAAAAGATCAAAACGTCCCGAATCGGCAGAATCCAGCCTTCGGGGACGCCCTTGAGCGCCGGATCATGGCTGAGGCTGAGGTGAGTCTTGACCATGAGGGTGGCATAGTCGGAAAACTTGGGATCGGACTCGAGCATTTCGGCCTTGGCTTTGGCTTCGGGCGTCCAGGCGACACCCTCGGCGCCATACACCTCCTGTGCAATTGTCTCGACGCGGTCTCGCAGCTTTCTTTCCAGAGGGTAGAGATAATGGAATTCATTCTTTTCGTTGCAGGCTTCGATAACAGCCTCTGCCAATTCGACTGCACCTTCTCCTCCCCTGGCCCACTGTTCAGACACAGCACAACGCGCTCCCGCCGCTTCCGCTGTTCTGCGTATCAAGGCGATTTCGTCTCTTGTGTCGGAAGCGAACCTGTTGATGCAGACCACCGGATTGATCCCCGCTTTACGGATGATGTTTATGTGATGGACCAGGTTGGGGATCCCTTTTTCCAGAAGGTCCAGGTTTTCCTGGGTGTATGCCTGGGGCAGAGGGATGCCGGGGACCACCGCCGGGCCATTGCCGTGCATTTTGAGAGCCCGGACGGTCACCGTCAGGACCGAAGTGCTAGGAGTCATGCCGGCATAGCGGCATTTGACGTTCCAGAACTTCTCAAAGCCGATGTCGGCGCCGAATCCGCTCTCCGTGACGTGATAATCGAACAGCTTGAGCCCCAACCGGTCCCCGATGATGGATGACTGGCCCACGGCGATGTTTGCAAAGGGGCCGGCGTGCACCATGCAGGGCTGATACTCGGCGGTGCTGCAAAGGGTGGGATGGATGGTGTTGCGCATCCAGGCGCACATGGCGCCTGCCACTTCGAGATCGGATGTGGTGATGGGCTTGCCGTTGCGATCGAAAGCCAGGGTGATGTTCCCCAGGCGCTCACGCAGGTCCGCCAGGTCGCGCACGATAGCCAGGATGGCCATGAGCTCGGAGCTGGGAATGATGTTGAACTGGGATCTCATCATGAATCCGTCGTTCTTGCCGCCAATGCCGATGATAATGTTGCGCAGGACCTGGGCGCAGAAATCCATCACCCAGGCAAATTCGATGCGTGTGGGATCGACATCCAGGCGGCGCATTCGGCTCAACTTCAGCAGCTGTTCGTCCCCGTAGTTTCTCTCATGCTGCATGCGGGCAGTCAGAGCCACCATGGCCAGGTTGTGCGCGTTCGTGATGTCATTGAGGTCTCCCGTGAGGCCCAGGGAGAACTCGGTCATCGGGATAAGCAGGGCGTTTCCCCCGCCGGCAGCGGTCCCCTTGATATTCATGGTGGGGCCGCCGGACGGTTGGCGCAGACACCCGCCGACATTCTTGCCCAGTTTCCCCAAGCCTTGAATGAGGCCGAGGGAAGTCGTCGTTTTTCCCTCTCCCAACGGCGTGGGCGTAATGGCAGTCACTTCGATCAGCTTGCCGTTGGAGCGGTTTTTGAGGCGTTCCATGATTCTGAGGAAATGGAGCTTGCAGACTCTCCCCATGGGGAGGATCTCGTCTTCCTGCAGCCCCAGCCGCTCTTTCCAGGCCGCAGGCGTAGGCATGTCCTTTTCCGCAGCCTGCGCAATCTGCCAATCAGCCATCCTAGTCGCGTCGTAGGGCATGCATCACTCCCATCCTTGCGCTACTACTTTAGCAGCTCGCAGAACCGCTGATACTCCTCATCGGTCATCTGGAACCAGTTTTCAGGCTGAGGGAAAATGTGCTCGGTGACTTCCTTGACGTACTGATCGAGCCCCCCCTGGATGACCTTGCCTGCGTCGGCAAAAACCTTTGCCATTCGTGGTTTGAACCTGGGGTACAGCCCGAACATATCATGATAGATCAGGAGCTGGCCATGCGCGTCCGGTCCGGAACCGAGGCTGATGATGAAGCAGTTCCTGGCGCGTTCGGTGATTGCCTTGCACACCCGGTCGGGAACCATCTCGAGGAGGATGGAATAGGCGCCGGCCTCTTCGAGCGCCCTGGCGT